>NZ_JBHTMP010000092.1:0-21833 GCF_042679305.1 Micromonospora sonneratiae | reverse complement strand
CCGGCTGCGCGGGGCGGGCGGGCGACGCAGGGCTGACCGGCTGCGCGGACGGCAGCGGGGTCACCGGTGACGGGGACGGGGCGGAAGCTGGCTCCGAGTCGGCCGGCCCGCGCTCACCGCGAGTCGACTCGTCCATGGGGATCGGTGGCTCAGCATCGGCGTCGGCCGATGGCCGTCGCGGATCGGTCTCGTACTCGTTCATGCCCTCCACCATCCTCTCTCGTACTGCAACAGGCCTGAGTTCAGGCTGGAGATTAGCTGTGAGAATCAGCTGTTTCGTCAGTTTCCGGGGCAAGTGGCAGCCGTACCCGGAATGTCGCACCGCCGCCGGGAGTCTCCACCACCTCGACGGTGCCGTTGTGCGCGGCCACCAGTGCCGCGACGATGGCCAGTCCGAGGCCGGTACCGGTGGCACCATCCGCCCGGCGGGTACGGGCAGAGTCGGCCCGGTAGAAGCGCTCGAACACCCGCTCGGTCTGCTCCGGGGTGAGCCCCGGACCCGTATCGGCGACCTCCACGACGGCCAGGCTGCCCAGTTCACTGCGCAGCCGGAGGGTGACCCGGGCGTCGGATGGGGTGTGGTTGATCGCGTTGGCCATCAGGTTTCCGATGACCTGGCGGAGCCGGGCGTCGTCGCCGAACACCACCAGCGATCCGGACCCCGGCACCACATCCAGCCGAATGTCCCGATCGGGTGCGACCGCCCGGGCGGCGTGTACCGCGTCGGCCGCCAGCACCGGCAACTCGACCGGGGCCAGGGTCAACGGCCGTTCCCGGTCCAGCCGGGCCAGCAACAACAGGTCCTCGACCAGCAGCCCCATCCGGGCCGCCTCGTCCTCGATCCGGCGCACCAGCCGCGCGGTGTCCTCCGGCGAACCGGCCGCCCCCTGCCGGTAAAGCTCGGCAAAGCCTCGGATGGTGGTCAACGGGGTACGCAGTTCGTGTGAGGCGTCGGCCACGAACTGCCGCATGCGCTCCTCCGAGCGACGGGCCCGCGCCTCGGACGCCTGCGCCGCCACGGCCGCGTCCCGGGCCGCCGACTCGGCCGACCGGGCGGCGGTCTCCGAGGCGGCCCGAGCGGTGAACGCCGCCTCGATCTGGGACAGCATGGCATTGAGCGCCCGGGAGAGTCTGCCCAGCTCACTCGTTGGCTCCGGGTCACCGGCCTCGGGATCCGGGACCCGTTTGCTGAGGTCGCCCCCGGCGATGGCCGCTGCGGTCCGCTCGATCTCCACCAGTGGCTTGAGACTGGTACGGACGATCGCCGCCCCCAGCGACGCCAGCATGATCAGCACTGCCCCGCCGACCAGCACGTCGATCCAGACCAGGCGGTTGACGGCCAGGTCGACGTCGACGAGGTTCTGGCCGACGGCGATCCTCAGACCGCCGGGCAACTCGGTGTAGAGCATCCGCCAGCGGACCAGGCTGTCCCGGGCCCGAACGGTGCGCGGCTCGCCCTCAAGGTCGGCGAACCCCTGGGCGGTCTCCGGCCAGGGTGGCAGGTCAGCCAGTCGAAATCGGCCAGTGTCGTAGGCCGCGCCTTTGACCCGTTGAGTCTGAGAGTCGGTAATGACCAGCACAAAGTCGGTGGGTGGTTGGCCAACCGTGATCTTGTTTACGTCCGGGATGGACAGCACCCACTCCAGCTCCGTCTCCAGGTCGTGCACGTAGTCGCGGAGTTCGGAGTCAAGCTGCTCGACCAGGTAGCTGCGGAGGAAGAAGGTGGTCGTCACGCTGATCACCACCAGGGCGGCGGCGACCAGGGCCAGGACCGCGGCGACCAGCTTGAGCCGGAGCGGAGTTGCGCGCAACCGTCCCTTGAGTAACAACCCGTTGCCGGTCACGCCGGCGGCTTGCGTAGTACGTAACCGACCCCGCGCAGGGTATGGATCAGCCGGGGCTGGGTGTTGTCGATCTTGCGCCGGAGGTAGGAGATGTACGACTCGACGATGTTGTCGTCACCCCGGAAGTCGTAGTTCCAGACGTGGTCGAGGATCTGCGCCTTGGACAGCACCCGGTTGGCGTTGAGCATCAGGTAGCGCAGCAGCTTGAACTCGGTCGGCGACAACTGCACCCGCTGCCCGGCCCGGGTCACCTCGTGGGTCTCCTCGTCCAACTCCAGGTCGGCGAAGGTCAGCCGGGAGGGGGCGTGCTCGCCCGTGGCCGTACGCCGGAGCACCGCCCGGATCCGGGCGGTCAACTCCTCAAGGCTGAACGGCTTGGTGACGTAGTCGTCGCCACCGAGGGTCAGCCCACGGATCTTGTCGTCGGTCGCGTCCCGGGCGGTCAGGAACACCACCGGCGTACGCGTCCCGTTCTCCCGCATCAGCCGGATGACCTCGAACCCGTCGAGGTCCGGCAGCATGACGTCGAGCACCACCAGATCGGGGCGACGCTCCCTGGCTGCGGTGACCGCGGCACTGCCGCTGGTGGCGGTGGCCACGTCGAACCCCGCGAAGCGCAAGCTCGCGGAGAGCAGTTCGAGGATGTTCGGGTCGTCTTCAACGACAAGCAGTCGTGCCTCGGTCTGCGGAGCGGCCATGCCCCCATCCTCCGTCCCGCCGCTGCATGTCGCCTGGAGATTGCCTGAGGAGAAGCTGAGAACGTCGTCGGGAGTCGATCCTCCTCCCACCGTGATCGGCAGTGCCCCTCGGCGCGGCTGCCCAACTCGTCATGTTCGCGCTCAACGCAGCAGGCGGCGCAGCCCGTCGACCGTGCCGTCGAGCACCCGGATGGCCGTACTCAGTTGGGCGTCGGTGAATCGACGACCGTACACCAACGACCGTATCTCGGCGACGAAGGCGGTCAGCCGCTGGTCGAACTCCGCAAGGCTCTCCTGCCCCTGGTAGGGCGCGGGCGGGACCGGCATCGACGGGGGCGCCTCCCATCGGCCCCGCCGGGTCTGCCGGGCCTCCCGGGTCTGCCGGGTCGCCTCGCGCAACTCCCGCTTCAGGTCCCGTACCGACCCGGTCACCTCGTCCCGGATCTCGTCCGCAAGGCTGGTCAGGTCCGCCACCGAGGCCCGGATGTCCGATTCCAGGTCGGCCAGCTCGCCGGCCCGCTGGCGCAGTTCGGCCCGACCGGCGTCGGTGATCTCGTAGGTCTTCCGGCCGCCGGCCGCAGTGTGCGCCACCAGGCCTTCGACCTCCAACCGTTGCAGGCGGGGGTAGATCGTGCCGGCGCTGGGCGCGTACAGCCCGTGGAACCTGTCCTCCAACAGCCGGATCAGCTCATAGCCGTGTTTCGGCCCGTCAGCGAGAAGCCGGAGCAGGTAGAGCCGCAGCCGACCGTGACTGAACACGGCGGTCACCTGGCCTCCTCCACCATCGCCGACGGGTCCGGGGTTGCCGCCGGGTCGGCCAACTCGTCGTCCACCGGTCGGGCGAGCAGCGAGATGCTACCCGAGGTGGACGATGCCGAGAGCTGGCCCTCGCCGGTGCCCAGAATTCCCCGGCTCTCCTTCCCGAGCGCATACCGCCCACCGGGCTGGATCTGTGGAAACGCACTGGTGATCCGCCCGGAGGTAGTGTGCAACCGTACGGCCAGATCACTGTCCTCACGGACGCGGACCGTGACGCTGCCCGAGGTGGCGCTGAGTTGGATGTCGCTGTGCTGCGGGTTGTCCAGGTCACAGGTGATGGCGCCGGAGACGGTGTTGGCCCGGATGCGTTCTGCGGAGCCGTCCGCGAGGATCAACTCACCGGAGGTGGTCTCCATGGCGAGGTCACCGGCGACTCCGAGGGCCTTCACCGGCCCGGAGACCAGGGTGGCGGTCGTACGACCACGCAGGCCCATCAGGGTGATCTGCCCGGAGGTGACCTCCACGGTGGTGGACCTGTGCAGACCGGAGGCGACCACCGAACCGTCGACCAGTTGCAACTCGGCTCGGACCGTGGCGGGAACCGCGATCGAGACGTCAACCTGCCACCGCCGGCCGAACAGCGTGAACCACGGCAGCAGTCCCGTCCAGCGCCAGTGCCGCTCATGCCGTACGACCAGCCGACCCTCGTGGTACTCCACCGTGATCGGCATCCGGCCGACGCGGGTGACCTCCACCCGGGCCGGACCGTCGGTGCCGACCACGTTAAGCCGGCCCGTCACGAGTCGGACGTCGAGCTGGCTGACCGGATCGTCGACGGTGAGTCGTAGCGGGTTTTTCACAGTCCAGTTGGCCATCCTGACCCCTCGTCGGCGGTCCGATCGGGATGATCGGAACGGCGGTCGTCTACCGCGATAGTAACGCGATACATCGCGATACCCTAGGGGTGTTCATCAGCCGCGAAAACCTGCGAACACCAACTCCGAGGTGGTCGTCTCCTGCTTGGGTAGGAGGCCTCGTACCTGGGTAGGAGGCCGAGTTCGGCACTGCTCATGATTGACCGGGCTTCCTAGACTCGTCACGCTGAGCAACGTCGCATCCCGATGAGGTGCGGCCTCAGGGGAGGAGACAAATGTCCTACGGGCAACAACGCCCCGGCAGCGAGACCGGCCATATCGTCGTGTCCGGCCTGACCAAGCAGTACCGCAACGTACGGGCGGTCGACAGTCTGTCGTTCTCCGTCGAGCCCGGTCGGGTGACCGGCTTCCTGGGCCCGAATGGTGCCGGCAAGACCACTACCCTGCGTATGCTGCTCAACCTGGTCACGCCGACGTCGGGCCAGGCGACCTTCGGAGGACAGCGCTACGCGGACCTTCAGCAGCCGTTGCGGCACGTGGGTGCGGTGCTGGAAGCGTCCAGCGCACACAAGGGCCGGACCGGGATCAACCACCTCCGGGTGATCTGCGCGGCGGCCGGGCTGCCGAAGGAGCGGGCCGACGAGGCACTCGCCCTGGTGGGGCTCACGCCAGCGGCGAAGCGCAAGTTCAAGGGCTACTCGCTCGGTATGAAGCAGCGGCTGGGTATCGCTGCGGCGATGCTCGGTGATCCCCAGGTGCTGGTGTTGGACGAGCCGGCCAACGGTCTGGACCCGGAGGGCATCCGCTGGATGCGAGGCTTCCTCAAGGCGCTCGCCGCCGAGGGCCGTACCGTGCTGGTCTCCAGCCACCTGCTCTCCGAGATGCAACTGCTGGCCGACGATGTGGTGATCATCGCAGCCGGTCGACTCGTCCAGCAGGGTCCGGTCGACAAGGTGATCGGGTCGATGGCGCACGGCGTCCGGGTACGGGTCCGTACGCCCCAGGGTGAGGACCTCGCCAAGGCGGTGACCGCGTTGAACGCGACGGTGACCCAGGCCGAGGACGGTGCACTCCTGATCGACGGGCTGGACGCGCCGGCAGTCGGCCGGGCGGCCCTCACCGGCCAGATCGAGCTGCACGAACTCACCACCGAACGCCCCGACCTCGAAGGGGTCTTCCTCGAACTGACGGCCGGAAAGGCGGGCATCCGATGAACCTCGTCCGATCCGAGCTGCTGAAGATCCGTACGACCAACGCCTGGTGGCTGTTCGGCCTCGGCGCCCTGGTCATGCTGGTGCTGGCCTTCGCGTTCAACGCGGTCAGCGCGCACTTCACGTTGGGCATGGAAATTCCCGAGGGAATGCCACCGGACCAGGTCGAACAGGTCCAGGCCCAAATGGATGTCGTGGTGCAGGCGGCAAACCTCTACACGTCGGGACAGTTCTTCGGACTGCTCTTCGTGATGCTGCTGGGCATCGTGGTGGTGACCAACGAGTTCTACCACCAGACGGCGACCACCACTTTCCTCACCACGCCACACCGCACTGCCGTGGTGCTGGCCAAGCTGGTCACCGCCACCCTGTTCGGGGCCGTTTTCTGGCTGATCACCACTGCGATCAACATTCCGGCAACGATGGTCT
Source organism: Micromonospora sonneratiae (assembly GCF_042679305.1). Taxonomy (NCBI): domain Bacteria; kingdom Bacillati; phylum Actinomycetota; class Actinomycetes; order Micromonosporales; family Micromonosporaceae; genus Micromonospora; species Micromonospora sonneratiae. Next base: position 16,017 of record NZ_JBHTMP010000092.1, on the reverse strand, counting down.
TCCTGTCCTCCGAGGGCGTGGACCACCACCTCGGTGACTCGGCGATCATCAAGGCCATCCTGCTGAACCTGCTGGCCTACGTTCTCTGGGGCATCTTCGGTGTCGGGTTCGGCGTGCTCATCCGCAGCCAGATCGGTGCCACCATCACGGCGGTGGTGCTCTACCTGCTCGGCACGACGGCAGCCAGCATTCTCTTCGTCGTCCTTCAGCAATGGCTGAAGGCGGACTGGATCCTCGAACTCCAGGTGATCGTGCCGTCCATCGCGTCGCAGTTGATGATCACTGGAAACGAACTGCCGGGCAGCCCACCACAGTGGGTGGGCGCGGCAATCCTGATCGGCTACGCGGCGGTGACCGGCGTCATCGGCACCCTGCTCGTCCGTACCCGCGATATCTCCTGATTTGCGCTGGGGATGCGGGTGCCTCCCGCATCCCCAAGCACAGAGAGTTCAACAAGAGATACTCTTTCCTGGTTTTCGCGTGTGAGACGCGACACGGGTCGGATGCGCCAATGCTGGCTGCCGGTGCACCGCGTAGCCTGGGGTCCGTCTTCCAGGCCCACGTGGGCGACATACCCACGTGAAACACAACCTGCGTGAAAGAGGCGATTACCGGCCGTGTCGACCCAGCAGACTTCTCAGGAGAACCCACTTGCGGGTTTCGGCCCCAACGAGTGGATCGTCGAGGAGATGTACCAGCGATACCTCGCCGATCCCGCCAGTGTCGACCCGGCCTGGCACGACTTCTTCGCTGACTACCGGCCGACGGTCGAGACCACGACCGCCGCTGCCGCACCGACCGACACCAAGCCGGTCGCGGCGCCGACGGTAGCGCCCAAGGCTGAGCCGGCCGCCAAGCTCGCTCCCCCAGCTCCGCCCCAGCCCACCAACAAGATTGAAGCCGCGCCGAAGGTAACCGAGACGTCCGTGAAGACCGCTCCAGCCCCCGCCAAGCCCGCCGCCGTGAGCGCTCCGTCCGGTGCCACCACCAGCCCGCTTCGTGGTGTGGCGGCGAAGATCGTGCAGAACATGGACGCCTCGCTGTCCGTGCCCACCGCGACCAGCGTGCGGGCCGTGCCCGCCAAGCTGCTGGTGGACAACCGCATCGTGATCAACAACCACCTCACCCGGGGCCGGGGCGGGAAGGTCAGCTTCACCCACCTGCTCGGGTACGCGCTGGTCAAGGCACTCGCCCTGCACCCGGAGATGAACAACTCCTTCGCCGAGGCGGACGGTAAGCCGGTGCTGGTGCAGCCGGAACACGTCAACCTGGGCATCGCCATCGACCTGGTCAAGAAGGACGGCTCCCGCAACCTGGTGGTGCCGTCGATCAAGGCCTGTGAGCAGATGGACTTCCGCCAGTTCTGGCAGGCGTACGAGGACGTGGTCCGGCGCGCCCGGCGCAACGAGCTGACCATGGAGGACTACGGCGGCACGACCATCTCGCTGACCAACCCGGGCGGCATCGGCACGGTCCACTCGCAGCCCCGGCTGATGGTCGGCCAGGGCACGATCATCGGCGTCGGCGCGATGGAGTACCCGGCGCCGTACGCGGGCATGTCCGAGGAGACCCTCGCCGACCTCGCCGTCAGCAAGATCATCACGCTGACCAGCACGTACGACCACCGGATCATCCAGGGCGCGCAGTCCGGCGAGTTCCTCAAGGTGATGCACGAGCTGGTGCTCGGCGGTCACGACTTCTACGACGAGATCTTCACCTCCCTGCGCATCCCGTACGAGCCGGTGCGCTGGGTACGGGACGTCGCGGTCAGCTCCGAGGGGCAGATCAACAAAACCGCCCGGGTGCACGAGCTGATCCACGCCTACCGGGTGCGCGGTCACCTGATGGCGGACACCGACCCGCTCGAGTTCAAGATCCGCAAGCACCCGGACCTGGACGTCCTCCAGCACGGTCTGACCCTCTGGGACCTGGACCGCGAGTTCCCGGTAGGTGGCTTCGCCGGCAAGCAGCGGATGAAGCTGCGGGACATCCTCGGCGTGCTGCGCGACTCGTACTGCCGCCGGGTCGGTGTGGAGTACATGCACATCCAGGCCCCGGAGGAGCGGCACTGGATTCAGGAGCGGATCGAGCGCAAGTACGAGAAGCCCGCTCCGGACGAGCAGAAGCACGTGCTCAACCGGCTCAACGCCGCCGAGGCGTTCGAGACCTTCCTCCAGACCAAGTACGTCGGCCAGAAGCGCTTCTCGCTGGAGGGCGGCGAGTCGCTGATCCCGCTGCTCGGCGAGGTGCTGGAGGCCGCCGCCGAGGGAAGCCTCGACGAGGTCGTCATCGGTATGGCCCACCGGGGTCGGCTCAACGTGCTGGCCAACATCGTCGGCAAGCCGTACGAGAAGATCTTCTCCGAGTTCGAGGGGCATCTCGACCCGCGGAGCACCCAGGGCTCCGGTGACGTGAAGTACCACCTCGGGCAGAGCGGCAAGTTCAGCACCCCGGACGGCGCGCACTCGATCAAGGTCTCGGTGGTGGCGAACCCGTCGCACCTGGAGGCGGTCAACCCCGTCCTGGAGGGCATCGTCCGGGCCAAGCAGGACCGGATAGACCTCAAGCTGGAGGGCTACACCGTCGTACCGGTGCTCGTCCACGGTGACGCGGCCTTCGCCGGGCAGGGTGTGGTCGCCGAGACGCTCAACCTCTCCCAGCTGCGTGGCTACCGGACCGGCGGCACCGTGCACGTGGTGGTCAACAACCAGGTCGGCTTCACCACCGCGCCGGAACACTCGCGCTCCAGCCTCTACAGCACCGACATCGCCCGGATGATCGAGGCACCGATCTTCCACGTCAACGGGGACGACCCGGAGGCCGTGATCCGGGTTGCCCGGCTGGCCTTCGAATACCGGCAGGCGTTCAACAAGGACGTCGTGATCGACCTGGTCTGCTACCGGCGGCGCGGGCACAACGAGGGCGACGACCCCGCCATGACCAACCCGCTGATGTACGCGATCATCGACTCGAAGCGGTCGGTGCGCAAGCTCTACACCGAGGAGCTGATCGGTCGGGGCGACATCACCGTCGAGGATGCCGAGGAGTTGCTGCGCGACTTCCAGGCCCAGTTGGAGCGGGTCTTCAAGGCCACCCGGGACGCCGCCTCCCTGCCGAAGTCGGGACCCCGCCCGCGTCGCGAGGAGGAGCCCGAGCCCGCGGTGGAGACCGCCGTGGACGTCTCCGTGGTGAACGCGGTGGGTACGGCCCACGCGACCCTGCCGGAGGGCTTCACCCCGCACAAGCGGATCCAGCAGCTGCTCGACCGGCGGGCCAAGATGGCCGTCGAGGGCGGCATCGACTGGGGCTTCGGCGAGATCCTCGCCATCGGTTCGCTGCTGCACGACGGGGTGACCGTCCGGCTGGCCGGCCAGGACTCCCGGCGGGGCACCTTCGTCCAGCGGCACGCGGCCGTGGTCGACGCCCGTACCGGCGCGGACCACATTCCCCTGTCGGCGCTGACCAGCGACCACGCCCGGTTCTTCGTGCACGACTCGCTGCTCAGCGAGTACGCGGCGATGGGCTTCGAGTACGGCTACTCGGTGGAGAACACCGAGGCGCTGGTGCTCTGGGAGGCGCAGTTCGGTGACTTCGCCAACGGCGCGCAGTCGGTGGTGGACGAGTTCATCTCCTCTGGCGAGGTGAAGTGGGCGCAGCAGTCGTCGGTGACGCTGCTGCTGCCGCACGGGCACGAGGGCCAGGGCCCCGACCACACCTCGGGTCGTCCGGAGCGCTTCCTCCAGATGTGCGCCGAGGACAACATGCGGGTCGCCATCCCGAGCACGCCGGCGAACTACTTCCACCTGCTCCGGCGGCAGGCCCTGTCGCCGAAGCGGAAGCCGCTGGTCGTCTTCACGCCCAAGTCGCTGCTGCGGCACAAGCTCTGCATCTCCTCGGTCGAGGAGTTCACGTCCGGCACCTTCCAGCCGGTCCTGCGCGACACTGCGGACCTGCGGCCGGAGTCGGTCAAGCGGGTGCTGTTCTGCTCGGGCAAGGTCTACTACGACCTGGTGCAGGCCCGTGCCGAGCGGGGCATCACCGACACCGCCCTGGTCCGGCTGGAGCAGCTCTACCCGCTGCCGGTGGCGGAGATCCAGGCGGTGCTGGCCCAGTACCCCAACGCGGAGGACTTCGCCTGGGTGCAGGAGGAGCCGGCCAACCAGGGTGCCTGGTCGTTCGTCGCGCTGAACCTGCTGGAGCACCTGGACGGCGTACGCCTGCGGCGGATCTCCCGCCCGGCGGCTGCCGCCCCGGCGGTCGGTTCGGCGAAGATGCACGACGTCGAGCAGGCGGCAATCATCGAGGCGGCTCTCCCCCGCCCGTGACCCATTAGCCCCGCTGCCGGCGGTTCGGGGGCCAGTCTTGACTGGTCCCCGAACCGCCGGTCGGGTTTCTGATCGAGAAACGAGAACGCCATGTACTTCACCGATCGGGGAATCGAGGAGCTTGTCGAGCGGCGGGGTGACGAGTCGGTCACCCTGGAGTGGCTCAGTGAGCGCCTACGGGACTTCGTCGACATCAACCCGGAGTTCGAAACGCCGATCGAACGGTTCGCCACCTGGCTGGCCCGGCTCGACGACGAGGACGACGACGCCTGACTCTGGTTGTCGCCGAACCAGCGGCCAGCCCTGAACCTAGGACCGGCCGCCAAGCTGACATCGGCGAGCCGGGCGGCGACCACACGGCGGCCGTACGCGAGGTGCTCGACGGTCTCGACCTGACCGGTCTGGAGGCGGTCGGGCACCGCGTCGTACACGGTGGATCGGTCTTCGCCGGGCCGGCACTGATCGACTGGGAACCTCGGTGATTGATGCTTCTCGTGGTTGCCGCCGACGGGGAAGCAGGGCGAAGGCCAGAACCGAGTCACCCTGCGGTGCCGGCACGGCGAGCCGGGCTCGTCACCCGGCGCCGAGGAGAGCCTGTCTTGAATACCGCGACCAGTTGCACGCCCCCGATCGCCCCGACAAGCAGTCCGAACGGAATACCGCCCCAGGCGTTGAAGATCGCCACCGAGTCATCGGTGTTGCCGTTGCTGGCCAGGAACTCATCGGGTCTCGCCGGATCGACCCGCAGGATCATTTCCTTCGGTGGCTCCGAACGGCACCCGGTCGGCCCCCCGCAGAGAATCCGGGCGTGGTACTGGTTTCCGCCGTACATGTAGTAGACCTCTATGGTGTCGGTCCCGCCGCCTCTCCCCATGTTGTTTCGCCGGTCCCACACCGACGCGGTGACTGGAACGCCCTCCGCCCGAAGCCGGTCCGTCTTCGTCGCCAGGTGCCACTTGTAGGCGCCGCAGGCGATCGCCCACCCTAATCCGGACACCAGGAAGACGGAGCCGAGCACGGCAAACTTCAGTCGACTGCTCGGGCCAACCGTGGATTCCGCGCGGCGTGCCCTGGCCCTACGGCTCTCCTTGCCCACTGACTCCCTCTCTGAGGATCGAGGCCGACCGTAGTACTGCGGCACAACGCGCCAGACAGGTTGTTGGGCGACGAACGATGTCGCCGACCTGGGCAAGCGGCCCCGTGATTCACAGGTGCGGCGGAAGGATCAGACGGATACGCTGGCCATCGATGATCGATGAGCTGTCTCGCCGGCAACTACGGATCATCGGCGAGATCACCGACGTTGCCGCAGCAAACGGGGTCGACGTCTGGCTGCGGGGTGGCTGGGCGATGGACTTCTTCCTCGGCGAACTGACCCGACCACATGTCGACGTCGACTGGTTCTGCTGGGCCGCCGACGCCGACCGGCTGGCCAGCGCGCTGCACGACCGGGGCTTCGTCGACGATCCTCGGGTACCGCCCGAGTTGCAGCGTGACCTGGTCAAGGACGGGGTCGAGGTGAGCTTCGCGCTACTCGCCCGGGACGCCCGGGATCGGGTGGTCGTCGGTGCGGCCGGCCGATGGGCCGGCAGCCCCTATCCCGAAGGGATGCTGGACGGCCCGGTTGGACGGCTCGGCGACGTCTCCTGTCGGACGATCTGCCCGCGCAGCCAGATCGAACTCAAGGAGATGTATCCGGTCTGGATGCCTGAGCGTCCGCGACGGGCGAAGGACCGCGACGACATCACCCGGCTGAAAGCAGCGCTGGTCACAGCTCCCGGACCGGCCGGCTGAGCCCTGTCCACCGGACCCGACCGGCTGAATCCGCAGCGGGTCCGGTGCAGTGCGTCGGCAGGGCACAATCTGAACATGCCTCGACGTCGTACCGCAGCCCTGTCGGCCACCGTTCTGCTGGCGGTGGGCCTGGTCGGTTGTTCGACCGGTTCCGACCAACGGGCAGCCGTGGCCGACGGTACGAAGTCACCCACGGCTGCGCCAACGATGACCGCCCCGGCGACGACCGGTCAGCCGTTCACCCCTCCGGCTGGCGTCGCACCGGCCAGGTCCTCGGCCGTCGGTGTACGGGAGTTGCAGCTCAACCGCGACGGGAAGCGTCCGCTGCCGACCACGGTCTGGTACCCCGCTGTCGGTATGGCCGGTGAAACTCCGCAGCGTTCGGCGCGGGTGGCCGCCGGGCGCTTCCCGGTCGTCGTGTTCAGCCATGGACTGACCGGTCGACCGGCCGACTATGCGGCGCTGCTCAGCCGCTGGGCGGCGGCCGGATTCGTCGTCGTCGCCCCCACCTACCCGCATACCAGCAAGGGCGCGGCCAGGTTCGACGTACTCGACGTGATCAACCAGCCGGCCGACGCCTCGTACGTGCTGACCGAGGTGCTGAAGCTCGACCGCCGGGACGACCCGCTGAACGGCCATCTGGCCACCGACCGGGTGGCCGCAGCCGGTCACTCCGCCGGTGGGGTCACCACTGTCGGGCTGTTCACGGCCAGACGGGACGAGCGGCTCGACGCCGGGATCGTGCTGGCCGGCAGCGCGCTGGGCGTCGGTACGGCGTTCGCCGGCCCCACCGCGCCGCAACTCTTCGTACACGGTGAGCTGGACGACGTGGTGTCGTACGCCTCCGGCAAGGCCGCGTACGACCGGGTGCCCTGGCCCAAGGCGATGCTCAGCCTCCCCCAGGGAGATCACGGCCAGTCGCTGCTACGGACCGGCAACCGCGCCTTCGACGTGGTCGTCGACACGACGGTGGACTTCCTGCGCTGGTCCCTCTACGGCGATCCGGCGGCAAAGGGTCGGCTGGCCAGCGGTGTGATCCAGGACGGATTGGCCAACCTCGACAACCGACTCTGAGCGCAGTTCTGCGGCACCTCCGCCCCAAGCTGCCCCGGAGCCGGGCCGTCATCGCTCCAGCACCACTTCGAGTTGGCTGGCGATCGTCGTACCCGCCACTGCCACGGCACGCACCGTGGACCCGCGTCGAGGGGCGCGGGTCCACGGTGGGCGGCCGCCTGGTCGACCGCCGAGGGGTTACTAAAGCAGGGTTCACTGAAGCAGGGTTCACTGGAGCAGGGTTACTAAAGCACTGGTTTTCGGCTGTCCACCCAGATGTTGGTTGCCCTGTCCCAGGAAAGGCCGGGATGCTGCGACCGGGCGATGATTCCGTACCGACAATTCCGGCCGAACACGTTGTTCCGGAACGCGATATTGGTGGCGCGGAGATCCGACCGGATCCCGATCGAGTAGTTCCCACCGTTGCAGTAGTTCTGCTCGTAGACCAGATTCGAGACGCTGGGTGACGTCGTCGAGCCGATCATCAGACAGGAGTTGAGCGGATCCCGGGTGGTCGAGTTGTAGACCTCGAGGGAGTTGCCACGTACGACGACATTGGATCCGCCGGTGATCTGTAGCGCGTCATTGTGGGAACTACCCACCCGGACCAGATCGTGAATCCAGGACTGCTCGACGACCGTGTTGTCACCCAGTCTCGGGCCGTCCAGGACGTTGAATATCTCGACCCGCCGGAGGGTGTATTCCCCGCAGCAGACCGCTGCGGTGTTCTTACCCATCCCGTTGATCTCGACATCCTCGACGAGCAGGTTGTCGGCATCCTTCGTCCTGATCGAGTACGGCGATCCGCAGGTGATCCGCGACTTACGGATGATCACGTTCTTCGCGGTGACCAGTACACAGCCTTTGATGTTGAGCCCGCTGACGACCTGACCATCCTGGGCCAGGGTGATCGACCCGGACGGCCGCAGCGTCGTACCGGAGGGCACCCCGGTGTTGTCCGGCCCCGGGTATCCGCTGGGGCCGTCGAAGGTGCCGGCCGAGCGCTGTCGATCCGCCCCTGCCGCCTTGGTCGACGGCTTCGGCGTCGCGGTCTTCGTCGCGCTGGGGGCGGCGCTGGCCGGGGCGGGTGTGTCGGTCGGCTCGACGGCTGCCGCCGTCTCCACCGGCTGACCGTTCCAGGTCGAGTCGATGATCGTCGCCGGGGACTCGTCCGAGTACAGGAAACCGTTGCGACACCCGAACACTTCCACCCGGCGAGCGACGTAGCCGCCGAAGACGATGCCGTTCGTCTGGTCCTTCTCGCAGTGGACCCTGGTGGCCTCGATCACCGTTCCGACGGAACCGTCGAACACCTGGATCGCGTGATCGCCGCCGTACCGGATCGTCGAATTCCTGATCGTGACGTTATCGGCCTTGACGTGCACGAATCCCTTGATTTCCTGGCCGTCGACAATCGCACCGTCCTGAGTGACCGTCATCGAGCCGGAGCCGTCGCTGGCAGCGACCGCCACCCCGACCCCCGTCGCCACGACGCCGAGGATCGCCAAGCCCACCACCGTCGAGCGCACCGGACGTCGTGTCAGCCGCGATCCCGCCGAAGGGAATCGCGGCGCGCGTCTTGCGCCCTTCCGCGCCGCCGAAAACTTCAAGATCTGATCCTTTCGAACAAGACATCGTTGGCCATCAGCAGCAGAACGGCCTGACTGTACCCGGCGTGCCTATTCGATCAGGATGCGCGACAAAAGCGCGAATTTCCCAGTCTTTAGTTTTCCTGAAGAGAGTTTTTGCCTCGACTTAGATATGCGTTTTCGCAGGCTTACCACTCTCGAACATGTCCGTTTTCGCATGGGAAAACGTCCAGATTTTCACGATGCGAACCGCGCGTGTTGGATCAACTCCGGACAGCGATAGAGGCTGGTCACTTCGTGTGGTCCAGCACCACCTTGCCGAACACCTCACCGGACTCCAGCCGGGCGAACGCCTCTTCGACCTGGGAAAACCCGTAGACGGTGTCGATCACCGGCCGAACCTCACGGGCGACACAGAACGCCAGCAGGTCGGCCAGCTCGCCGGGCGTACCCATCGACGATCCGAGGATCTCCAACTGCATGGCGAACACCCGCCGGAGGTTCACCTTCGGCTCGTAGCCGGCCGTCGCGCCCGAGACCACGATCCGGGCCCCGGGAGCGGCCGACTTCATGGAGTGGTCGAACGTCGCCGCGCCGACCGTCTCGATGACCACGTCGACCCGCTCCGGCAACCGCGCACCGGGCTCCAGCGCGGTCGCCCCGAGCGCCTCGATGCGCTCCCGCTTCCCGGCGTCACGGCTGGTCGCGTACACCCGTTTGCCGGACGCGACGGCCAGCGCCACCGCCGCCGTCGCCACCCCTCCCCCGGCGCCCTGCACCAGCACCGCGTCGGCCTGGTCGATCCGCCCCCGGGTGGTCAGCATCCGCCAGGCCGTCAGCCAGGCGGTCGGCAGGCAGGCCGCATCGGTGAACGGCATACCGGCCGGCAGGGGTACGAGGTTCGCCCGCGGCACCGCCACCCGCTCGGCGAAGGTGCCCGGATGGTTCTCGGACAGGATCGAGACGCCCCGGGGATCGGTCGGGTCGGCGACCACCGGGTACACGACGACCTCGTTACCGTCCGGGTCGACCCCGGCGGCGTCGCAGCCGAGGATCATCGGCAGCCGGGCCTCGGTGAGCCCGACGCCGCGCAGCGACCAGAGGTCGTGGTGGTTGAGCGAGCTGGCCCGGACCTGCACGGTCACCCAGTCCGGATCCTGCGGGGCCGGGTCGGGCCGCTCACCGACGGCGAGCGCGGCCAACGGGCTGTCTGTGTCGAACCTGGCTGCGTACGCGGCATACATGATCAGCACGTTAACAGCGCACGCCGCCGGGTGGGAGGTTGGAAAGGGCCCCTTCCACGGCAGGAAGCGACGAAAAGGGCCCTTGCCTACGTCAGGGCGTGACGCCGTCGCGGCGAGCCGCGTCCGCCACCGCCTCGGCCACCGCCGGGGCGACCCGAGGATCGAGTGGGGACGGCACGATCGCGTCGGCCCGGAGGGAGTCGGCGACCACCCCGGCGATGGCGTCCGCGGCGGCGACCTTCATCCCGTCGGTGATCCGGGTCGCCCGTGCGTCCAGCGCACCCCGGAAGATTCCCGGGAAGGCCAGCACGTTGTTGATCTGGTTGGGGAAGTCGCTACGACCGGTGGCGACCACCGCGACGTGTCGGGCGGCGACCTCGGGGTGCACCTCCGGCGTGGGGTTGGCCAACGCGAAGATGATCCCGCCCGGGGCCATCCCGGCCACCGCAGCCTCGGGAATCTGCCCGCCGGAGACCCCGATCAGTACGTCCGCCCCGCGCAGCGCGTCCGTGACGTCGCCGGTACGGCCGGCCGCGTTGGTGAGCACGGCCAGTTCCGCCTTCGGCGCGGTGAGGTCCGACCGCCCCTGGTGGATGATGCCCCGGGAGTCGCAGACCACCACCTCGTCGGGGTCGACCCCGCCGGCCACCAGCATCCGGGTCACCGCCACCCCGGCCGCGCCGGCCCCACTGACCACCACCCGCAGGTCGCCGAGTTTGCGGTTGAGCAGGGTCGCGGCGTTACGCAGCGCGGCCAGCACCACGATCGCCGTGCCGTGCTGGTCGTCGTGGAAGATCGGAATGGGCAGTGCCTCGTCGAGCCGACGTTCGATCTCGAAGCAACGCGGCGCGCTGATGTCCTCCAGGTTGATGCCGCCGAACGACGGGGCGAGCGCGGTGACCACCGAGACGATCTCGTCGACGTCCTGGGTGTCGAGGCAGATCGGCACGGCGTCGACGCCGCCGAACTGCTTGAACAGCACCGCCTTGCCCTCCATCACCGGCATCGCCGCCCGGGGGCCGATGTTGCCCAGTCCGAGTACGGCCGAGCCGTCGGTGACCACCGCGACGGCCCGCGAGGCCCAGGTGTAGTCGGCCACCAACGCGGGGTCGGCGGCGATCGCCTCGCACACCTCGGCGACCCCGGGGGTGTAGGCGAGGGACAGGTCCTCACGGCTGGTCAGTGGGACCGTCGAGGTGATCGCCATCTTCCCGCCGCGGTGCAGCCCGAAGACGCGATCAGTGAATTCCACAGTAGACGGTGACATGGGCGACTCCCAGCAGGCATCGAGCAGATTGGCCAAGCCGGCTCGGCGCGAGGGTCAGCAAACCGGCGGTGCACTGCGGGGATCGCCCGGGCACCTCTGAATGGACAGCATAGTGTTGTCCAGCGTCAGGAACCGTGAGCAGGGTCATACCGGTCGGTAACCGAACCATCGCGGACGCGGCCAGTAGCGCACCAGCACCCGGCCCAGCACGTCGGCCACCCCGTACCGCCGGGAGTCGTCGGTGACCAGTTCGTTGTCCCCGCGTACCCACCAACCGTCGTCCAACGGGCGGACCGCGCGCTTGACGACCAGCAGCTCCGGGCGGCTACGGAAGGTAGCCACCACCAGCTCACCGGCACGGACCGCCCGGCCACCGCGCCGCACCAGCAGCGCGTCGCCGTGCCGCAGCGTCGGGGCCATGGACGGACCGGTCACGAGTACGGCGAACAACGGGCCCAACGGCCCTACCCCTGGTGCCGTCCGACCCGTTGACACCAGGTTTCACCTCCGCTCGGCCGGGGACGTACCACAGTAGTAGTGTCGGCTTGGATCATCGCAGAACTTCCTTGGAGGGCCCTGATGCGACTTCCGCGCATTCTCACCCCGCGCCGCACCGCGAGCGCCCATTGCGACCTGCCGTGTGGTGTGTACGACCCGGCCCAGGCCCGGATCGAGGCCGAGTCGGTCAAGGCGATCGCCGAGAAGTACCAGGCGAACACCGACCCCGAGTTCCGTACCCGGGCTCTGATCATCAAGGAGCAGCGGGCCGAGCTGGTCAAGCACCACCTGTGGGTGCTGTGGACCGACTACTTCAAGCCGCAGCACTTCGAGAAGTACCCGAACCTGCACCAGCTGTTCAACGAGGCCACCAAGCTCGCCGGTGCCACCGGCGCCAAGGGCACGACCGACCCGGCCAAGGCCGACGAGCTGCTTCAGAAGATCGACGAGATCTCGAAGATCTTCTGGGAGACCAAGCAGGCGTGAGTCACCCGCCGGTGCCGACGATCCGGCCGGCACGTCCCTCGGATGTGCCGGTCATCGTCGAGATGGTGCATGAACTGGCTGCGTACGAGAAGGCGCCGGAGCAGTGCCACCTGACCGAGGAGGGGCTGCACACCGCGCTCTTCGGGCCGCAGCCGGCCCTCTTCGGTCACGTCGCGGTGGACCTCGACGACCAACCGTTCGGCTTCGCCCTGTGGTTCCTCAACTTCTCCACCTGGGCCGGTGGCCACGGCATCTACCTTGAGGATCTCTACGTACGGCCGTCCGGTCGCGGAACCGGCACCGGTCGACTGCTGCTGGCCACCCTGGCCGACCTCTGCGTGCAGCGCGGCTACCAGCGTCTGGAGTGGATGATGATCCACTGGAATCCGGCCGCGGGCTTCTACCGGGCGATCGACGCCGCGCCGCTGGACGAGTGGGTCCCCTACCGCCTGACCGGTACGGCGCTGCGCGCTCTGGCGTCCCACCTGCCGACGGCCAGCGCGGCGAACCGGTAGAGTCCCCAGGCGAGGGGATGGCGCCGGTGACTTACCTGACAGCCCAGACGACGATCGATGACGACGTCGTGCTGCTTACCGTGCCCGCCGACGGCGGCTACCTGGGGGTACTGCGCACCGCAACCGCCGGACTCGCGGCGCGGCTGCACTTCGCCCTCGACGAGATCGAGGATCTGCGTATCGCGGTGGACGAGGCATGCGCGATGCTCCTGGCCATCGCCGGTCCGGATGCCGAGCTCGACTGCCGCTTCGCCGTCACGGACGAGGCGCTCACCGTCGAGGTCTCGGTGCCGACCGTGTCAGGCGCCCGGCTCCCGGCCGAGTCGTCGTTCGCCTGGAAGGTGCTCACCGCGCTGACCACGGCCGCCGAGGCGACCACCCGCGACGGGCGGGCGACGATCACGTTGTTGACCCGCCGGGTCTCGGGGATCTGACCGGCCCTCCCGGGGGGGTAGGTCGACCGACACCATACGGTGGCCGACCCCTTACGCCGGCCGACCCGGAGCCTCGTACGGTCAGCCGACCCCGAGGGCGCGGTTGGTCGGCGCACAGACCAGCAACCCGCAGAGCAACGCACCGAGCACGATAAGCGGCACGCCCAACCAGGCCAGGCCGCCCTCGATCATGTAGTAGCCGACCGGGAAGAGCATAAGCTGCAGCACGATCGCGGGAGCACGCGCGCCCGCCCGACGGCGGCCGAGCCCGGTGGCCAACGCCCACAGTGCCGCCGCGCCACCGATCGCGAATCCGGTCACGAAGAGTGCCGAGACGATGTCGGTGGAGGCGGACGCGGTCAGGTCCTTGTAGATCAGGAACGCCGCCACCAGCCCGAGGGCGACCGCCTCACCTCGGAGCAGCCAGACCGCCCAGCGCAGTGGACCGGGCAGGGCAGGGGAGTCGATGGTCACGGGCGAAACGATACCCGCGGCTGGTCAGGGGTACAGTGCCGGCCATGCGGGCTGTCCTGGTGGTGAATCCGAGGGCCACCAGCACCAGTGAGCGCAGCCGGGACGTTCTCGTACGGGCGCTGCGCAGCGAGGTCGACCTCACCGTCCGTTACACCCGCCGTCGGGGCCACGGGGTGGCCCTGGCCCGGGACGCGGTCCACGCCGGCGTCGATCTCGTGGTGACGCTGGGTGGCGATGGAACGGTCAACGAGGTGGTCAACGGCCTGATGAGCGCCGAGCCGGCCACGATCGACGGGCACCGGACGTCCGCCGAGCGGCGGCCCGCCCTGGCGGTGGTTCCCGGCGGCTCGACGAACGTCTTCGCCCGCGCGCTCGGCCTGCCCCGGGGGTGGCCAGAGGCAACGAGCGTGATCCTGGAGAGCCTGCGGGAGGGCCGGTCGCGCACCATCGGCCTGGGCCGGGCCGACGACCGCTACTTCACGTTCTGCGCGGGGTTCGGACTGGACGCGGCGGTGGTGCGTCGGGTCGAGCGGGCCCGGCGCCGGGGCCAGGTCTCCACCGCCGGGCTCTATCTCCGCGCGACGATCAGCCAGTACTTCCTGGGCGGTCATCGGCACCCGGCGATCAGTCTGGAACGGCCGGGGGCCCCGGCCGAAAACGACCTTGCCACGGTAATCATTCAAAACACCGCACCTTGGACATATCTCGGCGAACGTGAAATAAACCCAAATCCAGACGCATCCTTCGATCTCGGGTTGGACGTACTGGCACTACGACAGCTCCACGTACCAAGCACTGCACGCACCGTTACGCAAATGTTCTCGCGGAATCCCAATCCTCGGGGGCGTCAGGTGCTTCGCCTCCCCGATCTGGACGAGTTCACGCTGGTGGCAGGCCATCCGCAGGCGTTCCAGCTCGATGGGGACTATCTCGGAGAGCGAGAAAAAGTGCGTTTTGCATCCGTAGCGGCAGCACTAAGAGTAATCTGCTGACCCTGGGGTACCAGACACCTGGGGCCTTGCGGTACCAGCCAACCACAAGGAAGCTGATGCCGGAAATGTCTGCAATGTCGCTCGGACTGTACTATATTGACTATCGGCTGTGGCAGTACGGATCTCGGCTAGCGCCGAAATCCGGACAAAGGGGTCGTGAGCTAGCTCACCCGCTCGGACATTTTCTGAGCGTTACCCTTGACATCGCGAGAGTTCGTGAAAGTATTCACAAGCGAACTTGAGTTACCGGGACATTGCCAGGGCGCGCTCACTTTTGTGACAAGCCTTCGGCAGGTCCCACGGGCCCAACAGCCTGCTCACGCGCCGCCGAAAAACGATGGGCGTACACCGTCGTGATTGGCACCGCGCGTCTGCATATGGGAACGATCCAGCAATACACCGCCACCCATCCAGAATGAGGAGTGTTGCCGCCATGGACTGGCGTCACCATGCTGCCTGCCGCGACGAGGACCCGGAGCTGTTCTTCCCGATTGGGACGTCCGGTCCGGCTCTCCTGCAGGTCGAGCAGGCCAAGGCCGTCTGCCGGCGTTGCTCCGTGGCCGACGAGTGCCTCCAGTGGGCACTCGGATCCGGTCAGGACGCCGGCGTCTGGGGCGGAATGAGCGAGGAAGAGCGTCGCGCTGTTAAGCGCCGTGGCGGCCTGCGGGTCCTACGCGCTCACTCTGCCTGACCAACCCACCACAGCACGAAAACGCCCTGGGGGAACGCTCCCCCAGGGCGTTTTATTGTCCACCTTCGAGTGGACGCATTTATTCTCTGCTTTCGACCCGTTACTTTTCGTTGCCCGCGATCATGTCGGTTGTTCCCTGTGATCACGTTGGTTCTTCTCGGTGATCATGTTGGTTCTTCACAGTGATCACTCGAGTGCTTTCTTGGTCATCTTCGGGCCGACGCATTCTGAACCGCGATCAGGCGAGTGCTTTCCCGACCGCCCGCACCGCCTCCGGACAGCGGGCCGCCACCGGACAGCGGACCGGCCCCGGCCGTCTCGGGCCGACAAGCGGGAGCAGCATTCCGGGTGCCGCGTCCACACCGGACCGGCCGGTATCGCGTTGCCCCTGCTCACGCCGGGCCGCATCGACCCGCGCCAGTACCAGCCGGGCCAACTCCGGGACCCCTGCCAGCGGTGTCGCCACCGCCACCGCCCCGGCTTCCCGGCCCGCTTCCGCAGCCGACTCGTAGAGCCGCCCCGGGGCGAGGAAGTAGGCCGCCACCGCCACCCGTCGCGCCCCCGCCGCCCGCAGCCGGGCCACCGCCTCGTCAACCGTCGGCGATGCCGCCGAGGCGTAGCCGGCCAGGCAGGGCAGGCCGCCCAGCGAGCAGAT
>NZ_JBHTMP010000091.1:0-22498 GCF_042679305.1 Micromonospora sonneratiae | reverse complement strand
AGCGGCTCGCGTTCCCGGGCGGCGGCCACCTCACCGGCCGGGCGGTAGTGCTGGGCGTCGCCGCTGTAGTGGCCGACCAGCCGCTCGGTCATGGCCTCCACGATGGACGGACCAGCGCCGGTACGGGCCCGGTCGACCGCCTCGGCCATCGCCCCGGCGACCGCGTCCGGGTCGTTGCCGTCGACGACGCGCCCCGGGATGCCGTACCCGGCGGCCCGTTCGGCCAACTGCCTGACCCGCACCATGTCCTCGATGCGCGACATCTCGGAGTAGATGTTGTTCTCCACCACGAGCACCAGCGGCAGGTCGAGTACGGCGGCGAGGTTGAGGGCCTCGTGCACGTTGCCCTGGTTCATCGCGCCGTCACCGATGGACACCACGGACACGTCACCCGCCCCGGCGCGCTTGGCGCTCAGCGCCGCCCCGGCGGCGATGGGCACGCCGGCACCCACGATGGAGTTCTCCCCGACGAAGCGTCGGGAGGCGTCGGACAGGTAGGGCGACGCGGCCCGGCCGCCGCAGATCGCCGAGTCACGCCCCATGATCTCGGCGAACAACGCCGTCAGGTCGACCCCCCGGGCCACGGCCCAGCCGTGTCCCCGGTAGGTGGCCGACACGTAGTCGGTGTCGCGCAGTGTCCGGCACGCCCCGACCGGGATCGCCTCCTGTCCGTTGCACAGGTGGATCGAGCCCGGTATCTCGCCTTCGTCCTTCAGAGCCATCAGCCGCTCTTCGAACCGACGGATCCGGGTCATCAGCCGGTAGTCGTCGACGAGACCCATCACACCCCCAGCGTAGTTATGAGCCGTATTCCGGCTCCTTCGGTGGCGAGCCTAGACCACGGGTGTACCGCTATGGAAGAGTGCTACTACGAGATTGTGACCGTTATTTGTCTCTAATTGGGGGCGGGATATGAGGATCACCGAGGTCGAGTCCGTCGTGCTGGGTGACGCACACTTCGTCACCGTGCACACCGACGGGGGCGTGGTCGGTGCCGGCCAGTCGGCCTGCTGGGGCTACCCGACCGCGGTGCACGCGGTGGTGGAGAGCTTCCGGCCCTACCTGCTCGGTGCCGACCCGGCCCGGATCGAGCACCACTGGCACCACCTCTACCGGATGGGCCCGTTCCGGGGCGCGGTCCTGTCGGCCGCGGTCTCGGCGATCGACCTCGCGCTGTGGGACATCAAGGGCAAGGCGCTGGGCGTACCGGTGTGGCAGTTGCTCGGCGGCCAGGTCCGCGACCGGATCCGGCTGCACCTGCTGCTACCCGGCACCGGCGCGGAGGCCCTGACCGGACAGGCCGCCGAGGCGGTCGCCGACGGCTTCACCGCCGTCAAGTTCGACCCCCTGCCCACCAACTACGGCGACCTCTCACTGGCCCGGCTGGTGGCCGAGACCGAGGCCACCACGGCGGCCGTACGCGACACCGTCGGCAACGACGTCGACCTGCTCATCGAACTGCACCGCAAGCTCACCCCGTTGCAGGCCGAGGCGGTCATCCCGGCCCTCGGCCGACACCATCCGCTGCTCGTGGAGGACCCGATCCAGATCGACAGCATCAGCAGCCAGGCGGAGGTCGCCCGGCGGGCCCTCGGCGTGCCCGTCGCCAACGGCGAACGGCTGCACAACATCTGGGAGTTCAAGGAGTTGCTGGCCCAGGGCGGCGCGCAGTACGTCCGCCCGGACATCGGGCTGGCGGGTGGCCTCAGCCACGGCCGGAAGATCGCCGCGCTGGCCGAGGCGTACCACTGCGCCGTGGTGACCCACAACTGCCTCGGCCCCCTGCTCACCATGGCCTCGGTGCACCTCGATGCGTCCATCCCGAATTTCGTGGTGCAGGAGTACTCACCGCTGGACGACCAGCTGGCCGACGGGCCGGTCCGCGCCTGTGTCCGCCGCGAGGGCGGCTTCCTGCCGCTGCCGCAGGAGCCCGGACTGGGCGTCACCCTCGACCTGGCCGACGCGGCCCCGCTCGACCTGACCGGCCGGCCACTGACCCGGATCCCGCTGCGGGCCGACGGCTCCGTGGCGTACGCGGTCTGAAACGACGTACGCGGTCTGAACCGATCCGGGCGGCCGGTACCCATCGGGTGCCGGCCCGGCCCGTGCACCCGGCCCGGTCCATGCACCCGGCACCCGGCCCGGTCCATGCGCTGGCCGGTAGGCTCCGGTCATGCGTTTCCTCGTCGTCTCACCACCGCCGACCGCCAACTGACGGCCGGCACTTCTCGCCCCGGGTGCAGCCACCCGGGTCCTTGCGCTGGCTCCCTGCGCCCGTGAGACGACGACAAACGGAGAACCAGTGACTCGTGCTTCCACCCTGTCCGTAGGACGGGGAACCCTCTACGTATCGATAGCCGCAACCGCCTGGGGAACGGGTGGGGCGGCTGCGGCCATTCTCTACGACACCAGCGGACTGGGCCCGGTCGCCGTGTCCTTCTGGCGGTTCGCCGGTGGTGTGCTGCTGCTGGCGACAGTCCACCTGCTGACCCGTCGCTCGGCGACCTCCACCACCGGTGGACCCGCCCGGGCGCGGTGGCAACGGTTCATGATCACCGGGGCGGGGCTGGCCGTCTACCAGACGGCCTACTTCGCCGCGGTCGAGTACGCCGGACTCGCGGTCGCCACGGTGGTGACCCTGGGCTCCGGGCCGGTCCTCATCGCGCTCGGTGCCCGCCTGTTCATGGGTGAACGACTCGGCCGGGTCGCAACGGCCACCGTCGCGATGGCATTGGCGGGGTTGGTGCTGCTCGTGGCCGGTGGCAGCGTGACGACCGCCGCAGCACCGTTGCTCGGGCTGGGCTACGCCCTGCTCTCCGCCCTCGGCTACGCGGCCGTCACGCTGCTGACCAGGCAGCTGGGACGACGCGGCGACGGGGGCGACCCGCGCGTCACCGCACTCGGCGGATTCGCGGTGGGCATGGTGCTCCTGTCACCGCTGGCTGTGGTCGAGGGACTCCTGCCGACGTCGGGACACCTCGGTCAGGAACTGGCGCTACTGGCCTATCTCGGCGCGGTTCCCACCGCGCTCGCGTACAGCCTGTTCTTCGCCGGGCTGGCCGTGGTACGGGCGACCACCGCATCGGTCATCGCGCTGGTCGAACCGGTCACCGCGGCCATCGTCGCGATGGTGCTGCTCGGGGATCGGCTGACCGTGACCGCCACGATCGGCGCGATCGTCCTGCTCGGCTCCGTCGTCACGCTGGCCCTCGGCGAACGACGAGCCGACACCAGCCCCGACACCGGAACTGGTACTGGCACTGATGCCGGGGCCGGGGCCGGGGGCACGGTGCCGGCACCGCTGGACACGGAACCCACCAGCCGGCGCTGACCCGCGTCGCGCACAACGGGACGGGTCAGCCGGTGCCGTCGTGCCGGAAGACCCGTCCCGCCCAGAGCGGCTGGCCGTCGGCGTCCGCTATCTCGGCGAACAGGTGCGCCAGGGACGCGGTCCACCGCGCCTGCACCGGGGAAGCACCGGTGACCCGCTGCGTGTGGGCGAAGCCGTACCGGGTGCGCAGTACACAGATGAGCAGCAGGTCGTGGCGGAAGATGGAGTAGTCGTAGATGCCCGCCTCGTCGAGCAGTGCCGACAGCTCCGGCCAGATCCGGGCGTGCCGACGCTCGTACTCCGACTCCGCCCCGGGACGCAGCCGGTAGACGTAGCAGAGCTGCTCCCCCGGGCCCGGTTCGACGACGGAACCGGGCCCGGGGGCCGCGACGGCATCCGGCGTGCTGCCGCTCACTTGCCCGAGCCGGCCAGCGCGCCGGAGACGAGTTGCCGCTGGAAGACCAGATACATGATGAGCACCGGCAGCAGCGCCACGATCAGGCCGGCGCTGACCAGCGGCACCGAGACGTCGTACTGTCCGGTCAACAGGGACACCCCGACCATGAGTGTCTTGCGCTCCGAGCCACCCATGATGACCAACGGCAGCAGCAGGTCGTTCCACATCCAGACGAAGTTGAAGATGGCCAGCGCCGACAGCGCCGGTGCGGCGATCGGCGTGAGCAGCCGGAACAGGATGGTGAAGTGGCCCGCACCGTCGACCCGGGCCGCCTCGATCAGTTCGTCGGGCACCTGCTGGAAGTAGCCGGCCAGCTGATAGGTGCCCAGCGGCAGGCCGAACGCGGCGAACGCGAGGATCAGCCCCTGGTACTGCCCGGACATGCCCAGATCCAGGACCGTCTGGTAGAGCGGGTAGATGATCGCCTGGCTGGGAATCGTCAGCGTGACGATGATGACCAGGAAGATCACCTTGCCGCCCCGGAAGCGCAGCTTCGTCACCGCGTACGCCACCAGCAGCGCGGCCAGGACCGAGAGCACCAGGCCGCCGAGCGTGGCGATCAGCGAGTTGAGCAGCAGCCGGGGCATGTTCATCCGGCGGAACGCCTCGACGTAGTTGTCGAAGGTCACCGAGGTGGGCAGGCCGAGTGGGTCCTGCGAGAAACCGCCCTGGGACTTCAGCGAACTGACGACGGTGAAGAGCAGCGGATAGATCGCGGCGACCGCGACCACGACGAGGACGAAACTGAGCAGGTAGCGCCCGATCTGGGCGGCGGTACGCCGGTTCATCGCGGCTTCCGGGTCCCTTCGGTGAACATGTGCCGGACGCTGAAGATGGACAGCACCGCGACGAAGACGAACAGGGCGATACCGATCGCCGAGCCGTAGCCCCGGTCGAGGAACTGGAAGGTGGTCAGGAAGACGAGGTACTCCGGCAGCATGGTGGCGTCACCCGGACCGCCCTGGGTCAACGCGTAGATCAGCGGGAACAGCCAGATCAGCACGCCGGAGGCACACAGCACACTCCAGTACGCCACGGTCGGCCGCAGCATCGGCACCACCACCGAGAAGACCCGTCGCCAGAAGCCGGCCCCGTCGAGGTACGCCGCCTCCAGGATCTCGCCGGGAATGGTGGCCAGGCCGGCGAGGTAGGTCATCACACCCAGCCCGAAGAAGCTCCACAGTGCCACGGCGACCAGCGAGTAGAGCGCACTGTAGCGACCGTTGAGCCATTCGATCGCCAGCGGTTCCAGCCCCACGCCGCGCAGCATCGCGTTGAGCGGCCCGTCGGGGGCGAGGATCTGCCGGAACATGATGCCGACCACGATCGGCGCGATCGTGTACGGAATGAAGTAGACCGCCCGGAACAGCTTCCAGCCGGGGGTCTTCTGGTGGATGAGCAGGGCCAGCACCAGCGGCAGCACGATCCACAACGGCAGGGTGGCGACCACGAGCAGGGCGTTACGGAAGCTCGCCAACACCATCGAGTCGTCGAACATCCGGGTGTAGTTGTCGGCCCCGGCGAACGACGAGCCATCGAAGCCGTTGGACGACTCCAGACTGGTGAAGACGCCTCGGCCCAACGGCACCAGTTTGAAGGTCACGGCGAGCGCGACCGCCGGGAGCACCAGCGCGGCACCGAGCCACCACTCCCGTACCCGGGCGGCCCGTGCCGCTGGACGGTCCGGGCCGGCGGGCTGCGCCACCTGGGCGGTTTCAACCGCCGGTTCGGACACCGGCGGGGTGGAGATCGTCATGGGGTTCCCTCCGGGCGGTGCCGGGTGGGGCGGCGGGCGTCGCCCCACCCGGCTGGCTCACTTGCCCTGCTTCTTGGTGGGGCTACGCTCGAGCGCCTGCTGCATCTGCTCGGCCCACTTCTCGACGGTGAGCTGACCGAGGGTGACCTGCTGCCAGCCACGGGCCAGGGCGTCGGCCTCCGGCCCGGAGAGCATCACGCCGGAGTGCAGGGTCGGCTGGGCCACGAACTCCTGGATCTTCTGGAACGACGGCGACGTGGGCAACAGCGCCTTGTCGACGTTCCGGTTCAGCGGCTGGCCCTTGCCGTACCTGACCCACAGCTCGCCGTTCTCCTTGCCGGCCAGCCAGGTGATGAACTCCAGCCCGGCCTGCTTCTTCTTGCTCCACTTGGTCACGCCGTAGACGGCGCCCTCGATGCCGGAGAACTTCTGCGCCAGCGGTGCGGTGGGGTTGATGGCCGGCCACCGGGTCACGCCCAGGTTCTCGTCGCCGATCGCCTTGCCGAACGCCTCCCAGTTCACGGCATCGGAGATGATCGTGCCGGCGAAGGCGGCGTCGCCACGCTGGAAGATGTCCGCGCCGTCGGGCAGCATCGTGATCGACGGAGCGTTCTTGTTGGCCCAGCCCTTCGTGGTGATCTCGGCCAGCTTCTCCAGCACCGAGACCAGCTTCGGGTCCTTCCAGGACAGCGTGCCGTTGAGCATGCCCCGGATGTCGTCCTCGGTCAGGTAGTTACGGGCGATCTCCGGGAAGTCCCAGTAGGCGGGGAAGGTGCCGGAGAGGCCGAGCGCGAGGCAGGTCTTGCCGGCCTTCTTCACCGCGTCGCAGGCCGCACCGAACTCGTCCCAGGTCACCGGCGGCTTCTCCGGGTCCAGCCCGGCGGCCTTCAGGACGTTCTTGTTGTAGTAGAGGACGTTGCCCTGGTACGAGAAGGGCACGCCATAGCACGGCTTGCTGGTGTCGAAGCCCTCGCAGGCACCGCTGTAGGTGACCAGGTCCTTGTTGATCTCGGCCGCCTTCGCGCCGAGCGGCTCGTACGCCCCACGCCGGTCGAACAGTTCCAGACCGGCGTTGTTGGCCATCACGTCCGGGCCGGACTGGGAGGTGACGTAGGGCCCCTGCACCTCGGGGTACTTGTCGAAGGGGACGGCCTGCAGGTCCAGTTTGATGTTCTGGTGGCTGGCCTCGAAAGCGGTCTTGACCTGCTTCCAGTACTCGGCGCCGCCCGGCTCCCAGGTCAGCACCTTGAGGGTGACCGGACCGTCGGTTGCCTCCTCGCCGCCGCAGCCGGTCAACAGCGCGGCGGCTGTCAGTCCGGCGGCGAGGACGCCCGCTATCCTGCGTCGCAACATCGCAAAAGCTCCTGTAACTGGGGGTTCACTGGGGGATACGGCGGGTTTCGCCGCCGGTGGTGACGCTGTCGAGCACGGCGGCGGCAACCCGCACCACATGCAGACCGTCGGCCAGGGGGACCGTTGCCGACTGCTCGGCGCCGGTGACGCGGTCCAGGAAGTGCCGTAGTTCGGCAGCGAGCGCCCCACCGCCTCCGGACGGGGAGAGCAGCCAATCGGGCGCCTGCGCCTGCTCGGCCTGGACGAGCAGGGTGGGATGGGCGAGGTCGACCTGGCCGACCCCGTCGGTGCCGTACACCTCGACCAGGTCCGAGGTGTGGTTCGGGGTGTGTTCCGGCAGCAGGTAGCTGTTCCGGATCGACGACACGACGCCGTTGGCGTGTCGCAGTTCGGCCCAGACCAGCACCGGCGTGGTGACGCCGGGACGGCTGCGGTCGACCGCGCGTACCTCGACCACGGGCGCGCCGGCGTACCAGAGCGCGAGGTCGATGTCGTGCACGGCCGTCAACAGCGCGGGATGTTCGCCGGGAAAGTGCCGGCTGAGGCTGCGGGGCCGGTCCCGTCGGGACGACACCGCCAGCACCCCGCCGAGTTGGCCGGCGCGTACCGCGTCGTACAACGCCCGGTAGGGAGCGGCGAACCGCAGGATGTGGCCGGGTTGGCAGAGCACCCTGGTCGACTCGGCACAGGCCACGATCGCCTCGGCGTCGGCGACGGTGGTGGCCAGCGGCTTCTCCACCAGCACCGGAACGCCGGCCGTCATCAGGGTGGTCGCCGTCGTCCGGTGGGCCGCGCCGGGGGCACACACCGAGGCGGCGTCGGGGGGTGCGACGGCCAGCAACTCCTCGACGGTGGCAAAGGCCCGGGGTACGCCGAACTCGGCCGCCAGCCGCTGCCGGGCCGCCGGGTCCGGGTCGACCAGCGCGTCGACCGGCACCCCGAGGGAGCGGTACGCGGCGACGTGGCGGGCACCGAACGCACCGGCACCGATCACGGCCACCCGGGGCGGGTTGGCGGCGCTCATGCGTCGACCGTCCCGGCCAGGTTCCCGTCCGGACCGCTCGAATCAGCCTGTGCCGCTCCGGTGTCGCTGACACGGGCCGCCGGTCCGGTGTCGCTGACGCCGTCTGCCGGTGCGGTGTCGCTGGCACCCGGGGTGTCGAGGGCGCCGGCCAGTACCGCCCGGGTCAGCCGCTCCATGGCGTCGACCCCGGCGATGATGCAGCGTTCGTCGACGTCGAATCCGGCCGAGTGCAGGGACGCGCCGCCACCCTGACCGCCGACGCCGAGCTTGACGTACAGGCTGGGGCCCAGGGTGCCGAGCAGCGCGAAGTCGTCCGTGGTCAACGGCGGTGACGCCAGGTCGGCGACGCCCACCACGGTCGGCAGTTCCCGATGTGCCAGCGCCACCAGTGCCGGGTCGTTGTGGATCGCGGGCATCTCGTTCGCCCAGGTGAAGTCGATGCCGAGGTCGAATGCCGCGGCCTGTTTCCGGGCCACCCGCTCGATCACGTCCTTGAGGCGGGCCCGGGTGTCCGGATCGTGGGTACGCAGTGTCCCGGTGGCCTCCGCCCGGTCGGCGACGAGGCTCTGGGTGGCCCCACCGGCGATGGTGCCGATGTTGAATGCCGCCAGTTCGTGCGGGTCGCGGGACCGGGCCACCGCCGCGTGCACCGCGTTGACCAGGGTGCTGAGCCCGAGGATGGCGTCGCGACCCCGGGCCGGGGTGGCGGCGTGCGCGGCTCGGCCGTGCAACACGACCTGGAAGGCGTCCTTGGCCGCCATCGCCGTACGGCGGTCCACGCCCACGACCCCGGCCGGCAGTTCGGGCCAGCAGTGCAGGCCGAGCACGGCGTCGAAGTGCCGTCCCTCGAAGGCGTCCTCGGCCAGTACCTCCGCCGCCCCGGACCGTTGACCGAACGGAATCTCCTCGGCGGGCTGGAACAGCACGGTCAACGAGCCGTGGGCGGGCGGATCGGCAGCGAATCGGGCGGCGACGCCGTACGCCACGGTCATGTGCACGTCGTGGCCGCAGGCGTGACACACGCCGGGGTTGCGCGATGCGTAGGGGGCATCCTTACCGTCGGCGACCGGATAGGCATCCATATCGGCCCGAAGTAAGACCGAGGGGCCGGATGCCAGTCCAGGAAGGTGCGCAACGAGTCCCGTGCCGGCCACACCGGCGCGTACCTCGGCGATGTCTGCGAGCTGAGCGACCAGGGCCGCCGAGGTCCGCTTCTCAGCGAAGCGCAGCTCGGGGTACTGATGCAAGTCGCGGCGCAACCGCACCAGCCGTTCGAACTCGTCCCCTGACCGCTCCACGCGTTCCACTCCCAACTTCCGGCCGTAATCCGGACCTAATAGAGACAGAACCTAGGTGAGCAGGCGGGTGGCGTCAATGGTCCAGCAAAAATCAGCTAGGGTTCGCCCCCATGACCCGCGCTGACGCACACATCCACCTGTTCGCCGGCGGCTACCCGGGCCGCTACGGGCGCTCACCCGCCGGCACCGACGAGTTGGCCGCATACGAGGACATCCGGCGGGTACACGGAATCGACCAGGCCCTGGTGATCGGTTACGAGGGTGGGGCCGAGTTCGTCGGCAACAACGACCACCTGGCCACGCTCGCGGGTCGGCACGCCTGGATCCGCCCGGTCGCCTATGTTCCGCCGACCGGTCCGGCCACGCTGGACGACCTGCACCTACGCCGTGAGCAGGGATTCGTCGGCCTTTCGGCGTACCTGCCGGGCCCGGTCGAGGCAGCGGCGGTCAGTGCCTGGTCACCCGGAAGCATCGACCAGCTCAACCGGGACGCCGCGATCCTGAGCCTCAACGCCACCCCGGCGGCCACCGCGGTCCTCGCCGGAGCCCTCGCCGCCCTGGACGGCTGCACCGTGCTCTTCAGCCACCTCGGGCTACCCGGGCCGCAGGCCACCCCGCCCACCCCGGCCGAAGCCGCCGAACTGCTCGAACCGCTACTGGCCCTGGCCGGGCTGCCCCACGTCGGGGTGAAGGTCTCCGGGCTCTACGCGATCAGCCAGCCCGCGCACGCCTACCCGCACACCGCAGCCGTACCGTTCCTGGACCTGCTGCTCGACCGGTTCGGGCCGACCCGGCTCTACTGGGGTTCGGACTTCGCGCCCAGCCTGGACGTGGTCTCGTTCGCCCAGACCCTCGACGTCGCGGCCCTCGACAGGCTGACGCAGAGCGAACGGGACGCCGTGTTCGGTGGCAACCTACAGCGGATCCTCCCGTCATGACCATCACCGGGTGGCTGCTGGTCGGGGTCGAGAACCGACCGGCGGTAGCATCAAGCAGTGCCGACTGACGCCGTACCCCCCGCCGGTGACCCACACCGGGAAAGCCCGTCCCTGGGGCTGACCCCGCTGTCGCGGGTGCGGCTCGACGAACTTCTCCAGGAAATGCTCGACCGGGTCGGCGAGGTGGTGACCAGTCGCGAGCGGCTACGGGCGCTGCTGGACGCTGTCGTCGGCATCGGTTCGGACCTCGACCTGAACAGCACCCTGCGACGGATCGTGGAAGCCGCCTGTGACCTGGCCGGTGCCCGCTACGGTGCGCTGGGCGTCATCGGCCCCGACCGGCAACTGACCGAGTTCATCACCCACGGGGTCAGCCCGGAGACACATGCCGCCATCGGCGAACTGCCGCACGGGCGCGGTGTGCTCGGTCTGCTGATCGCCGACCCACGTCCGGTACGGATGCCGGACATCACCAAGCACCCACAGTCCTACGGCTTCCCCCCGAACCATCCGCCGATGCACAGCTTCCTCGGCGTACCGGTGCGCATCCGGGACCAGATCTTCGGCAACCTCTACCTGGCCGAGAAGCAGGGTGGTTGGGAGTTCACCGAGGACGACGAGCAGATCGTGGTCGCGCTGGCCGCCGCGGCCGGAGTGGCGGTCGAGAACGCGCGGCTCTACGCCATCGCCCACCGACGGGAACGCTGGCTGGCCGCCGCCGCCGAGATCACCGGTGTGCTGCTCGGCGAGGTCCGTCGCACGGACGCGCTCACCCTGATCGCCCGCCGTGCCCGGCAGGTGGCCGAGGCGGAACTGGCCCTGGTACTGCTCTACGACGAGGACGCCGGCCACCTCACCGTCGAGGTGGTCGACGCAGCCGACGGGCGGGTCCCCCGACTGCTCGGCACTGTCCTGCCCGTCGAGGAGACCGCTTTCGTCGGCTCGGTCACCGACCATCGGCACACCGTCATCGAGAGCCTGGCCAAGGCGGCGCCCTGGCCGGTGCCGGTGACGGCCGGCCCGGCCGTGGTGTCCCCGCTCTCCACCGGTGACACCCTCTCCGGCGTACTCGTCGTCGCGCATGCCGATGGGAAGGGCCTGCCGAGCGACGACGACGTGCCCCTGCTGGCCAGTTTCGCCGGGCAGGCCGCCCTGGCCCTGGAACGGGCGCGGGCCCAGGAGGAACGCGAACTGATCGCGGTGCTGGAGGACCGCGAGCGGATCGCCCGGGATCTGCACGACGTCGTCATCCAGCGGCTCTTCGCCACCGGCCTACAGTTGCAGAGCACCGTCCCGCTCACCAACCACCCCGAGGTGACCAGGCGGATCAACGCGGCAGTGGACGACCTCGACTCCACCATCCGCGACATCCGGCGGGCGATCTTCGAGCTGCGTACCCCGATGAGCGCCGCACTGCGTACCGAGATCCGCGACACCGTGGACGTGGCGGCAGCCGCCCTGGGCTTCCGCCCGGTGCTGGAACTGGTCGGCCCGATCGACAGCGCCGTGCCCGACGCCGTACGCCCCGACCTGCTGGCGGTGCTACGTGAGGCGCTGTCCAACGCCGTACGGCATGCCCGGGCCGGCAGCGTCATGATCGACGTACGCGTCGACGGCGGACGACTCACCCTGACCGTCTCCGACGACGGCGTCGGCACCGACCCCTCCGCAGCCCGGGGTGGCCTGGTCAACCTCCGTGAGCGCGCCGCAGGGCACGGTGGCGAGCTCGAAATCCGCCGGGCCGAGCCGAGCGGGACGGTGCTGCGCTGGAGCATTCCGCTGCGCGACTGATCCTCCCGTTACGCTGCGGGGGCTGACCCTCCTGCGCCGCGACCGGCCCTCCGCCGGCGCGGCGCAACTCACCCGGACAGGTCGGTGCCGCTGGCCAGGGCGCTCAGTGCCGCTCGCCGAGCAACCTGGTGGCCAGTACGGCCGCCTGGGTACGCCGCTCCAGGCCGAGCTTGGCCAGCAGGCTGGAGACGTAGTTCTTCACCGTCTTCTCGGCCAGGAACATCTTGCTGGCGATCTCCCGGTTGGTCAGCCCTTCGGCCACGTACTCGAGGATCCGCCGTTCCTGCTCGGTGAGGGACTTCAGCTCCCGGGGCTCCTCCACGCCGCTGCGGATCCGCTCGAGTACCCGTCGGGTGACGGCCGGATCGAGCATCGACTGACCGGACGCCACCCGCCGTACCGCGTCGACGAGGTCCGTACCACGGATCTGCTTGAGTACGTAGCCGGCGGCACCGGCCATGATCGCGGCGAAGAGCGCCTCGTCGTCCTCGTACGAGGTGAGGATCAAGCCGCTGATCGACGAGTCAACCGCCCGGACGTCGCGACATACGTCGATTCCGTTGCCGTCGGGTAGCCGTGCGTCGAGGATGGCGACATCGGGACGCAACGCGGGGATGAGCCGGCTGGCCTCCTGGGCGGAGCCGGACTCACCGACCACCTCGATGTCGCCGGCGCTCTGTAGCAGGTCGGCCAGGCCACGACGGACAACCTCATGGTCGTCGAGCAGGAAGACGCGGATCATGTCACCGTTTCTACCTGACAATGGCCAAGAACGCACAGAGTCGAAGGTCCCGGTGCCCCTGCCGGTCGTCTCGATCCGGGCAACCACCCCAGGATCGTCCTCCGCCCGGACACTCCCACAACATCGACAACGAGGGCAAGTGTGCCCGGCTGGTCGGGACGTCCGGCCCTGTCCCGATTCGACCGTGCCAGGGCAGCTTAGAGATCTGAGCATCGAGGAGGCGTCCGATGACCGGCAGTCCCGTACCACCGTCCCCCGAAATCTCATCGGCGCTGGCCGATGCGGCACAGCAGGCGCTGCACGCGCCGTCGGTGTTCAACTCACAACCTTGGCGCTGGTGGGTCAGCCACCACACCCTCGAACTGTTCGCCGATCGGGATCGGCAGTTGACGGTAACCGACCCGGATGCCCGGTTGCTCATGGTCAGCTGCGGCACGGCGCTGCACCACGCGTGCGTCGCGCTGCGCGCCGCCGGCTTCCGGATCGAGGTGACCCGCTTCCCCACCGCCGCCGAACCCGATCTGCTGGCCGCCATCCAGATCGTGGGACGACAGGACCCGCCCCCCGCCGAGGTACGGCTCCGGGACGCCATCCCCCGACGACGCACCGACCGACGGGCCTTCGGCACCCAACACGTACCGGCCGAGGTGCTCACCCGGCTGCACACCGCCGTCGAGGAGAACGGCGCTCACCTGCACATCGTGCCGGTGGACCAGGTTCCGACGCTGGCCGTGGCGACCGCCCAGGCGGCAGCCAGCGAGTTGGCCGATCCCGCCTACCGCAACGAGCTGATCCGGTGGACCAACCGACCGCCATGGAGCGGCGACGGTGTGCCGGCCACCACCGCGGTACGCCAGGGTCCCCGACGCGTCCCGGTACGCGACTACACGCTCAGCGACCGGTCCGGACTGGAGATCGGCACCGGCCAGGACCAGGGGGCGACGTACTGCGTGCTGTTCGGGCCCACCGACGAGCCAGCGTCCTGGCTTCCGGCGGGCGAGGCCCTGTCGGCGCTGCTACTCACCGCCGTGGTCCACGGGGTCTCGGCCGCCCCACTCAGTGACGCGATCGAACAGGCCTGGCCCCGCGCCCTGATGCGGGAGCTGCTGGCCGGGGCCGGCGAGCCCTACCTCGCCCTGAGGTTGGGCATCGGTGCCGATCCCAGTGAGCTGCCGTCGGTGCCGCGACGCGATCCGGACGAGGTCATCGGTTTCTCCGGCTAGCCACCCGCCGGCCCGGAGGTCCACGGCGAAGTCCCGGTCGGGCTCCCGGCCACCGGCCTTACTAAAAACACGCACATTACGAAACATCCGGGAAAAGAGGGCATCCGGGCAGCTACGAACGCAACCGGGCGGAGGCGTACGTATCCGGTGGGAGCGAGCAGGAGGAAGATCATGAGTGAACCCGCCTTCACCGGCGCTGATCTACGCGCCGCAGTGCCCGCTGCCAGCCGGGCACCATCGCTGCACAACACCCAACCGTGGCGGTTCCGGCTTCGTGACGGCGCCATCGAGGTGCTGATCGATCCGGCCCGTCGCCTTCACACCACCGATCCCACCGGCTGGGGGGCCCGAATCAGCTGTGGCGCGGCATTGTTCAATCTCCGGTTGGCGCTGGCCGTCGCCGGCACCCCCGCCAACGTACGGGTACGCCCGAGCCCGGCCGAGCCAGATCTGGTGGCCCGGCTGACCCCCAGCCCACGCCGCCCGGCCACCCCGGCCGAGCAGGACCTGTATGCGGCCGTCAACCGCTGGCACAGCAACCGTGCGCCGTTCTGGCCGACGCCGGTGCCGCCCCAGGCCCGCTGGCGGCTGATCGAAGCAGCCCGCGCCGAGGGGGCCTGGCTGGATCTGATCATCGGTACGGCGGCGGTGAACGCCTTCGCCGAGATCGCCAACAGCGCCAACCGGGTCCTCAACCGCAACCCCCACTACCGCGCGGAGATAGCCAACTGGACGCGGCACCAACCAGCCGACGACGGTGTGCCGGTCACCTCCGGCGGGCCGATCGCCGAGCAGCAGGACCTGCTGCCGCAGCGGCCCTTCGGGGTGCACACCCGCGCCCCCGGACGCGACTTCGAGCCCGAGCCGCTCGTCGCGGTGCTCGGCTCCACCGGTGACTCGGCCGGTGACCAGATCAACGCCGGCCAGGCGATGCAACGGGTGCTGCTCACCGCCACCGACGCGGGGCTGGCGGTCTCGCTGCTCTCCCAGCCGGTCGAGGTACCCGCCGCACGTGAGCAGCTGCGCCTGGCACTGAACCGGTTCGGCGCGCCACAGATCGTCATGCGGATCGGCTACGGCCAGCCGGGCTGGCCGACGCCCCGCCGCGACGCCGACGAGCTCATCGACGACGACGCCGACCTCGTCGAACCGGCAGCAAAATCCGACGTGTCGGCATTGGACCCGGCGGGTACGGGTCCAAAGTCCCGGACGGCCGCTGACTGCCGACCCTGTGAGAGGAGCGGCCGGACGTAGTCCAATAGAGGCAGCTCCAGATGAGCAGAGCAAAACCGGAAACCAGCCGGGAAAGGATGTGGAAACGATGACCGCGCTGACCGAGCGGCCCACCACCCGGACGAGCACCCCGACCACCGACCAGCCACAGACCGGAACCACCCGCCAGAAAGCCACCCGCTACGTCTGGGCCGTCGTCCGGCTGGCCCTGGGCTGGACCTTCCTCTGGGCCTTCCTGGACAAGACGTTCGGGCTCGGCCACAGCACGGAGGCCAAGGCGGCGTGGATCAACGGCGGACACCCGACCCAGGGATTCCTCAAGTTCGGCGCTGCCGGCCCGTTCAAGGGGTTCTACAACAGCATCGCCGGGGCGGCCTGGGCGGACTGGCTGTTCATGATCGGCCTCGCGGCACTCGGTGTGGCCCTGCTGCTCGGTATCGGACTACGCGTCGCCGCCGTGGCCGGTGGTCTGCTCTACGTCATGATGTGGACCGCGGTCCTGCCTCCGGAGAACAACCCCATCATCGACGACCACATCATCAACGCACTGGTTCTGGCCGGCCTGGCCCTGGTGGGTGCCGGTAACACCCTGGGACTGGGGCCGGTGTGGGCGAGACTCCCGCTGGTTCAGCGGTGGCCCTGGCTGAAGTAACCCCCCGTACGGAAGCCAGCCGGCGGGTCGGGCGGAAACGCCCGGCCCGCCGTTCGCTGTCCGGGGACCTTTTTCTCGTTCCCCGCGCGACCGTCAACGGTCGGCATCGCCCGTCCCCGCGTCGACACCGACGCCGAACGCCCGTCGACAGTGTGCCAGCAGCTCCCGTACGGCGGGGCTGCGCGAACTCTGCCAGGTCAGGGCGAGCAGGGCGGGTGTGTCCACGTCCTCGATGACGCGGGCGACGAGGCGGTCACGGTAGTGCGCCGCCATCGAGTTGCTGAGGATGGCCACGGCGAGCCCCCGACTGGCCAGATCGGCGATGGCATCCGGGGCACTGGCCTGCAACGCGATCACCGGTTGGCGGCCCTGCGCCGCGCAGGCCCGGTCGAACACCGTACGTATGCCGGTGCCGGGTGGCATGCACACGATCGGGTGTGTGAGCAGGTCACGTAGCATGATCCGCCGCTGTTCCGCCAGGGGGTGCCCGGTCGGGACGGCCACCACGAGCCGTTCACTGATGATCGTCAGCGCGTCCAGCCCGGCGGGCGTGGCGGTTGCGGTTCCGACCAGGGCCAGGTCGACGGTGCCGGCGCGTACCCCGTCGACGAGCCGGTCGGAGTTGTCCTCCAGCAGGGAGATCTCCACGCCGGGATGCGCCCGGTGGAACGCGGCGAGGGCGTCGAACAGCGGCGTGACGGTGCAGCCGACGACCATGCCGACGGTGAGGCGGCCCCGGATCAGGTCGGTCACCTCCCCTACCGCCTGGCCGAGCGCCCGCGCGGCGGCCAGCGCGGCGCGGGCGTGCTCGAGCGCGGCCTTTCCGGCGACGGTGAGGGTCGTGGTACGTGCCGCCCGGTCGAACAGTTCGGCACCGAGTTCCCGTTCCAGTTGTCGGATCTGCGCGCTGACGCCGGATTGGCTGATGTGCACCCGCTCGGCCGCCCGGGTGAAGTTCTGTTCCTCGGCGACCGCGACGAAGTACTCCAACTGCCTGAGATCCATAACCCAGGATTCTAGCTTTCAGTGGAACCATCTATTGGACTTCTGGTCGGCGGTCGACCAGGCTGGGACACGTCGACGCCCCAGATCGAAAGGATCACCATGCCGGAGTACGAGAAGGCCATGCGGCCCGAGGACATCACCCGCCTGTTCGTGGAACGCTCCAACGCCGGAGACGCCGCCGGAGTCGCCGCACTCTACGAGGAGGATGCCGTGCTGGCGTACCCGCCCGGCAGCCGGACGGTGGGCCGGGCGGCGATTCAGGCACTGTGGGAGAAGGTGCTGGCCAACCGACCCCGCTTCGAGCCGGAACAACCGCTGCCGACACTGGTCAGCGGCGACATCGCACTCACCTCGACCCCGCCCAGGGACGGGGCGGGTGCCCGGGCACAGGTCGTCCGTCGCCAGCCGGACGGCAGTTGGCAACGGCTGCTCGACCAACCCGAGTTCGTCCCACCCACCCGTTGAGATCAGGGATGCCGGTCGGGGCAGGCTGGACACGCTGAAGCCGTCACACGACCGCAATGCCGGCTCCGCTCGGGCGTGGCAATCCGTCCCGCGTGTCCGACTGATGCCATGATGGGCGGGTGAATGTCAGTCTCATCGATGCTCCCCTCGTCGGGGAGGTCAACTACGCCATGGCGGCAGAGGTCACCGGACCTGGACGACTCCTCTTCATCAGCGGCCAGATCCCGGAGACCGCCGACGGTGTCGTTCCGGCCAGTTTCACCGACCAGGCGCTGCTGGCGTGGCGGAACCTCGAACAGGTCCTCACCGCCGCAGGCATGAATCTCAGCAATCTAGTAAAGGTCACGACCTTTCTCAGTGCTCGCAAGTACCGCGACGAGAACCGGCGGGTACGCGAACAGGTACTGGGCGATCACCGGCCCGCCCTCACCGTCATAGTGGCAGACATCTATGACGAGCGTTGGCTGCTGGAGATCGAGGCCGTAGCCGCGGCATAGCACCATCTCCACCGGTATCCCGTAACTCCTCCAATTCAACATCTGCGGACTCGCCGACGATGGCGACGACCACAGCGCAGGCACGGCTTCCATCGATCATGCGGACCTCCCAGCCCCCGGATCGGTGACGAAGGCGTGCCTGCCTGCCGAACCAGCAGTGTTGCCGGTGCATCCCACCCGAACGACTCCGAGCCGTTCGGACCGGATGCACCATGACGCTCGACTCCCCTACCGAACCCGGCCCGCCCTACTGAACCGGGGTGGCCCCGGCCTGTGCCGGCTGACCCGAATCGGGCGTCGGATCCGTGGGGTCCTCCACGGCCTTCACGGGTGTCTCGTCCGTGGGCTCGTCCGGCGAATCCACTTCGCGGACCGACTCTGACGTCACGACCCGCAGGAACGGGTAGACCAGCAGCAGACAGAGCACGCCGAACGTACCGAACGCCACCCGGTAGGACACGAGTTGCGCCAGCGCTCCGGCGATCAGGGCCGCCACCGGGTTCATCCCCCACGCCACCAGCCGGCTGGCCGCGCTGAACCGGCCGAGCATCTCGTTGGGCACCAGCGCCTGCTGGATCACCCGCGAGTTGACCGTCCACATGGTGCCACCGACACCGGTGACGAAGGCCGCCGCACCGATCACCCAGGCGCTACTCGGGCTGGCCGGCAGCAGGGCGGGTACGCCGACCATGGCCGCCGTGCCGATGATGTCGACAAACATCGACCACCGCCGCCCGAGCAGCTTGTTGACCCGCTGCACCAACAGCACACCGGTGATGCCACCGGCACCCAGGCAGGTCAGCAGAAAGCCGTACGCTTCCTCGCTCAGGCCGAGTTCCTTGATGGCGTACACCGGGATCAGGGCGTACCACACCGCCCAACTGCCGGCCATGACGGTGACCAGCAGGGCCATCGTACGGAGCAGTTTGTGCCGCCACAGGAAGACCAGGCCGTCGCGGATCTCACCATGTACGGTTCCCCGCTGCTTGGTCTGCGAGACCGCGAAGTTGCCGACCAGCATCGCCAGCAGTAGCGCACCGATGACGTACACCGCGGTGATGGTGCCGAGCGCCACCGCGAAGCCGGCCGCGACGAGGAAACCGCCGATCGGCGCACCGACGAAGCCGTGACACAGATACTCCACGCCGGTGATGCGGGTGTTGGCCCGGTCCCGCTGCCCCTTGGGAATCGCGGAGGGCACGATCGACGCCCCGGACAGCGAGGCGAACACCTCGGCCAGTCCCAGGATCAGCGCCGTGATCATGATGAGCGGCACACCCAGGGTGTCGGTGAGGAAGGCCAGCAACAGCGCACCGATCGAGAGCATCCGTGCGGCTTCCGCACCCACCATCAGCGTCCGCCGGTTCATCCGGTCGACGAACACCCCGATGTGCAACGCGGCCACCAGCCACGGCGCGCTACGCAGCGCCGCGACCGCGGTGATGACCATCGGTGACTGGGTGAACTGCAGGGTGAGCACGGGCAGGGCGACCGTACCGATCGCGTCGGCGACGCTGGTGCTGCCGGTGAAGGACACCAGCAGCCACTCGTTGCGTCTGCCCGTGCCCGGGCTCATTTTCTCTGGCTCCACGAAGGCTCCCGCCAATTAGGATTCTGATGGAACAACGGGTTGCGAAGGCTGGGCCTCCGCAGCGATCTTGGCCTCGGTCTCCGCTGCCACCTTGGGCGAGAAGTCCCGCAGGAACGGCACGACCACGGTCAACGCGATCACGGTGAAGACCGCGAACGCCGTACGTGGCCCGAACCACTCGGCCAGCAGTCCGGCCACCCCGGCACCGATCGGCGAGGAGCCCCAACCGAACAGCCGGGAGGCGGCGCTGTAGCGGCCCATCATGTCCGGCGGGACCAGGGTTTGACTGACGGTCCGGGAGTTGACCACCCACAGGCCACTGCCCAGGCCGCCCAGGAAGGCACCGACCCCGGCCAGCCAGACGTTGGTGCTGAACGCCGGGAAGGCGACCATGGCGGCGGTGAGGAAGATGTTGGCGAACATCACCTGCCGCCGACCGAACAGCCGGTTGAAGGCCGACACCAGCAGCGTCCCGACCGTACCGCCGGCACCCAGTGCGCCGACCAGCAGGCCGTAGTTCGCCGTGCTCACCCCCATCTGCTCGGTGGCGTAGAGCGGCATCAGCGCCAGCCAGGCGCCCCACAGTGAACAGAGCACGCCGACCAGGAGCGTCATCACCCGCAGCACCCGCTGCTGCCAGAGAACCCGCAGTCCCTCACCGATCTGCGCGTGGACCGTCGGCCGGGGCGCGTCACCGGCGGCCCGCGCGGCCCGGAACCGGCCGACCAGGAGCACCAGGGTCAGGGTGGTGAGCGCGTAGGCCAATCCGGTGGCACCCAGCGCGAAGGCCGCTCCCGCCGCCACCAGCAGACCACCGAGGAACGGTCCGATGAACTCGTTGCAGACCGTCTCGGCACCGGTCAACCAGGCGTTGGCCCGCTGCCGGCCGGGCGCCGACACGGCGGTGGGGATGAGCGCCGCAGCGGAGGTGAGCGCGACCACCTCGGCGACCCCGAGCAGCACCCCGCCCACGTAGAGCGCCGGCAGGTTCGAACGCTCCATCATCGCCAGGATCAGGAAGGAACCCACCACCGCCACCCGGACGATGTTGGCCAGCCAGAGCAGCTTCCGCCGGTCGAAGCGGTCCACCAGCACACCCACGTGCAGTGCGGTGAACAGCCACGGCAGCATCAACGTCATCAGCACCCCGGAGATCAGCGCCGGGGACTTGGTCAAGGTGGTGGCGATCAGGGGGAGCGCCACCTTGAGCACACCGTCGGCCAGGTTGGTGATCGCCGTGAACACCACCAGCACCACGGTGTTACGCCCACTCGGATCGGCAGCAGCCGGCGTGGTGGGCCTGCCCGTCGACGGCTCCGCCGACGTCGTCGATTCCGCCATCACAACCCCATTCCCTCGGTTCTGGTTTCGCTGATCAGGGTCTTCCTGATCCCGTACGGGATGCCCACACTGGCGAATGCGGTCCGCGCGCGACCGACGAGTTCGTCGAGGCTGCGCCGCTGTCGCCGCTGGGCCTGGACGGCCTCGTCGACGGTCCGGTGCCGGAAGCGGATGGTCTGGCCGGGACCGACCTGGCCGAGCGTGGACTGGGCGACCCGGGTGGCGACCGCGACCACCGGATAGCCGGCGGTGACCGGCCGGCCGCGCTGAAGTACCAGTAGTTCCGGCGCGGGTGGCACCTCCACCGCGCCGGCGGGTACGCCCTTGGACAGCACCTCCGCGGCGGCCCGACGCGACGGCACCGGCCCGGCCAGCCGCAGACCGACGTGGTCACTCTCCGGTCGGACCGTGTATTCGGCCGACTCCAGGGTCTCGACGGCGGCGCTGACGTCGGCGCTGTCCGGCCCGGTGGTGACCTCGATGGTGTACGGGCTGCCGAAGCGGGGTGGCCGGGCACCGAACGAGAAGACCGGGTGTCGCAGGACCGGATGGTCGATCGGCCGGTAGTCGCTGCGCACCTCGACGCCGTCCCCGCCACGCAGCCAGGTCCCCACACCCAGTTGGGCGTTCGGGGCGCAACTGCCGAACACGTGCGGCACCTGCCACCGGCCGTTCACCGCGACGTACACCCGCAGGCCGGAGTGGATGGCCGTGATGCTGACCGTCTCCCGCTGGCCGACGCAGATCGGCTCCCAGGTCCGGACCGGCCACCGTCCCACGGTGACCGTCGCCGGTGCGCCCGTGACCGCGACCAGGGCGGCGTGGGCGGCGGTGAAGACGAAGTCCGAGGCGGTCACCTCGATCAGCGGGCCGTCCTCGGCGTTACCCACCAGGATGTTGGCCACGGCCGCCGAGTACTGGTCGGCAGCGCCGCCCGCCGGGATGCCCTGCCGGGCCAACCCCGGCCGCCCCAGGTCGGTGACCGCCGCCAGCCCCGCCCGCCGCACCGCGATCATGTCAGCTCCCCCCGGTGGGCGGTCCAGTTCGCCGCGGCGACCGACACGAACCGAAACCGGTCCCCCGGCCGGTACGCCACGTGCGGTCGCCGTTGCACGTCCACCAGGCGCAGTGGGGTCCGGCCGATCAGCCGCCAACCACCGGGCGAGGTCACCGGATAGATCACCGACTGGGCCCCGGCGACCGCCACCGAGCCGGCCGGCACCCGGGTACGCGGGCGTGGGCAGCGGCTCACCGACGTGGGGAACGGGGAACCGTCGAGCATCGGCGCCCCCACCGGAGCACCGAGGAACCGGACCACCCAGTCGGTGCCGGCGTGCCGGCGTACCACCTCCGCCGGGGGCAGACCGAGCTGGTCAGCCACCTCGGGCAGGTCCGGCCCGTACTCACCGCCGTAGACGACCGGGATACGGAACCGGCGTGGCTGCGCCACCGGCGCGTCCTCGCCCAGGCGGTCGGCCGCCCGCCGCACCGCCCCGGTCACCTGTCCGTGGGTGGTACGGCCACAGTCGAACTCGACGAGCAGGCTGTCGTACGTGGCCACCAGGTCGTGCACACCGGGCACGGCAGCGCCCTGCAACTCGTCGGCCAACCGCTGCACCGTCTGCCAACGCCGCTCCGTGCTGCCCGCGACGGCCCGCACCAGCAGCGCCGAGTCACCGTACACCGTGATGTCGAGCGCGGGGCCGGACGGCCCGGTGGCGCTCATGGCGCACCCCCGGCACCGCGGGCCGCGTCGCGGTCGGTCAGGTCCCGGGGCAGCGACTCGATCCGCACCCCGGCG
>NZ_JBHTMP010000090.1:0-23070 GCF_042679305.1 Micromonospora sonneratiae | reverse complement strand
CCCAGCCGCTGCCGGGCTGGCCCACCGCCACCCAGCCGGCCGTATCCGCACCGCCGACCGGTCGGCCACCCGGCCCGATGCCGCCGAGCAGCGGCTACCGCCCGCCGTTCGCGCCACACGGCCCGTTCGCACCGCACCGGCCACACCCGCCCGGAGCAGCTCCGCAGGTCAAGGCCCCGAAGCCGGCCAAGCCCCCGAAACCGCCCCGGGAACGCTCCTCGCTGGGTGCCGCCACCTTTTCGCTGATCTTCGTAGCGCTCGGCGCGGTGGCCGTCCTGCACCTCAGCAACGTGATCTCCGTATCGGCGTCCGCCTACTTCGCGGCGGCACTGGCCACGATCGGGCTCGGCCTGCTGGTCGGTGCCTGGTTCGGTCGGGCCCGCTGGCTGATCGCGCTCGGGCTGGTGGCCGCAGCGGCGCTGGGTACGGTCACCCTCGTCGAGTCCTACACCCGGGTCCGTAACTTCGACGGCAACGTGACCTGGACCCCGACCAGCCACGAGTTGCTGGCCCAGCGCTACGAAAACAACTTCGGCGACGCCGTCCTCGACCTCACCCAGGTCAGCTTCACCGATCGGGAGACCCGGGTGACCGCGGTGGTCACCTTCGGCAACCTGACGGTGATCGTCCCGCCGAACGTCGACGTGACGGCGATCGCCGAGATAAAGGCCGGCGACGCAGGGATCTTCGGCACCCGGTGGAGCGGCGTCAACGGACCGAGCCGGCAGGTCACCGATCTCGGTGCCGACGGCGCCGGTGGCGGCAAGCTGCGGCTGAACCTGCACGTCAACGCGGGCAACCTGGAGGTGATCCGATGAAGGCCCATCGCACCGACGGAGTGTCGCTCACCTTCGGGCTGCTCTTCCTGGGCATCGTGGCCTGGTGGCTGGTGGCACAGTTCGTCGACCTGGCGCTGCCCGCCGTCGGCTGGTTCGTAGCCGGGGCGCTGCTCCTGTTCGGCGTCATGGGCCTCTTCGGTGCGCTGCGCTCGGCCCGGGCCGCGGCACAACCGACGGCCGCACCGCCGACCAGCGCCCCGACCAGCGACGCGGGGATCGGCTCGACCAGCGACGCAGGCAACCGACCGACCAGCGACGCGGGGATCGGCTCGACCAGCGACGCGGGGATCGGACCGGTGGGCAGCGGGCCGACCGAGCCGGTCACCGCGCCACCGGTCACCGATGCCGACGACCGGTGGGGTAACGGCACCGGCGACCGGGGCTGACTCGGGCATATGCGGCCGCATTGCGATGCCGCATATGCTGCCCCGTGGAGGTTTCGGCCTCCGTCAGCCGGTCCGCGTAGCGGGCGGTGGCGGTGGTGCCCCCGAAACGGGCACCCGCCGCCACCGCGTACATCCCACTCCGACCTCGCGAGGAGCTCGTTCGCCATGACCCAGTCCCCCGCCCCGTACAGCACCGGGGTGCCGAGTCCGGTCCGCCTCGGCGAGCGTGCCGCCCGTACCCTCACCGCCGAAGTCGCCCGCCATCGTGGCCCGAAGACCGCCCTGCTGGTCGGGGTCACCGTGGACTCCACGGTGCTGGCCGTGGCACTCGACACGCTCCTGCCCGACGACCTGCTCACCGCCGTGCCGGCCGACCCGGCGCAGGCTGATGCGCTGCGGGCGCACGTGACGGCCCAGGGCCAGTGGGTCGCCGAGCGGGTCCGGGTGGTCGACACCCTGGCCGAAGCGGACGCCTCGGACCTGGTGGTGGCCACCGAGCCGCTGACCGGTACCGCCGACGAGGCCCGGGTCATCATCGAGGAACTGGCCAAGTACCTCGCCGAGGGCGGTGTCCTCTCCGTGGCGGTGCCGGCCGTGCCCGGCCGTACCTCGGGTGCCGCCGCCGAACTCGACCGGCAGGGTGCCCTGTTCGGGGTCGGTGCCGACCTGGTCCTGCTCAACCAGCCCCCGGTACGGGTACACCGGTTGCGGTTCACCGCGGCTGCCGTCTCGACGGCGGCCAGCCTCGCCCCGGCCTACCGGCCGTCCAGCATCCCGCTGACCCGCACGATGCACATCGACTCCAACGGGGTGGCGGCGGCCGGCATCGCCCTCGGTCTGGCCGCCCTGACCCGGATCGCCCGGCCGAAGTCGAAGCTGTGGCTACTGCCGGCGCTGGCCGCCGCGCCGGTTGCGGCGTTCTTCCGGGACCCGGAGCGGGACCTGCCCGACGACGAGTCGGCCGTGGTCGCCGCCGCCGACGGGAAGGTGCTGTCGGTGCAGCGCCTGCACGACGAGCGCTTCGGCGACGGGGAGTTCCTCCGGATCGCGGTCTTCCTGTCCGTTCTTGACGTACACATCAACCGTGCGCCGGTTGCCGGCAAGGTGGTCGACTACTTCGTCGCCGATGGCGGCTTCGCCGCTGCGATGAAGCCGGACGCCGAACACAACGTGGCGGCGTACACGGTGCTCGACACCGATCGCGGCACCGTGGTGGTGGCGCAGCGTACCGGTCTGATCGCCCGCCGGATCGTGCACCGCGCACCGGTCGGTGCGCTGCTGGCCCGGGGCGAACGGTTCGGGCTGATCCGGTTCGGCTCCCGGACCGACGTCTACCTGCCCGCCGACGCTGCCGACCCGCTGGTCGGTCCGGGTGACCGCGTGGTCGGCGGATCGACGGTGATCGCCCGTTGGCGGTGACCGGCCCCAACGGTCGACGTAACGGCGAATGACACGAAGAAGGGTGCCTCCGCGAATTACCGGGAGGCACCCTTCGGCTATGTATTCGCTGGCCCGTGGCTCGGCGTCGCCAACCGGTCTGGTCCGCTTCTCCGCCGATTCGGACCGGGCCGACGCAGTGCGCTCCAGAACGACGCAGTGCAATTCAGAACGACTCAGTGCAGCGCAGAACGACCCAGTGCAGTGCAGAACGACACAAGTGCGGTTCAGAACGACCCAGTACGGTTCAGGACGCCCCGGTGCGATTCAGGACCGGGGGTCGACGCAGCCGCAAAGGCGGTTCTTCCGCCCTCGCGGCTGCCTTTCCGTCCGTCGGAGTCCGGTGACCGGACAATCCGTCGGACTAGACCGTCTTGCGTTGACGCAGCCAGAGCAGCGGACCACTGACCAGGTAGCCCACGACCACCAGAGCGAACGTCAACCGGATGTCGATCAGCGCGCCGATCACCGGGGCCAGCCAGACCCACGGCGGCAGCTTGATCAGCCGGGCCAGTTTGGCGTACGGGAAGCTGGAGACCATCGCGAAGGCCAACAACGCGACGCCGGCGACCAGTGCCTTGCCGGGTACCGGCAGACCGATCAGGACCGTCACCGCCAGCACCGCAGCGGCCATCGTGGTCGGGACCCCGCTGAAGAACCGACCGTCCTTGGGCGAGACGTTGAACCGGGCCAGGCGGATCGCCGCGCAGGCGGCCACCAGGGCGCAGGCGACCGCAGCGGCAGCGGTCGACACCGAGCCGGCCAGCGACGCGTAGACGACCACCGGTGCCGCCAGCCCGAACGAGCACATGTCGGCCAACGAGTCCATCTGGGCACCGAACGGACTCGCCACACCCAACTTCCGGGCCAGCGCACCGTCAAGGCCGTCGAAGGCCACGCAGGCGATCAGGCAGCCGGCCGCAACCCGCACACTGCCGTGCATGGCCAGGAAGATGGCCAGCATGCCGAGCGTCAGGCTGGCCAGGGTGCAGCCGTTGACCACCGCGAACTTGATCCGGCGGGCGACGGTGCGCTCACCGGGCAGCAGCGGAATGGTCGCGGA
The DNA here is from genome assembly GCF_042679305.1 of Micromonospora sonneratiae. Lineage (NCBI taxonomy): Bacteria > Bacillati > Actinomycetota > Actinomycetes > Micromonosporales > Micromonosporaceae > Micromonospora > Micromonospora sonneratiae. The sequence continues at coordinate 19,345 of NZ_JBHTMP010000090.1, read as the reverse complement.
CGGACCGGCATCCGCCGGGCCGATCGGCCCAAGGGCCGGACTCACCGGTACGACCGATTCGATCTCCACGCCGGTCAGTCGGTCGACGTCGTAACGGTCGGCTGGGTGGGGGCCGTCGGCAAGGTAGGGGTGTTCCGGCACCGCATCGGCGGGCGGTGCACCAGCCGACTCATGACCGCGACGCCCGACCCGGACCAGCAGAACCTGCCGCGCAAACGTTCCGCCCCGGCGTAACTGCCCTGCCCACCGGCGACCGGCAGGCCGCGGGCTGTCCGTCGTACGCCGACGCCAAGGGGTCCTCGGCACGTTTTCCTCCATCACCGGACCGATCGGACCGCGCTGCGGCAATCGTCCGGCTGTCTCGTGCCGACCCTGAAAAGTGACCGGCAACCTTTTTGCGGCCTACACCATCGCACAAACGTTGTGTGTTGGCGATAGCCAGTGGTGGAACATTTCCCTATAAACCGCCTGAACCGTTCATACACTCCCATCGCGGCGGTTATGGCCTCGGTTCAGGCGTGGGCCTCTCGACGCGATTTTACCTGAGACATCCATATCGATCAGTTATGTGTCTACTTGCTGCCTAGTTGCCCCAATGCGACCGCTGTGACCTCGGTCAACGGAAGAGACCTGGCTTGCTCGGGCGTGAACCATGCCGCACGAGCCGTCGACCCCCCTTCCGCCTCCATGACCCTCGGCACCGTTGGCACGTCGACCGCGACCCGGTAGACCACACGCACTCCGTGCCAGTCGATCGGAACCCCCTCCGGCCCCAGCTCACCCGGGCTGTACCGGTGCGAGACGCCGAGCAGCCCGGTCACCCGCCCGAGTTGTCCGGCCTCCTCCACCAGTTCGCGTAGCAGCGCGACCTCCGGCTGCTCGCCGTGATCCGTACCACCACCGGGCAGATGCCACCGACCGGCGCCCGGATAGCCCTCGGCGATCAACGACAGCAGCACCCGCCCGGCCGGGTCGGTCGCCAGGCCGTACGCGGCGAACCGCTGCCGTCGACCGGGCGGTGCGGCGGGCGGCGGCGGCCCGGTCAGGGCATCCTCGGGCAGCGGGGTGACCGGAACACCGAGCAGTTCCGCGGTGAACGGCATGAGCGGCAACCCGGCGGCCTCTGCCAGGGTCACCCAGGCGATCCGGTCGGTCGTGCCGTCCAGTTCGTCCCGCAGCACCCCGCCGACGATGCGCACGTCGTAGATGAGGCGATCGGTGTGCACCAGGAGGGTCTCCTGGTACGGCAGCCGGATCACGTCGGAGACGGCATCCCGTAATCCGGTCACCTCGATGTCGAGGCCGGTCTCCTCACCGAACTCGCGTACCACGGAAGTCGTCGGATGCTCACCGTGGTCGACCCCACCGCCGGGCAGCTGCCAGCGACCGGGGAAGGCCACCGACTCGGACGCCCGGGCCAGCAGGACCCGTTCGCCGTCGCGACACAGCCCGTACGCCCCGATCCGTCGTATTCGTTCCGTCACCAACCCACTCCCCACCCCGTCGATCATGAAGTTAACGCCGTCAGGCCCGGCGTGTCCCGACAATAACTTCATGATCAACCAGCTGGGGGTACGGCCATCGGGCAGTGGTGACGGCCGTCGACGGAGAGTGGTGGCGCGATCATCCCAGCCGGGCGGCCTGTACGGCTTCGGCCGTCACCTCGGTGAGCCGCTCGGCCGGCAGCGCATCGAGCTCCTCTGGGCCGAACCAGCGCGCCTCGCAGGTGGAGCCACCCACGTCGCACACCTTCGGCGGCGCGGGCGAGTCGACCGCCACCCGATAGAAGGCCCGTACGCCGTGCCAGTCGATCGGATAGCCTTCCGGCCCGAGCGAGGCGGCGTCCCGGTGGCTGGCCACCCCGAGCAACTCGACCAGTCGACCGCGCTGCCCGGTCTCCTCCACCAGTTCGCGGATCAGCGCCGCCCCCGGCTGCTCGCCGTAGTCGGTACCCCCGCCCGGGAGATGCCAGCAGCCGGCGCCGGGGTAGCCGTCGGACACCCTGGTCAGCAGCACCCGACCGGCCGGATCGGTGGCCACGGCGTACGCCGCGAAGCGCTGCGCCCGGTGCAGTCCGTCCGGACCGGGCACCGCGTAGAACGACGGGAAGTCCGGGGTCTCCTCCGGGCACTGGTCGATCGGCCCCGGCGGCAGCCCCAGGGCACGGGCGGTGAACGGTCGCAGAGGCAGTTCCCCCGCCTCGTCCAGGGTGACCCACCGGACCAGGTCGGTGGGCTGGTCGACCCGGTCGCACAGCTTTCCGCCCCGGATGGCGACCTCGTAGATCAGACGGTCCGTGTGGATGGTGATGCCCCGCTCGGGCAGTGCCCGTAGATCGGCGAGAACGTCACGTAGCCCGGAGACCAGTACGGACAGGCCGGTCTCGGCCGCGGTTTCCCGTACCACGGTGTGGTTGGGGTCCTCACCGTGGTCGACGGCACCACCCGGCAGCGACCAGACGCCCGGTGTGCCGGACAGCGGGGACGCCCGTACCAGGAGCACCCGGTCCGCCGAATCGGTACAAACTGCATACGCCGCGATCCTGCGAAGCGGCTGAAGCGTTGCGGTCACAGGGCCGAATTCTTCCCGGCAGGGCTGACACGGCCACAAGAAGAGTCAGATTCCTGACAGTTGACCCATTGGTTGCCCGATTGGGATTGACATCCTCACCTGAATCAGGATCGACATCCACGAGATTGCTCAGGGGACGGTCAGGGTCGAACTCGGGGCGGTCACCGAGGCAACGCCCGCCCCGGACGAGGACCGTGGAGGCATGACACAGACGCCCTCCTCCGCCCACCCCCCGTACCGTCAGCTCCGTCGCCCGACCAGTGACCGCATGATCGCCGGAGTCGCCAGCGGCCTGGGCCGCTACTTCAACGTCGATCCCACCCTGGTCCGGGTGCTCTTCGCCGCGACCGCGGTGTTGACCGGCGGGCTCGCCCTGCTGGCGTACCCGATCATGTGGTTCCTCATGCCGGAGGAGCCGGCCGGCGCACCCGCCTGGCCGCACCAGCCGCAGACACCGCCGGCTCATCCGCAGCCGGGGGCGAGCTACCCGCAGCCAGCGAGCTACCCGCCGCCAGCGGCCCAGGCACACCAGGCACAGACACCGTCGGCCTGATCCGACCCGACTGCCGGGGCGGCAGGCGGAGGCGGCGCACCGGCACCGCCCGGTGCGCCGTCCAGCGTCCGATCGCGGTGCCGCCCAGCGCCCGGCCGAGGTGGCGTCCAGCGTCAGGCCGAGGTGCGACTCACTCCCACTCGATGGTGCCCGGCGGCTTGCTGGTCACGTCCAGCACCACCCGGTTGACCTCGGCCACCTCGTTGGTGATCCGGGTCGAGATCCGGGCGATGAGGTCGTACGGCAGCCGCGACCAGTCAGCCGTCATGGCATCCTCGCTGGACACCGGGCGCAGTACGACGGGGTGACCGTAGGTACGGCCGTCACCCTGCACACCCACGCTGCGTACGTCGGCCAGCAGCACCACCGGGAACTGCCAGACGTCCCGGTCGAGGCCGGCTGCGGTCAGCTCCTGCCGGGCGATCAGGTCGGCCGCGCGCAGCAGGTCGAGGCGCTCCCGGTCGACCGCGCCGATGATCCGGATGGCCAGCCCCGGCCCGGGGAACGGCTGCCGCCAGACCATCGCCTCGGGCAGGCCGAGTTCGATGCCCAGCGCCCGGACCTCGTCCTTGAAGAGCGTGCGCAGCGGCTCGATCAACGAGAACTGGAGGTCGTCCGGGAGACCACCGACGTTGTGGTGGGACTTGATGTTTGCCGTGCCGGTCCCGCCACCGGACTCGACCACGTCCGGGTAGAGCGTGCCCTGGACCAGGAACTCGACGTCACCCGCTGCGGCGACCTCACGGGCAGCGGCCTCGAAGACCCGGATGAACTCGCGCCCGATGATCTTCCGCTTCTGCTCCGGGTCGGTCACTCCGGCCAACTCGCCGAGGAACCGGTCCTGGGCGTCGACCACCTTGAGCTTGATCCCGGTCGCCGCGACGTAGTCCTTCTCCACCTGCTCGGCCTCACCGGCCCGGAGCAGACCGTGGTCGACGAAGACGCAGGTGAGCTGGTCACCGACCGCCTTGTGCACCAGCGCGGCGGCGACCGCCGAGTCCACCCCGCCGGAGAGCGCGCAGATGACCTCCTTGTCGCCGACCCGGGACCGGATCTCGGCCACCTGCTCCTCGATGATGTTCGAAGGAGTCCAGGTCGGTTCGATCCCGGCGATGTCGTAGAGGAAGCGCTTGAGCATCTCCTGTCCGTGCGCGGTGTGCCCCACCTCGGGGTGGAACTGCACCCCGGCGCGCCGTCCGGCGACGTCCTCGAACGCGGCAACCGGTGCCCCGGCGGACTCGGCCGTCACGGTGAACCCGGCGGGAGCTTCCGTCACACAGTCACCGTGGCTCATCCAGACCGGCAGCTCGGCGGGCAGCTCACGCAGCAGCACCCCCGCCTCCGCCCGGGGCCGCAGCGGCGTACCGCCGAACTCCCGGTTACCGGTGTGCGCCACCGTGCCACCGAGTGCCCGGGCCATCGCCTGGAAGCCGTAGCAGATGCCGAAGACCGGAACACCGGCCTCGAACAGGGCAGCGTCCACCTGCGGTGCGCCGGGCTCGTAGACGCTGGCCGGGCCGCCGGACAGGATGATCGCTGCCGGGTCCTTCGCCAACATCTCGGCGACCGGCATCGAGTGCGGGACGATCTCCGAATAGACCCTCGCCTCACGCACGCGGCGGGCGATGAGCTGGGCGTACTGGGCTCCGAAGTCGACCACGAGGACAGGGCGCGGGGTGCTCATGGAGAAAGCGTACCGAGCGTGACGGGGTCCCCCGCTCGCGGCTGTGCCACACCTCACCCGCCACCCCGGTCGGGGAATAAGCCGGGTGCTGGGGCCGGTGGCGCACGGCCGGTTCCGCACGCGGTCAGCACCCGGGCCACGGCCTTGGTCAGTCGCACCCTGCCACCCATGGTCGTAACTCTTCATAGGGGTAGCCGCGTTCTCCAGATGGGAAGGGGGTCGACACATGACAGACACCGGGCAGGGGCGAGCAGGCCCGAGCCACAGGTGGCGGCCTGCTCGACGGATCCGTATCCGTCAGGCCGCCGTCATCGTCACCGTCGTCGCGCTACTGGCCGGCACCGCGTACGCCACCGGTGCGCTCCTGTCCGGCGGCGACGACGGATCCACCACCGGTACGCCGCTGACCTCCGCCGCCGGACCGAGCCCCACGGCCAGCCCCACCCCGGAGCCGGGTGCCGGGATCACCGGACCGCTCAACCTCCTCCTGGTCGGCGTCGACACCCGGATCAGCGAGCCGGGCTGGGAACCACGCAGTGACGCCGTACTGATCATGCACATTCCGAAGGAGTTGGACCGGGCGTACCTCTTCTCCCTCCCCCGCGACCTGGTGGTGGACATCCCGGCCTTCCCCAAGGCGGGATTCCCCGGCGAGCGATCGAAACTGACCCACGCGATGAGTTACGGCAGTCGGGATCCCGATGGCCGTGAGCCGCCAAGCACCGCCCAGGGCTACGAACTGCTGGCCGCCACCGTCAGCCGGTACACCAGGATCAACCGCTTCGACGCCGGCGGGGTGCTCACCTTCGGCGGCTTCGACAACCTGGTGGACGCGCTCGGCGGTGTCGACCTCTACATCGACCAGCGGGTGGTGTCCCAGCACCGTCGCCCGGACGGCACGCACCGGGCCAGCGGACCGGGCGGATACGTCGGCCCGCAGATGGTGTACGAGAAGGGGCAGCGTCATCTCTCCGGCTGGCAGGCGCTGGACTATGCCCGACAGCGCTACATCACCGGGGGCGACTACGCCCGGCAGCGCCACCAGCAGCAACTCATCAAGGCCATCACATGGAAGATCCTCAGCCAGGAACTGCCCCGCGACCCGGTCCGGCTCGACCAGGTGTTGAACACGCTGGGACAGGCCTTCACCTTCGAAGGGCGTGGGCAGCGGGTGGTCGACTTCGCGTTTGCTCTCAGCGCCCTCTCGGTCGAGGCGATGACCCTGGTCAGCCTGCCCGGACACGGGGTGGGCAGCGGCGGCAACTACCTGGGTGAGCAACTCGACGAGATCAGCCGGCGGTTCCTCACCGAACTGCGGGCCGGGAACGTCGCGGACTTCCTGGCGGCCAATCCGACGCTGGTCGTGCCCCGCTGACGGCGCTCCCCGGGTGTCAGGCGGGGCCCCTCCCAGATTTGCGGGAGACTTCTTCCTGACACCCGAGTGGGCGGTGCGCGGCGATCGGAGCCATCGGGACGTACGGCTCGCCGGGCGCCGGGCGCAGATCCGGCTCACCCCGGTTGGGCCAGAACGACATGGCCCGCTCGGCCTGGGCGGTGATGGTCAGGGAGGGGTTCACGCCCAGGTTCGCCGACATCGCCGCGCCATCGACGACGTGCAGGCCCGGGTACCCGAAGACCCGGTGGTACGCGTCCACCACGCCGTCCTCGGGTGACCTGCCGATCGCCGCCCCGCCGAGGATGTGCGCGGTCATCGGTACGTTGAACGGCTCGGTCACCGATCCGCCGGGGATGCCGCCGATCTCCTCGGCCAACAGGCGTACCGCCTCGTTGCCCTCCGGGATCCAACTCGGGTTGGGGGTGCCGTGCCCCTGGCTGGCGACCAGCCGCCGCCGGCCGAACCAGCCCCGGCGGTAGTGCGTGACGAGGGAGTTGTCGACCGACTGCATGACCAGGGCGATGACCGTACGGCGGGACCAGTCGCGCACCGAGAGCAGCCGGAGGTAGGTCAGCGGCGACCGGACCAGGGTGGTCAGCCAACGCCGGACCCGACGTGGCCCGCCGTCCACGAGGGCGGTCTGGAGCAGCCCCATCAGATTGGCCCCCGGACCGTAGCGGACCGGTTCGATGTGGGTACGCGAGTCCGGGTGGAAGGAACTGGTGATGGCCACCCCCTCGGTGAAGTCCACGCCACGGCGTCGGGCCGCGGGGCGGGGCACCGCAGCGCCGAGGATCGCCTCGGAGTTGGTCCGGGTCAGGGCACCGAGCCGGGGCGAGAGTCCGGGCAGCTGTCCGGTCGCCCGTAGCCGGTGCAGGAGCCGCTGGGTGCCGAGCGCACCGGCGGCGAAGACGACCTGGTCGGCGCGGTAGGTTCGCCGACCACGGGCCAGCCAGGCACCGGTGCGTACCGTCTCGATCTCGTAGCCGGTGCCCGTCGGACCGGGACGTACGCTCGTCACGGTGGTCGACGGGATCACCTGTGCGCCCAGCCGCTCGGCCAGCCACAGGTAGTTCTTCACCAGCGTGTTCTTCGCGCCGTACCGGCAGCCGGTCATGCAGGATCCACAGTTCAGGCAGCCGGTCCGCTCCGGCCCGAGGCCACCGAAGTAGGGGTCGGCGACCCGTTCCCCGGGCCGGCCGAGGTACACGCCGACCGGGGTGGGCTGGAAGGTGTGCCCCACCCCCATCCGGTCGGCCACCGTCCGCATCGCCCGGTCCGCCGCTGTGTGCATCGGGTACGTGGTGACGCCGAGCATCCGCTTGGCCTCGGCGTAGTGGGGCGCTAGTTCGGCCCGCCAGTCGGTGATGTCCCGCCACTGCGGGTCGTCGTAGAAGTCGGGTAGCGGTTCGTAGAGGGTGTTGCCGTAGACCAGCGAGCCGCCACCGACTCCGGCCCCGGAGAGCACCAGCACCCCCGCTCCCTGTCGTCTGGCCGAGCGCAACAGGGTGATCCGCTGGATGCCGTGGCAGCCCAGCTTCGGCGCCCACAGGAAGCGACGCAGCCGCCACGAGGTCTTCGGGAAGTCGTCGTCGGCGAATCGGCGACCCGCCTCGACGACCGCGACCGAGTAACCCTTCTCGGCGGCCCGCAACGCGGCCACACTGCCGCCGAAGCCGGAGCCGATGACCACCACGTCGAAGTGCATGGCCAGCAACATTACCCGCGAGTAGCCACCGGCCCGGTGGCGGTCCGGTGGCCCGGCGAGGTCGGCAATCCGGCGGCAGCCCGGCGAGGTCGGCAATCCGGCGGCAGCCCGGCGGCGGTCAGCGGCCGGGTACCGGCGGTGCCTGCCTGTCGGACAACCAGGAATGCAGCAGGGCCCGCAGCGGTTTGCCGGAAACCCGCTCGGCGACCGCGACGAAGTCGTCGGTGGTCACGTTGCCGTCGCGCTTCTCCGCCGTCCAGGTCTTGAGGATCTGGAAGAACGCCTCGTCACCGACGGTGAGCCGCAGCGCGTGCACCACCAGCGCGCCCCGCTTGTAGACCGCCCGGCCGAAGAGGTCCGTCGGGCCGGGGTCGAGCGCCGGCCGCGACCAGTCCGTGGCGGCGTACTCCGTGTCGAAGTTCCGCTGCACCGGTCGACCGCCGGCGTGTTCCTCCCACAGCCACTCGGCGTAGCTGGCGAAGCCCTCGTTGAGCCACATGTCGCTCCACCGGCGCAGCGAGACGCTGTCACCGAACCACTGGTGCGCCAGCTCGTGGGCCACCACGCCCAGTTCCGGGCCGCCACGGAAGAAGACCGCCCCGTAGACCGGGCGGGACTGGGTCTCCAGGGCGTACCGGATCCGGTCGTCGTTGACGACGATCCCGCCGTACGCCTGGAACGGGTACGGCCCGAACTTCGTGGCCAGGAAGTCCGCCACCTCGCCGGTACGGGCCATCGCCTGTTCGGCGGCGCCGCCCTGCGGCAGGCTGGACGCGACCGCGGTGACCAGCGGCTTGCCGCCGTGCGTACCGTTGACCACCCGGTAGTCGCCGATCACCAGGGTGGTCAGGTAGCTGGCCATCGGTGTCCGCTCGGCCCAACGCCAGGTGCTCCACCCGTCGGCGGTGTCGACCCCCAGCGGTACGCCGTTGCTCAGCGCGCTCACCCCCGCCGGTACGGTGACCTCGATGTCGTAGGTGGCCTTGTCCAGCGGGTGGTCGTTGACCGGGAACCAGGTGCTGGCCGACTCGGGCTGGCCGAGGGCGATCGCCCCGTCCGGGGTGGCGCTGAAACCGTTGTCCCCCAGGCTCGGGCTGCTGATCGGGCGCGGAACACCGCTGTAGTCGACCTCCACCGTGAACCTGGCGTCCTTGCCGAGGACCGTCGCCGGAACGACGACAAGTTCGTTGTCCTTGCGCTCGTTCTCGGCCCGGGCACCGTCGACCCTGACCGACGAGACGGTCAGCCCGGCCAGGTCGAGGTTGAACCGGGACAGTTCCTCGGTGGCGGTCGCGGTGATGGTGGCCGCCCCCTTCAGCTGGTCGGTGGCCGGGTCGTATCGCACCTTGAGCGTGTAGCTGGCCACGTCGTAGCCACCGTTGCCGTGGCTGGGGAAGTAGGGGTCGCCGATCCCGTCGAGCCCGGTCCGGGATCCCGGGGCAGCGGGATCGGGCCGGGCGTCCGGCGCGGTGTCGGCCCCCTTCCGGTCACCGGTGCAACCGCCCGCCATCAGCGCCGACACCAGCATGGCGGCGATCACCGTACGCCTGGACCTGTTCATTGTCCTCCCCCACGATCTCCGCCCGCTGCGGCCCGGTGCGCGGTACGACACCGACGGAGCCGGGCAGGAACAGAGTATTCATCGGACTGCGGGGTCCGGCACCACCGTCGCGACCCGGCCCGGTGGACTGGCCAGTGGGCTGGCCGGTGGGCTGGCGCTGTCCGGCGACGTCCGACGATCGGCCGGATCAACCGGATCAACCGGATCAACCGGGCCGACCGGGTCAACCGGAGCGCTGACCGGGATGGACCAGACCGGTCTCGTACGCCAGGATGACGAGCTGGACGCGGTCCCGTACCCCCAGTTTGGTGATCGCCCGGGTGACGTGGGTCTTGGCGGTCAGCGGACTGATGAACAGGCGTTGCGCGATCTGCTCGTTGGACAGGCCGGCGGCCAGCAACTGTAGGACCTCGCGCTCCCGGCTCGTGAGCACCGACAGCCTCGCATCGGTGTCGACCGGCGTCACCGGTCGGTGGGCGAACTGTTCGATCACCCGGCGCGTGACGCTCGGCGAGAGCAGTGCGTCACCCGCCGCAACGGCCTTGACCGCGTGCCGCAGCTCCTCCGGCCCGATCTCCTTGGTGAGGAAACCACTGGCCCCGGCCCGGAGGGCGGCGAAGACGTACTCGTCGGTCTCGAACGTGGTCAGGATGATGACGCGACAGCCGGCGAGCGCCGGATCAGCCACGATCCGCTCGGTGGCGGCCAGACCGTCCAAGCCGGGCATGCGGATGTCCATGAGCACCACGTCGGGCCGGGTCGCCCGGACCGTCCGGACCGCTTCGTCGCCCGTTCCCGCCTCGCCGACGACCTCGATCTCCCGGTCGCGCCGGAGCAGACTACGGAAACCGGCCCGGACCAGCGCCTGGTCGTCGGCCAGCAGCACCCGGATCGTCATGATCGAAATCTTGGCACAGGAATCGTGGCGCGTACCGCATAGCCACCCCCGGCAGCCGGCCCGGCGGCGAACGTCCCACCCAGCGCCGCGACCCGCTCCCGCATCCCGCTGATCCCGTGCCCCGGTGCCGGCTGCGGACCGGTCACGGCACCATCGTCGACGACCTCGACCGCCACGGAGTCCGCAGCGCAGTCCAGACGCACCGTCACCCGACCGGCCCCGGCATGCCTGACCGTGTTCGTCAGCGCCTCCTGCACCACCCGGTATGCGGCCAGGGCCACCGGGGCCGGAACCCCGGCCGGGTCCCCGGTCTGGTCCAGGGTGACCGTCAGCCCCCCGGCCCGGGTACGGTCCAGCAGGTCGTCCAGCCCGGCCAGGTCCCCCTGCGGGCCCCGGACCGGACCGGCCCCGTCCTGGGCTTCGGACGAGCCGGGGTCGCGCAGGACGTCGATGAGCGAACGCAGGTCGGTGACGGCCCTGGCGCGTACCTCCTGCGCCGTACGCAGTGCGTCCCGCGCCTCGGCGGGGGAATCGTCCAGCGCCTCGGCCACCACGTGCAACTGCACGCCCACCACGGTCAGCGTGTGCGCGACCACGTCGTGCAGCTCCCGGGCGATCTCAAGCCGTTCCTCCGCACTCCGTCGGCTCGACTCCAGTTCGCGTTCGTACTCCAGCCGCCGCAGTCCGGCGGCCAACTCGGCCCGCCAGCGACGCCAGTTGCGGTACGCGGCGGCCGCAGCCAGGACCACGGCCAGCCACAGCGTCTCCGCACCGACCAGAGCCAACGCGAGTTGCGGGTCGTCGCCGGCATCGGGCCCGCGCCAGGTGGCCGCGAACCACAACTCGACCAGGCCGATCCCGGCCGCCCAGACCATGCCGTGTCGGGGCTGCCGGTCCCCGGCAGCGACCGTGAAGTAGGCCATGGAAGCCGGCCACACCCAGCCCACCTCGGTCAGCCCCGCTCCCCGGAAGCCGACCACCACCACCACGCTGGCCAGCAGCACCCGTACCGGCCACCGGCGACGGAGCAGCAACAGCAGGCCGAGCGAGGCTGCCACCGGCACCGTACTGCCGTAGTCGACCTGTCCCCCGAAGAGGACCGTGCCGGCCAGCACACCGATCGACGTCAGCCCGGCCAGTGCCACATCGACCCAGGTCGCCCGGGTCCGGGACCCGGCCGATGCCATGTCGGCAGGCACGTTCAGCAGGGCATTCCATGCACTCACCGCTCGATCATGCCGGTGCATCGGTACCGCCCTGGGCTCGGGACACCTCCGGCCGACCGGCACCGTTCCGCATCATCCCACCCAGCATCACCGCGGCGAGGGCCAGCCAGGCCAGGTTCGCCACGATCACGAGCCGTTCGACGAGCCCGACGAAGGTCGGGACACCACCGAACCCCAGCGACGGACCACCCATGACGTCGACCAGGAACACCGCGAGCCCGATCGTGGACATGACCGAGGCGATCACGAGGCCGACCAGCCCCGACCGGAGACGGCCAGGCACAACCACGGCCGGCCGGGTTCCGCCGCGCGTCACCGCCCGGGTCAGCAACACGGCGGCCACCGGGAACGCAGCGAAGGAGAGCCAGGCCGCCATGCCGTGCACCAACTCCGACGTCGACGGCCGGCTCCACTGGCCGGGCGGGTCGGCCGGGAACACACCTGCGACGAAGACGCCCACGGCCCAGAGCGTCAGCGCCCAGCGGCCGACCCGACCGGCCCGCCCCAGCTCGGGAAGCCGGCCGAGCCAGCCCGCGAGCACGGCCGAGGCCGTACCGATGCAGAGCAGGGCCACTGTGATCAACCAGCCGGCGGTTCCGTTGACGTACCGGCTGGCCACCTCGCTGAGCGGGTTGTACTGGGGGTTGAGCCCATCCGCCGCCGCCATCGTTGCGCCGGCGACGCCGAGGGTCGCCACCAGGCTGCGGGACAGCGCCCCGGACCGCGGGTCCGCCATCGCCACCGCCTCCGGCCGAGTGGGATCGAATGCCGGTACGGGAATCGGACGGGTTGGTACGGAAGTCATTCTTCCTCCTCATCGGATCGATGAGGGAACGCTATGTTCGCCGCCACCCCCGCCACGTCGTCCGGATCAAGGCACTTCGGGGTACGCCGAGCGGGTACCGCCTACACCAGATGAAGTAGGCCGGCAGGGCGGTCTCGGGCCGCCGCCACCTGCACCACCGGATCGGAACGCCGGGAAGTGCACCGGCACCGGGCTCCCGGCTTTCCGGATCGCCCGCCATCCGCCAGCGACGTTGACAGAGTGGTTGAATGACCAGCAGCGGATCGGCGATGCCCTTCGGGCAGATCCGTGCCAGGATCGCCACGCAGATCCAGCCGGCCAGCGGTGGCGGCGGCGTGACCCGGTTGGAACTCTTCCTCGACCTGGTCTTCGTGTACGCCTTCCTCAACGTCACCAACCTGATGGCAGCGAACCTGCATCCCCGGGGTCTGCTCCAGGGGACGCTGGTGGTGCTGTTGCTCTGGCGGTGCTGGGTCTCCTGTGCCTGGCTCGGCAACGTCATCCGGCTGGACCGGGGCCTGCTACCACCGATCATGGTCGTGCTGACCACGGCGATCCTGCTGATCGGCGTCGCCATCCCGGAGGCGTTCACCGACCGACCCGGTGGGCTGCCCGGTCCGCTCGTCTTCGTCGTCGGTTTCCTCCTGGTGCGCCTGGTCGTACTGGTGATCGTGGCGAGCACCCAGTGGGAGAGCGGGCGTATGCGCCGCTCCCTCCTGCGGGCCTGGCTGCCGTTGGCAGGCAGCGCGTCGTTGCTGCTGTTGGCCGCCCTGCTGCCGGCCCACCTGCCCGGGAGCGTGGACGGCGGACACGTCCGGCTGGCGCTGTTCCTGGCTGCCACCGTCGTCGACTACCTCGCCGTGTGGAACATCGGTGTGGGCCGTTGGCAGATCGTCTCGACGCGGCACTGGGCCGAACGGCACAGCCTGATCGTGTTGATCGCACTGGGCGAGACGATCATCTCGGTCGGTACCAGTCGCGGTCTGGTCGGAAACCCGCCGATCACCTGGTCGGTCATTGGCGGCTCGCTGCTGGCCATCGTCATCGCGTCCGTGCTGTGGTGGACCTACTTCGACATCGCCAGACCCGCCGTCGAGCAGGCGCTGGCCCGGACGTCGGGAGTCGCCAGATCACTGCTGGGCCGCGACGCCTACGTCCTGCTGCACCTGCCGATGATCGGTGGCCTCATCCTGCTCGCGCTCGGCCTCAAGCGTGGCCTGAGCGCGACCGAGGTCACCACCGCGCACCGCTGGGACACGTTCAGCACGGTCATCCTCTACAGCGGGGTCGAGCTCTACCTGCTCGGGCTGTTCGCTCTCGAGTGGCGCTCCATCCGCCTGGCGGGGCGTAGTCCGTTGCTTGGCATCGTGCTGGTGCCCGCCCTGCTCCCACTCGCCATCCACCTGCCGGTGTCGGGTGCCCTGGCGCTGCTGGCCGGTGCCACCACCAGCCTGGTGGTGGCCGACCGCACCGTCTTCCGCCAACGGCACCGCTCGCTGCACGGCGCGATCACGCCTGAGGAGACCCACGGCACCCACATCACGCCCAAGGAACTCTTCCTCGACCTGGTGTTCGTGTACACGTTCATCCAGGTCATAGTCCTCATGGCCCGGCAGCCGTCCGTGGTCGGGGTGATCCACGGGTTGACGGTCCTCGCTCTGCTGTGGTGGGTGTGGTGCCACTACGCCTGGTTGGGCAGTGCGGTGCGGAGCGAGTCCGGCCCGGTACGGCTGACCGTGCTCGTCATCGTGGCGCTGACGCTGGTCCTCGGAATCGCCATCCCGCAGGCGTTCAGCCACGTCTCCGGCGGGCTACCCGGTCCACTCATCGTCGTGACCTGCTACCTGCTGCTCCGCATCCTGCACTTCGGCTCCTTCTGGCTGGTCGCACAGCGGAATCCGGCGTTACGCAGAAAGGTGCTGCGGGCCGCCGTCCCGGCGGCGGCGGCGATGGTCCTGCTGCTGTACTCCGTACTGGCCTTTCCACCGGCGGACGAACCCGCCTCGATCAGTCCGGTCGGGACGGCCCTCTGGGTCGCGGCCGCCCTCGTCGAACTCGGCGGGGGTTACCTGGTCGGACGTAGCAACTGGCAGATCCGCTCGGTCGAACACTGGACCGAGCGCTACGCGTTGATCATCCTCATCGCGTTCGGCGAGGTCGTCATCTCGACAGGACTGGCCGTGGCCGGTCAGCCGATCTCCGGGCCGGTCGGCATCGCCATCACGCTCAGCGTCGTCGTTCTGTCCACCCTCTGGTGGGTGTACTTCGGCGTCGATGCCGTCCTCGGACAGCAGGCCGTCCAGAACCAGACCGGCGTGGCCCAGTGGGCGATGGCCCGAGACGCCTACACCTACCTGCATCTGCCCATGGTCGTCGGGTTGGTGTCGTTGGCCTACGGTCTGCGAACGACCCTGGCACTGGTGGCGGACCGACCCGACGCGGGATCGATGCCGTTGGGGCACTTCACCCTCTTCGGTGGCGTGGTCGTCTATCTCCTCGCCGACCAGCTGTTCTGGTGGCGTACCCAACGTCAGGCGCGCTGGTTACGGGTGGGCGGGATCCTGCTCGTGGTGGCCCTGACACCGGCAACGAGGCCGCTGCCCGCGCTCTGGGCACTGGGCCTGCTCGCTGCGGTCAGCCTCGGCCTCGTCGTGATCGACTCGATTCGGTCCACCGAGCTGCGGCGGGCGCTACAGGAGCCGTCCAGCCAGATGCCGTGAACGACGCGGACCAGATCCGCCCCGCAGCAACCTCAGTTGTCGGGCGGGCCCGGTTGTCGTGACGGCGGGCTCTGCTCGCCACCCGCCGCCACGACACTCGGCCTAGCGGTCGAGGACGAGCCCCACCTTCTGGAACTCCTTCAGGTCGCGGTAGCCACACTTGGCCATCGCCCGGCGCAGCCCACCGAAGAGGTTGAGCTGGCCGTCCGGCTCGTCGGCCGGACCGAAGAGCAGCTTCTCCATCGAGCCGAGCGGCTGGTCGGCGATACCGAACGCGCCACGCGGCAGCTTCGGGTGACTGGCCGCCGGGTGCCACCAGGCACCTCCGGCCGGTGCCTCCTCGCACAGCGAGAGCGGCTCGCCGAGCATCACCGCGTCGGCACCGCAGCCCAGCGCCTTGGCGATGTCCCCGGAGGTCCGCAGGTCACCGTCGGCGATCAGGTGCACGTACCGGCCACCGGTCTCGTCGAGGTAGTCCCGCCGGGCGGCAGCCGCGTCGGCGATGGCGGTGGCCATCGGCACCCGGATGCCGAGCACGGACTCGGTGGTGGACCACTCGTCCCCGCCGAGCCCGACGATCACACCGGCCGCGCCGGTACGCATCAGGTGCAGGGCGGTCTTGTAGTCGGTGCACCCACCGGCCACGACCGGCAGGTCGAGGTCGGCGATGAACTCCTTGAGGTTGAGCGGCTCGTCGGTGGTGGAGACGTGCTCGGCGGAGACGATCGTGCCCTGGATGACCAGGATGTCGACGCCTGCGTCGAGGATCACGGGAGCCAGCGCGAGGGTGTGCTGCGGCGAGACCCGTACGGCGACCGTGCCGCCGCCGCTGCGGAGCTGGCGTACCCGCTCGGTGATCAGCTCCGGACGGATCGGCTCGGAGTAGACCTCCTGCAACCGCCGGGTGGCCGGGGCGCTCTCCGGCAGGGTCGCCAGCTCCTCCAGGATCTTGGTCGGGTCCTCGTACCGGGTCCACAGGCCCTCGACGTTGAGCACACCGAGACCGCCGAGCTGGCCCAGCCGTACCGCCGAGTCCGGGCTCATCGTCGCGTCGGAGGGGTGGCCGACGCAGGGGATACCGAACTGGTACGCGTCGAGCTGCCAGGCGGTGGAGACGTCGTCCACGTCCCGGGTACGCCGGCTCGGCACGATCGCGATGTCGTCCAGGTGATAGCCGCGTTGCGCGGTCTTACCCAGCCCGATCTCTACCACGTCACGCATGAGTCACTCCAGTTTTGAGGGGGGTAGTGGTTCAGCGGGTGTGGTAGTTGGGCGCCTCGACGGTCATCTGGATGTCGTGCGGGTGGCTCTCCTTGAGCCCGGCCGCGGTGATCCGGATGAGCTGACCGCGCCGGTGCAGCTCGGGAATGCTCTCCGCGCCGGCGTACCCCATTGCCAGCCGCAACCCACCGACCAGCTGGTGGGCCACCCGGGACAGCGGGCCCCGGTAGGGCACCTGGCCCTCCACGCCCTCTGGGACCAGCTTCTCGTCGCTGGTCACGTCCTGCTGGAAGTAGCGGTCCTTGGAGTAGGAGCGGGCCTGGCCGCGCGACTGCATCGCGCCCAGCGAACCCATCCCCCGGTACGCCTTGAACTGCTTGCCGTTGATGAAGATCAGCTCGCCGGGGCTCTCCTCGCAGCCCGCCAGCAGGCTACCCAACATCACCGAGTCGGCACCGGCCACCATCGCCTTGGCGATGTCACCCGAGTACTGGATGCCGCCGTCGGCGATGACCGGCACACCGGCCGGACGGCAGGCCCGAGCGGCCTCCATGATCGCGGTGATCTGCGGTACGCCCACCCCGGCGACCACCCGGGTGGTGCAGATGGCACCCGGGCCGACACCGACCTTGACGCCGTCGGCCCCTGCGTCGACCAGCGCCTTCGCCCCGGCGTAGGTGGCGATGTTGCCACCCACGATGTCGATCGTGGTGTCCTTCTTCAGGGCTCGGACCATGTCCAGCACCGCCCGCTGGTGCCCGTGGGCGGTGTCGACGATCAGCACGTCCACCCCGGCCTCGACCAGCGTCCGGGCCCGCTTGTAGGCGTCGTCACCGACGCCGATCGCGGCGGCGACCCGCAACCGACCGGCGTCGTCCTTGGTCGAGTTGGGGAACTGCTCGCTCTTGGTGAAGTCCTTGACGGTGATCAGGCCACGGAGTCGGCCGGCGTCGTCGACCAGCGGCAGCTTCTCGACCTTGTGCTGGCGCAGCAGGGCGAGCGCCTCGGCCTTCGAGACCCCTTCCCGTGCGGTGATCAGCGGCATCCGGGTCATGATCTCCCGAACCGGGGTGTCCCCGTCGGAGACGAACCGCATGTCCCGGTTGGTCACGATGCCCACCAGGGCGCCATCGGCATCGACGACCGGCACACCGGAGATACGGTAACGGCCGCACAACGCGTCGACCTGGCGCAGGGTGTCGTCCGGGCTACAGGTGACCGGGTTGGTGATCATGCCCGATTCGGAACGCTTGACCAGGTCGACCTGCATCGCCTGGTCCTCCACCGACAGGTTCCGGTGCAGCACGCCGATGCCACCCTGCCGGGCCATCGCGATCGCCATCCGGGCCTCGGTCACCGTGTCCATGGCGCTGGAGAGCAGCGGAAGGCTGAGCGTCACGTTGCGGGTCAGCCGGGTGATCGTGTTGACCTTGCTCGGCACGATGTCCGACTCGCCCGGCTGGAGCAGCACGTCGTCGAAGGTCAGACCGAGCGGAACCGACGGAAACGCCCCCGCAGCCAGTTCGGCGGCGCGCGAATCGGTGTCGACCAGCCCCGTCGGAAGATCGTTGGTCGGCAGGTTGTCCACGATTTCTCCCCTGAACTGGTTGAGATGGCAGAGTTCGCACCGTGGGAGGCTGAGCGGCCCGCCCAGAAAAGTCGGCGGCGCGATGGTTCATCGTACCCAGCCGGTGACCTGGGGTGAGTTGGCGGGCGGCGGGACTTGCGCGCACTGCGGCGAAGACCACACAACCGACCGGTGTACGGACAATGCCGACGCCACGACCAACTGACGGGTACGCGCACCAGCACGGGTTACCACTACGGTGGGGGGGTGCACGACGAGCCGATCGATCCGTTCAGCGGGGACCCTGCCGATCCGTCAGCGGGGCTGGGCGATGCCGTCGAGGAAGCCCAGCTCGAACCGCTGACCGAGGTCGAGCGCCGGGACGTGCTGGAGGACCTCGCCGACCTGGAGATCTACCAGGCACTACTGGGCCCCGCCGGGGTTCGCGGCCTGGTCATCGAGTGCGAGGACTGTCGGGAACCACACTATTTCGACTGGGACCTGCTCCGGGGCAACCTTCGCCACCTGCTCAACTCCGGCCGGCCCCGGGTGCACGAGCCGGCCTACGACCCGGACCCCGACCACTATGTGTCCTGGGACTACGCCCGTGGCTACGCCGACGGTGTGCACGACACGCTGACCGAGGGCACCGACGAGAGCGACGACTAGGCTCAGGCCCCTTTCTACGGCCCCACCCTCTCTCCGTACCTCGACCAACCCCTCGGATCTGGCGGCCGAGCCCTCCGCGCTGGGCCGGTAACCCCCGACCCAGGCGATCCATCGGGCCCGAGGGCAACCCTCGAACCCGATGCGACGGGCCCTACGCGACCAGACCGGCCCGGAAGCCTGCGGCCACGGCGTGTGCCCGGTCCCGGGCTCCGAGCTTCCGGAACAGCCGACGGGCATGGGTCTTGACGGTGTCCTCCGAGACGAAGAGTTCCCGGCCGATTTCGGCGTTGCTCTTGCCGTCCGCCATCCCGAGCAGCACCTGCATCTCCCGCTCGGTCAGCACGACCTGGCGAGGCGCGCTCGGCCCTCGACCGGCCCGAACGGACTCCCCCGCAGCGGCGAGGTCCCCCTGGCGTGGGGCACCGAATCGGGCATCCCCGGCTGCACCGGCGGTCCGGTGGGCCGCCACGCCGGGCTCTCGCGCGCCTGCCCCACCGACGGCCTGCTGAGCGGCGGTCGCGGACTGGGCAGTGGGTGACGAATGTCCCATGGGCGTCGAATGGGCTGCGGGCATCGGGTGCGCGGTCGGTGTTGCGAGGGCCCCGGAAGCCGGCTGGTCCACGCCGGGCTGCGCCGACGGTACCTCGGCCTCGGCGGCCGGATCGTCCCCACGCTGGACCGGAACGACCCCGGACCCTGGCGGCTGGCCCGCACCCCCGCCGGACTTCGCCGCACCACCGGCCACCGACTCGGCCCCGTCTGCCGG
>NZ_JBHTMP010000089.1:0-23659 GCF_042679305.1 Micromonospora sonneratiae | reverse complement strand
ACCGTGCCGCGCCCTCAGGTGCGGCCGGCTACCGCCCGGGCGGCTGCGGTGCCGATCACGGCCCCCACCGCCAGCACCACCGTCGCGACGGCTGAGACCTGCCAGGGCACCGGGCCGATCACGGCCAACCGCCCGCCGCCCAACGGGCCGCCGGAGAGCAGCGCGACAAGACCGAGGACCACACCGCCGACCGGTCCGCCTACCACTGCCCCGCCGATCAGGCGGGCCCAACCGATCGTTGTCTCGTCCCGGCCCCCGGCCCGCATCGCACGTCGGGTGGCCAGCCAACCTGCGGCCATCGCGGCCAGCACCGGCACGGCCAGCATCGCGGCACCGAAGCCACCGACAGGTCCGCTCGGCAGACCGGCGATCAAAGGTACGGCCGGCAGCGCGCCCACGGACACCTCGGTGGTACGGATCGCGGTGTCGGCACCGACCGCGAATCCCGGCCCGAGCAGGTAGGACGCCGCCCAGACAACGGCATTCGGCGCGTAGGCGACGCTGACCAGGGTGATTCCCGCCTGGCCGGCCACCCCGGTCCGGTAGGCGCCGATCATGTCACTGGCCTCGCCGCCACCGGTGGCCACGGCGAGTCCCGCCGCTGCGGCCCCGGCACCGAGCAGGAGCAGCGCGGCGACCAGCCCGGTACGCACTCCGTCCCGGAGGACGACCGGAGTCCGGTCGGCCAGCACGTCCAGGGCTGCGGTGGTACGCAGCGAGCCGGCCAACGCAGCGAGCCCGCCGAACACGGTGAAGGTGAGAGCCGCACGTGGCGCGGACACGTTCAGCCCTCCCGTACTGACGAGCGCTGCCGCGATGGTGCCGACCAGTCCGTAGAAGATGCCTACCGCGCCCGCGACGGCCAGTGCGTCACGCAGCGATCCGCGCTGCCGGGCACCGATGGCCCGGCTGGTGTTCACTCCGGCTCTGGCGACCCGCCAGGCGGCCAGTACCGCCAGCGCCAGCGGAGGCAGCCCGATCGGGCCGGCGTCGGTGCCGAGCGGAACTCCATGGCCGAGCAGCCATCCGGCAAGGCCGACGCGGGCAGCACCGCTGAGGGTGGCGGAATCCTCGGCGAGTCGGGCCATGGCCATCACGATGACGACCGGTAGGAACGAGACCAGCGCTGCCCAGCCGGTGTTCACACCGGCGGCAACCGCCAGCGGCGCGCGCCGCCGGGGTTGTGATGTGGTTCCACTACGCGCCCCCGCTCCGGAACGCTGCGCTGGCGGACGACCGACCGGCCCTCGACGTGCCTCGGCTGGCTCGGGCCGGGCGTCGACTGGGCTGGTTCCGTCGTTCTCCGAAGTAGCGGGACGAGCGGGGCGCTGGGACGGGTCAGGGGAGACGGGTGGCATTGGTTCCTACTCTGACATGCCGATGCATCGGCTGCCGGCCGACACCACCCATCGCAACACGACTTTCGTGATATGCACGTGTTTCACCCTACTAAGGGTTAGCCTCGGATAAATACCGCGATAACCAGGAATCGCGAAAAGGCTTCGCGGAGGTGCCGTGTCAGCTCCATATCCACCGCCCCCGCCGCCCCCGCCGGTTGCCGGCAAGGATCGCAGCACCCTTTGGGGCGTACTTGGCATTGTGATCGGTCTGATCTGCTGCGGCATCCTCGGACTCGTCTTCGGCTATCTGTCCATCCGGGACGCCAAACGCTTCGGCAAGTCGCCAGCACTGGGCTGGGTGGCCATCGTGCTGAGCATAGTCAATATCGTGGGCGGCGTGATCCTTCAGACCACCGGCAACTATCCCGGGTTCGAATAGTCGACAACGCCCGATACGGGCGGCAGGAACGGCGGGACCGGCCGGGAGAACCACGAGGTCGGCGGAAAGAGCGGGACCGTCCGGACTGTCGGGAACTGTCGGGAAAAAACGGCGAGGCCGGCCGCATCAGCGGCCGGCCTCGACACGGGTGGTACTTCAGCTACCGGACATGATCTCGCGCATCAGACGGGCGGTCTCGGTCGGCGTCTTGCCGACCTTGACCCCGACCGCCTCCAGCGCCGCCTGCTTGGCGTCCGCGGTACCGGCCGAACCGGAGATGATCGCACCGGCGTGCCCCATGGTCTTACCGGGGGGAGCGGTGAAGCCGGCGATGTAGCCGACCACCGGCTTGGTCACGTTGGTCTTGATGAACTCGGCGGCACGCTCCTCGGCATCGCCACCGATCTCACCGATCATCACGATCGCATCGGTGTCCGGGTCGGCCTCGAAGGCCGCCAGCGCGTCGATGTGGGTGGTGCCGATGACCGGGTCGCCACCGATGCCGACGCACGTCGAGAAGCCGATGTCACGCAGCTCGTACATCATCTGGTAGGTCAGCGTGCCGCTCTTGCTGACCAGGCCGATCCGGCCGGAGCCGGTGATGTCGGCGGGGATGATGCCGGCGTTCGACGCGCCGGGCGAGGCAATGCCCGGGCAGTTGGGGCCGATGATCCGGGTCTGCTCGCCCCTGGCCACGTTGTAGGCCCAGAACGCGGCGGTGTCGTGCACCGGCACGCCCTCGGTGATCACCACAGCCAGGCCGATGCCGGCGTCGATCGCCTCGATCACCGCAGCCTTGGTGAACTGCGGCGGTACGAAGATGACCGTGGCATCCGCACCGGTGGCCTGGATGGCGTCCGCCACGCTGGCGAAGACCGGCAGTTCCGTACCGTCGAAGTCGACGCTCTGCCCCGCCTTGCGCGGGTTGACGCCACCGACGACGTTCGTGCCGGCCGCCAGCATCCGGCGGGTGTGCTTCATACCCTCGGAGCCGGTCATCCCCTGGACGATGACCTTCGAGTCCTTGGTCAGCCAGATTGCCATGTCAGACCCCCGCAGCCGCGAGCTCGGCGGCACGCTCGGCCGCGCCATCCATCGTGTCCACCCGTTCGACGAGCGGGTTGGCGGCGTCGTCGAGAATCGCCCGCCCCGCCTCGGCGTTGTTTCCGTCCAGCCGGACGACCAGCGGCTTGGTGACCTTCTCGCCGCGCTGCTCCAGCAGGTCCAGCGCCTGGACGATGCCGTTCGCCACCTCGTCGCAGGCGGTGATGCCACCGAAGACGTTGACGAAGACGCTCCGGACGGACGGGTCGGACAGTACGATCTCCAGCCCGTTGGCCATCACCGCAGCGCTGGCACCGCCACCGATGTCGAGGAAGTTGGCCGGCTTGACCCCACCGTGCCGCTCACCCGCGTAGGCGACCACGTCGAGGGTGGACATGACCAGGCCCGCGCCGTTGCCGATAATGCCGACCTCACCGTCGAGCTTGACGTAGTTGAGGTCCTTCTCCTTCGCCCGCTGCTCCAGCGGGTCCACGGCAGCCTGGTCGACCAGCGCTTCGTGGTCCGGGTGACGGAACGCCGCGTTGCCGTCGAGCGTCACCTTCGCGTCGAGGCAGAGCACCTTGCCGTCCGCCGTCTTGGCCAGCGGGTTGACCTCCACCAGCGTGGCGTCCTCGGCGACGAACGTCTGCCACAGCTTGACCGCGATGTCGGTGATCTGGTCGGCGACCTCGGCCGGGAACCCGGCAGCAGTGACGATCTCGCGGGCCTTCACCTCGTCCACCCCGACGCTCGCGTCGATGGCGACCTTGGCGACCTTCTCCGGGGTCTCGGCGGCAACCTGCTCGATGTCCATGCCACCAGCGACGCTGGCGATGCAGAGGAACGTGCGGTTGGCCCGGTCGAGCAGGTAGGAGAAGTAGTACTCCTCAGCGATGTCGGCGGTCACCGTGATCATGACCTTGTGGACAGTGTGACCCTTGATGTCCATGCCCAGGATGTCGTTCGCCCGGGCCACCGTCTCCTCGATGCCCTCGGCGAGCTTCACCCCGCCGGCCTTACCCCGGCCACCGACCTTCACCTGAGCTTTGACGACCACCCGGTCACCGAGGCGCTCGGCGATCGCACGGGCCTCCTCCGGGGTCGTGGCGACGCCGCCGGCCAACACGGGCAACCCGTGCCGCTCGAACAGCTCACGCCCCTGGTATTCGTACAGGTCCACGGTTGCGCGTCCCGTCCCGTCTCCGCGGCGCGCCGTCGCGCCGCCCGCCAGCGTGAATTGAGTTGACGCCTGCCGCAGTTGAACAGGCCATCGACGGCAGCCTAGCGAGGTGGACACCGCCGGCAACCGAGCGGGTGCATGGTGTGCGGTAATGCACAGGAGTTGGCCCCGGCCCGGTGTCCCCAGGCCCGGCGAAATTCAGCCTACCGGGCACCGACCTGCCGAATAGTGGCTGATCGCCTGCATGATCTCTGCTTCGGACCGGTCCGCGAAGTTCACCGTGGCGGTGAGCCCGGTTCCGAAGACCGCCTGCTGCATGCTGCTGTCCAGCGCGGTGTACGCCCCGAGGTTACCGATCGCGCGCGGATCGCGTGGCTTGACGCAGACCACCTTCTCCAGCGCCCAGCGGCGCCGGTAGACCCGCTCGATGGCCTCCCACGGCAGCCAGACCGCCTGTCCCCGGGTGGGTCGGGTCTTGATCCACAAACCGGTGGGCCCGACCGCCAGCACCGGGCCGCCGGAGGCCAGCAGCCAGATCTGGAAACCGAAGAGCGCGGCGATGACGAGACCGACGATCCCGAGGCCGAAACCGAAGATGAGCAGCGCGTCGTCGTCACCGTCGGCGACCGTGAGGCCGAACGGGCAGGCCATCAGCAGCATCAGGAACAGGAACAGGCCACCGAAGACCAGGCCACGTTTGCCCGCGCTCGGCCGGACGGTGAACGGCTGGTCCTCCGGGATCCGTTTGACCACCGGGGCCGGCTGGGGCTGGTGCGGCGGTGGCCAGCCCGGCTGCCCCGGCTGCCCCGGCTGGGGTGCCCAGCCACCTGGCTGGGCTGACGGCGGCTGTTGCCACCCGCCCGGTGGAGGCGGTGGCTGCTGCCAGCCCGGCGGCATCTGCTGGGGCGGTACCTGCTGCTGGGGCGGCCAGCCCGGCTGCCCCGACGGCTGCGTCCAACCGCCGGTCGGCGGCTGCTGCGGAGGAACGGTCACGGTCCTGCTCCTGACGACTCCTGACGACGGCGGCGCCGACGACCCGCATGGATCATCGACCGGCACAGGTTACGACCGACAGCGGCTGGCCAGAATCCCGCTACGGCCCCGACCCCGAAATCCCTCCGGGATCTTTTGGGCAGTCTGCGTAACCCGGGCGGGCAGCCGTCGTTGAGTCAGATGTCAGAGCGCGAACGAGCGCGATGGCGGGAGCGGCCGATGCCCTGTCGGTCGAGGGGTGGCGGCGGGGCATCGTGCATAGAGAGGCCGGACGTGTGAGGGGTGCGTCCGGCCTCTCCCCCGTCCCGTCCCAGCCGACCGGGCGTTCAGACGACCTGGCGGGCGACGTTCTCCTGGACCCAGTCCACGATCGACTTCGTCGTCGCTCCGGGCGTGAAGATCTTCGCGACCCCGAGCCGTTCCAACTCCGGGATGTCGCCGTCCGGAATGATGCCGCCACCGAACACGACGATGTCCCGGGCGTCCCGCTCGGCCAGCAACTCCAGCACCCGCCGGAAGAGCGTCATGTGCGCACCGGAGAGTACGGACAGCCCCACGGCGTCGGCGTCCTCCTGGATCGAGGCCTCGACGATCTGCTCGGGCGTCTGGTGCAGGCCGGTGTAGATGACCTCCATGCCGGCGTCCCGCAACGCCCGCGCGACCACTTTCGCACCACGATCGTGCCCGTCCAGCCCCGGCTTGGCCACGACGACCCGAATTCGAGAGCTCATCAGCGCAACACCTTTCCAGGGCATCCGCGGCAACTACCTGAACGAACGGTAACCCGCGCCCCGGCCGCCCCGGAACCCGGGAGTGGCGACGACCTCACCCATCGACCGGAAAGCACCCGACCCGAGCGGCCGAGCAGGCACGATGCCGCCGGTCGGACCGAACGCACCAGCGAATCCACGGTTCCGCCGTGTCGGCTCCGACTACGATCTGCCGCCGACCTGACAACCGAGCGCGATAACGACCCTATTCATAAAAGGTTACGACTCAGGTTATTCCATAACGGACGGCCGCACTCCGTACCGGCGATTTGGCGATGCGGCTTGTGACTCGTGCAGGGGTTGGCTACCGTGTCCAACGGTTGCCATCAGGCCCACAGCCGGGTGACGACGCGGTGATCCAGGGTTGACAGCACTTGACAAGCCTGGCGAAGCCGCATTATTGACCCGATAACGGAGGCTACGCGTGCGTCAGCGCCTGTCGTCTGAGCCCGATCGATATCGCGGGCGGCGTCGCGTACCCACCCCTCCGCGTAGCCGCTACGCCGCTGTCGTAACCACCGCTTTCGTCGGCGCCGGGCTCGTCGCCCTCGGTGCCAGCGCCCTGCCGGACGCCAAGACGGTCGACCCGACCACCCTCGCCGCCGATCTGGCGAACGACGCGGCGATCAGCGCCGCTGCCGCAGAGCGCGCCACCGATGCCGACCGCGCCTCCCGGGACAGTCCCCGTGCCCTCACCGGTGCCGCGACCGCCGGCGAATCCGACGTCTGGCGCCTGCCACTACACGGCTACAGCTTCACCAGCCCGTACGGCCTGCAGTGGGGAAAGCTGCACACCGGGATCGACCTGGCCGCTCCCGAGGGCACCCCGTACCAGGCGATCAGCGCCGGCACCGTCACCAAGGCCGGATGGTACGGCGGCTACGGCTACTGCGTGATCGTCAAGCACGCCGACGGCAGCGAGTCGATCTACGGGCACTCGTCCAAGCTGCTGGTGAAGGAAGGCCAGCAGGTCAAGGCGGGTGACCAGCTCGGCCTGGTCGGCAGCACCGGCCACGCCTACGGGCCTCAACTACATCTCGAGGTCCATGTCAATGGCGAGCCGAGAGACCCGGTTCCCTGGCTCCAGGAGCGGGGAGTGGACATCAAGCTGGAAATGGAACCTACCTTCGCTGACGTGACCGTCCCCTGACTCTTCGCGCTGTCCAACCAACCGCCCGGACCTCACGGTTCGGGCGGTTTTTGTTTGATCACTCTCCGCTAAAGTTTCCTACGCCACATCGGGCAGTGTGAGCAGCACCACTGTCCCCGGTCACTTGCCGCGCGGTCAGTAACCGGCGATACCCGGACATCGGTCCGGCGCCAGGACTGCCGCACCAGCCCCCGCCTGTTACCCCTTTCCCCTGGTCAGCGTCGGCGCAAACCACTATTTGCGGGTCCGTGCCCCTCGACCCAAAGGTTCCCCCCGTGCAGGAAAACGAGTCGATCGAGAACCACACCGACGCCCCCGAGCACGATGCCGAGGTGGGCCGTCACCGTCTCCCCCGCAAGTTGGCGGGCCGTACCCCCTATCTCGCTGCGGCGCTCGTAGCGCTGGTCGGCCTCGGAATCGCCGGTGTCTCCGCCGCCGTCACCCCGGACGGTGGCAGCGACTCGTCGGTAGCGATGGACGAGCGGGCCCGGGTCGAGGCCGCCGACCGCGCGAACCGCTCCGAGCGGGACAGCGCCGCCGAGCCGACCCCCTCGGCCACCGACACCACGCTGGTGTCCCCCAGCCCGTCGACCAGCACCCCGGCTGGCGAGACCGCCACCAAGGAGTCGAAGCCCGCCGCACAGGAGTCGACGCCGGCCCAGAAGAAGGCCACCACGGTGGCCAAGCCCAAGGCTGACTGGGTGCACCCGATGCCGGGCGCCGAGACCACCTCCTGCTTCGGTCAGCGGTGGGGCGTGCTGCACGCCGGTATCGACCTGGCCCTGCCGGCGAACACCCCGATCCGCGCCGCTGCCGCCGGCACCGTCACCACCGCCGGCTGGGCGTTCACCGGCTACGGCATCTCGGTGGTCATCGACCACGGCAACGGCTACCTGACGCACTACGCCCACATGAACGCCACCGCAGTTTCGGTGGGCCAGAAGGTCTCCCCCGGCACGGTCATCGGATACGAGGGGTCGACCGGCGACTCCACCGGGCCCCACCTGCACTTCGAGGTGCACAACGGCCTGTGGAACCAGCTCGACCCGGGTCCCTGGATGCGGGCGCGCGGCGTCAACCTCGGCTGCTGAGGCAACTGAAGCGACGCTGGCGCAACGAGGCGCGGCGGCGCTGACGCCGCAGCCCTGAAGCACTGCCACTCCCCCCACGACGATGCCCGGTCCGCTTGGCGGACCGGGCATCGTCGTACGTGCGGTAGGGACAGGAGGCAGCCTTCGCGTACCCCCGGTCAGAGCTTGTCGATCGGCGCATGCCGCAGCACGAGCCACAGGGTCTGGTCCCCGAAGTCAATCTGGGCGCGTGCGCCCGGCCCGTGCCCCTCCACGGCCAGCACCCGGCCCAGCCCGTAGCGCTGGTGGTTGACCCGGTCGCCGACCGCCACCTTGGGTGCCCTGGGCAATTCACTGGCGGTGGCCAGCTGACTTCCGTCGACCCCCAGGCGCTGCGCCAACTGGGCCGCCTTCGCCGTACCGCCGGAGAAGCCGCCACGCACCGACGCTGGCCGGACCGCGGCGCCGGACCGACCACCCACGCCGCCCCCCGTGCCCGACCACGACGTGTAGGCACCCTCGGTACGCTCCCAGCGCACCAGATCGCCCGGCAGCTCGTCGAGGAAGCGGGAGGGCGGGTTGTACGACGGCTGGCCCCATGCCGAGCGGGTGACCGCCCGGGACAGGTAGAGCCGCTGGCGGGCCCGGGTGATGCCGACGTAGGCCAACCGCCGTTCCTCCTCCAGTTCCCGGGTGTCACCCAGTGAACGCAGGTGGGGGAAGACGCCGTCCTCCAGACCGGTCAGGAACACCACCGGGAACTCCAGCCCCTTGGCGGTGTGCAGGGTCATCAGGGTGACCACCCCCTGATGGTCGGGGTCGTCGGACGGGACCTGGTCGGCGTCGGCGACCAGGGCCACCTGCTCCAGGAAGCCGGCGAGGGTCGCCCCCGCCCCCTCCTCGGTCTGCGCCTCGATCCGTTCGGTGTACTCCCGGGCGACGCTCACCAACTCCTGGAGGTTCTCCACCCGACCGGCATCCTGCGGGTCGAGGCTCTCCTCCAGTTCGCTGAGATAGCCGGAGCGGGTGAGCACCGCCTCCAGCACCTCCTCGGGCAGGGCGGTGGTGGCCATCTCCCGGATCTCGTCGAGCAGCGCGACGAAGTCGGCGATGCCGTTCGCCGCCCGGGTGGAGATGCCGGGGGCGCTGGCCGCCCGGCGCAGCGCCGCACCGAAGGAGATCCGGTCGCGGGTCGCCAGCGCCTCCACACAGGCCTCTGCCCGGTCTCCGATGCCCCGACGCGGGGTGTTGAGGATGCGGCGCAGGCTCACCGTGTCGTCGTCGTTGACCACGGCCCGCAGGTAGGCCAGCGCGTCGCGGACCTCCTTACGCTCGTAGAAGCGGACCCCACCGACCACCTTGTAGGGCAGGCCGACCCGGATGAACACGTCTTCGAACACCCGGGACTGGGCGTTGGTGCGGTAGAAGACCGCCACCTCGCCCGGACGGGCGTGGTCATCGTCACACAGCCGGTCGATCTCCCGGGCCACCCAGTCGGCCTCGGCATGCTCGGTGTCGGCGACGTAGCCGACGATCTGCTCCCCGGCCCCCTGGTCGCTCCACAGCCGCTTCGGCTTACGAGACGAGTTGTTGTCGATGACCGCGTTGGCGGCGGTGAGGATCGTCTGGGTGGAGCGGTAGTTCTGCTCCAGCAGGATGGTGCGGGCGTCGGTGAAGTCGCGCTCGAACTCCAGGATGTTGCGGATCGTCGCACCCCGGAAGGCGTAGATCGACTGGTCGGCGTCGCCGACCACGCACAGCTCGGCCGGCGGTAGGCCGGGCGCGCCGTCGCCCACCAACTCCTTGATCAGTACGTACTGCGCGTGGTTGGTGTCCTGGTACTCGTCGACCAGCACGTGCCGGAACCGCCGACGGTAGCTTTCGGCAACGTGCGGATGTGCCTGTAGCAGATGGACCGTCGTCATGATCAGGTCGTCGAAGTCGAGGGCGTGTGCCTCCCGCAGACGCTGCTGGTAGCGGGTGTAGACCTCGGCCAGCGCCCGCTCGTTGGGGCCCTTGGCCCGCCCGGCGAACTCCTCCGGGTCGACCAGCTCGTTCTTGAGGTTGGAGACCTGGGCCGCCAGTCCGCGGGCCGGATAGCGCTTCGGATCGAGATCGAGCTCCCGGGCAACCAGTTGCATCAGCCGCCGCGAATCGTCCGCGTCGTAGATGGAGAAGGTCGGCTTCAACCCGGCGTGCTCGTGCTCCGCCCGCAGGATACGGACACAGGCGGAATGGAACGTCGACACCCACATCAGCCGGGCCCGGGGACCGACCAGGGCAGCCACCCGCTCCTTCATCTCACCGGCCGCCTTGTTGGTGAAGGTGATGGCGATGATCTCGCCCGGATGCACCTCCCGGGCGGCCAGCAGATAGGCGATCCGGTTGGTGAGCACCCGGGTCTTACCCGAGCCCGCACCGGCCACGATCAGCAACGGGGAGCCGGCATGGGTCACCGCGTCCCGCTGCGGGCCGTTGAGCCCGGTCAGCAGAGCCTGTGGGTCGAGCCCGGGGGCCGGGGGCCGGGGGCGGGCTGGGGACTGGGACGGCGGTTGATCGCCGATGGGCGGGAGTTCGAAGAGAGGATGCATCGCAGGGCGAGTCTATGCCGCCGGTCGGACATCTCCACGCCGCCGTACGGGCCCGCACCCCCGTGCCCCCGTGGCCTGCCGTGCCGCCATGCCGTACTGGCCCGGGGCCGGCGCCGGGGCCGGTGCCGGTTCGCCCATCGACGGAAGACGTCGACCCCCGGCCGACCCATCGAAGGACGACATCAGCAACCAAGCCGTCACCTGTGAGGTCTGGCGCATCCGTGCCCGGCCGAGAACGATGATCGGGTAACGCCCATGCATCCTCCCCCGTACCTCATTGGGAGAAACATCATGAGTCAACCGCGCTCGCGCGGCCGGGCAACGAGACGACCTCTCGTAGCATCGGTCCTCGCGCTTACGCTGCTCAGCGCGCTGCCGATGGCCTCCAGGCCCGCTCCGGCCAACGCCGCACCGCCGGCGAACCTGGCCCCGGTCTCCATCTCCTACGGCCTGCCGTCGCGCACCCTGGTCAGAGGAAACTTCCTCAGCTACAACGACTTCCATGGTGCGATCGACCCACCTACGGGTAGCGGCGCCACCGTCAACGGCACCCCGGCCGGCGGGGTGGAATACCTCGCCACCTCGCTGAAGAAGCTGCGGACCGAGGCCGCCTCGGAAGGTCGCAGGACCATCACCGTCGGCGCCGGCGACCTGATCGGCGCCACCCCGCTGATCAGCGCCGCGTTCCACGACGAGCCGACGATCGAGCTGATGGACCAGATCGGGCTGGAGATCAGCTCGGTCGGTAACCACGAGTTCGACGAGGGCGTCGACGAGCTGCTACGGCTCAACCGGGGCGGCTGCCACCCGGTCGACGGCTGTCAGGACGGCGACGGGTTCGCGGGAGCGAAGTTCACCTACCTCGCCGCGAACACGGTGAACAAGCGCACCGGCCTGCCGATCCTGCCGCCCGTGGCCGTACGCCTCATCGGCGGCGTACCGGTCGGCTTCGTGGGTGTGACGCTCGAAGGCACCCCCGACATCGTCAACCCCGCCGGCATCACCACCGTCGACTTCAAGGACGAGGTCGAGACGGCCAACAAGTGGGCCGGCCGGCTGAAGCTGCTCGGGGTCCGGGCAATGGTGCTGCTCATCCACGAGGGTGGCGCCCAGTCACCGCCCCCGAGCACCCCGGGCGTCTCCGACTGCGCCAACTTCTCCGGCCCGATCGTGCCGATCGTGGCCGGCCTACGGCCCGAGTTCGGCCTGGTCGTCTCCGGGCACACGCACCGCTTCTACTCCTGCTCGCTGCCGAACTCGTCCGGCGCGCACAGCGTGGTCACCAGTGCCGGCACCAACGGACAGCTGGTCACCGACATCGACTACACGCTCGACCGGCGGACCGGTCGGTTCGCGGAGATCTCCGCCCGTAACGTGATCGTCGAGAACGGTGTCCGCAACCCGGACGGCACCTGGCAGGAGATCTCGCCGGGCAACTTCGTCCGTAACCCGGACCTGGTCGATCCGGGTGCGAAGGCCCTCGCCGACAAGTACCGCCGGGCGGTCGCGCCGATCGCGAACCGCGTCATCGGCCGCATCACCGGGGACATCGTCCGGGACGTCCAGCCCAACCAGGAGAGCCCGTTGGGCGACGTCATCGCCGACGCCCAGCTCGCCTGGACCGCCAGCAACGGCTCGCAGATCGCCCTGATGAACCCGGGTGGCATCCGTGCCTCACTGCCGTACGCCGCCTCCGCCGGGGACGAGGACCCGGGAGAGGTGACCTACGGTGAGGCCTTCACCGTCCAGCCGTTCAACAACCTGGTGGTGACGCAGACCCTGACCGGGGCACAGCTCAAGGACGTGCTGGAGCAGCAGTTCCCGGGCTTCAACGGGCAGACCGCGCAACGGATCCTCCAGGTCTCAGCCGGTTTCAGCTACTCGTACGACACCACCCGGCCGGTGGGTGACCGGGTCAGTGCACTGGCTCTGAACGGCGCGCCGATCGATCCGGCAGCCAGTTACCGGGTCACCACCAACGACTTCCTCGCCAACGGTGGTGACGGTTTCACCACGCTCAGGGGCGGTACCAACCGCACCATCGCAGCCGGCTTCGACGTGGACGCCCTGGTGGCGTACCTCGGTGCCGGCGCGCCGGTGGCCCCGGGGCCGGCCAACCGGATCACCCGGCTCGGCTGATCGGTTGGGGAGGGCCCCTTTTCATCGTTTTCTGTAGCGGAAGGGGCCCTTCCCAGCCGGAATGCTTGCGCCGGGGCTGACGCACTCGGCATACTCGACCCCGTGTTCGAGCAGGTGCGTTTCTACTTTTACTACGGCTCCGGGAGTCCGGCAGCCGTAGGTCGCGCCTGATCGAAAGACCTACGAAAAGCCCCGGGCTCCTGGAGCCCGGGGCTTTTTGCTTCGGGAATCCGGACACCGTGGCCTGTCTTACGAGGGAGTACCCGATGATTACCAACATGGTCGAGCAGCCCGCCGACGCCGAGACCGCCAGCGGCCCAGCCAGTGGCCCGCGCGGCGGCACCGGCGCCGACGCCCAGACCGGTACGGACGCTCCGGAGGCCGCCGAGCGCATCGCGGAGATCCGGGAGCGCATCGACGACATCGACAACGCGCTGATCGAGCTCTGGCGGGAGCGTGCGGCCCTGTCCCAGGAGATCGGTGCCACCCGGCTGGCTTCCGGGGGTACCCGGCTCGTCCTCGCCCGGGAACGGAAGATCCTGGAGCGCTTCCGGGAGGCGTTGGGCGCTGACGGAACGCAGCTGGCATTGCTTCTGCTGCGGGCCGGCCGTGGGCCGCTGTAAGGCTGCCGGCCACTGTAAGGCTGCCGGGCACGGAACGGCCGCCAGGTACGGAACGAGTGCCGGGCGTGGACTACTCGCCGGGCGTGGGCGACCGCGCGGGTGTGGACTGTTCGCCGGGCGTGGGCGACCGCGCGGGTGTGGGGCAGAGAGTCATGCCAGAAAACGAAATCGACCGGCCACGGGCTACGGTGACCCCCTGATCGGGTCACCACGCCCGCGCCGGTCGGAGAAGGCACATCTGCGCTGGCCGGAGTCGTCTCCGACTCCGGCCAGCGAGATGATTATCCGGCCTCGTGGGTTACGACGATCTCCCGCTTCTCGGCGAAGTGGCAGGCACTGTCGTGGTCGGAGCCTTCCCGCTGGATCAACAGCGGAGTCTCCGTCGCGCAGATGTCCTGGGCCTTCCAGCAACGGGTCCGGAACCGGCAGCCGGACGGCGGGTCCACCGGGCTGGGCACGTCACCGGTCAGCCGGATGATCGCCTTGCTCTCCCGGCTGGTCGGGTCCGGCACCGGCACCGCCGACAGCAGCGCCTGGGTGTACGGGTGCGTCGGACGCTCGTAGATCTCCTCATCGGTGCCGATCTCGGCGACCCGTCCCAGGTACATGACAGCCACGCGGTCGGAGAGGTGACGGACCACGGACAGGTCGTGGGCGATGAAGATGTACGACAGCCCGAACTCGGCCTGGAGCTTGCCCAGCAGGTTCATCACCTGTGCCTGGATGGAGACGTCCAGCGCGGAGACCGGCTCGTCACAGACGATGATCTCCGGCCGCAGGGCAAGTGCCCGGGCGATCCCGATTCGCTGCCGCTGACCGCCCGAGAACTGGTGCGGGTAGCGGTTGATGTGCTCCGGGTTGAGCCCGACCACGTCGAGCAGGTCCATGACCTTGCTCCGACGGCTGCCCTTCGGCGCCACCTCCGGGTGGATCTCGAACGGCTCACCGATCAGGTCACCGACGGTCATCCGGGGGTTGAGCGAGGTGTACGGGTCCTGCATGACGAGCTGGATCTGCCGGCGCATCCGGCGCATGGCGCCGCCCTTGAGGCCGAAGATGTTCTGGCCCTTGTAGCGCACCGTGCCCGAGGTCGGCTTCTCCAGGTTCATCAGCACCCGGGCCAGCGTGGACTTGCCACAGCCGGACTCGCCCACCACACCGAGCGTCTCGCCCTGCTTCAGTTCGAGCGACACCCCGTCGACGGCCTTGACGTGGCCGACGGTCTTCTTGAAGACCACCCCCCTGGTCACCGGGTAGTGCTTGACCAGGTCCTGGACCTCGAGGATTGTCTCAGTCACGGTTCACCAGCTCCTCAGCGAAGTGGCAGGCGCTGGCCCGGGTGGGGCCGAGCTGCAGCAGCGGCGGCAGCTTCTCCCGACACACCGACTGCACCATCGGGCAACGCGGGTTGAACGGGCAACCGGACGGAATGTTCAGCAGGCTCGGCGGGAGCCCCTTGATCGTCCGTAGCTGCTGCCCCTTCTCGTCGATCCGGGGGATCGAATCGAGCAGACCCAGCGTATACGGGTGTGACGGCTTCGCGTACAGCTCGTGAACGTTGGCCTGCTCGACGATCCGGCCGGCGTACATCACCGCGATCCGGTCCGCGACGTCGGCGACCACGCCCAGGTCGTGCGTGATCAGGATCATGCCCATCTGGCGCTCGCGCTGCAGCTCGGCCAGCAGGTCCATGATCTGCGCCTGCACGGTCACGTCGAGCGCGGTCGTCGGCTCGTCGGCGATCAGCACCTCGGGGTCGAGGGCCAGCGACATCGCGATCATGACCCGCTGCCGCATACCGCCCGAGAACTGGTGCGGATAGTTGTTGACCCGCCCCTTCGCGTTCGGAATCTGCACCAGGTCGAGCATCTCGATGGCGCGCTTCTTCGCGTCGGCGCGGCTCATGCCCCGCCGGAACCGGAACTGTTCGGCGATCTGGAACCCGACGGTGAAGACCGGGTTCAGTGCGGAGAGCGCGTCCTGGAACACCATCGCGATGCCCTCGCCCCGGATCCGCCGCCGCTCCTCCGCCGACATGGTCAGCATGTCGCGGCCGTGGAAGCGGATCTGGCCGCCGGTGACGAACCCCGGCGGGGTGTCGAGGATTCCCATGATGGTCTGCGCGGTGACGCTCTTGCCGGAACCGGATTCACCGAGTACGGCCAGCGTCTCCCCCGCGTTGACGTGGTACGTCACCCCGTTGATGACCTTGGCCACGCCATCGCGGGTGCGGAACTCCACCCGGAGGTCCTCGACCTCAAGCAGGCGGCCGGAAGGACGTCCGGTGGCATCCGTTTGGGACTGCTCAGAAACGAGTATGTCGGACACAGGATCTCCTACCGGAGTTTCGGATCGAGAGCCTCGCGGACTGCCTCACCGAGCGTGACGAAGCTCAGTACGGCGGCCACGAGGAACGTGGCGGGGAACAACAGCAGGTGCGGCGAGACCCGGATGTACTGCTGCGCCTCGCTGATCATGATTCCCCAGGACACCACCGGCGACTTCAGGCCAACGCCGAGGAACGACAGGGTGGCCTCGGCGCCGATGAACGACCCGACGAGGATCGTCGAGTAGACCAGCAGGGGGGCCAGGCAGTTCGGCAGCAGGTGCTTGAAGATGATCCGTCCCGCACCGGCGCCGAGCGCCCGAGCCGCCACGATGTAGTCGGCCTCCTTGGTGGCCAGCACCGCGGAGCGCATGATCCGCATCGACACCGGCCAGGTCAGCACGACCAGCGACATGACGACCAGACCCATGATGCGCCACTGGTTGTTGCTCGACCCGGGTGCGTTGAAGGTGAAGAGGATCACGATGGCACCGAGGACGAACGGTAGCCCGAAGAACACGTCGGCGATCCGGGACAGGATGGCGTCCACCCAGCCGCCGCGGTAGCCGGCGATCATGCCCATCGCCCCGCCGATCAGGATCGTGCCGACGGTGGAGAGCACCGCAACGATGATCGAGGCCCGGGCACCGTGAATCACGCGGGCGTAGACCTCCCGCCCCTGCACGTCGTAGCCGAACCAGGCGTCACCTGACGGGTTGCCCCGGCTGCGCTCGAGCAGGCCGTGCGTCGGGTCCGCACTCGCGAACAGCGACGGGAAGGCCGCCATGGCCAGGAAGAACAGGATGAACGCGGCAGCGATCCAGAAGAGTGGCTTGCGACGCAGGTCGTACCAGGCGTCACCGAGCAATCCCCGGGGCTTGTCCTGCTTCTTGGGCGCGGCGCCCTCAGGCGCGGCCTTCTCAGGCGCGACGGTCGAAGTGGTCGCTACCGATCCGGTTGTGGGGTCACTCATAACGGATCCTCGGGTCCAGGGCGGCGTAGAGCAGGTCGACCACCAGGTTCATGAGCAGATAGATGAGCACCAGGATGGTGACGATGGACACCACCGTCGCGCCTTCCTTGGTGACGATCGCCCGGAAGACCTCTCGACCGATGCCGTTGATGTTGAAGATGCCCTCGGTGACGATGGCGCCGCCCATCAGGCCGCCAAGGTCGGTTCCGAGGAACGTGATCACCGGAATCATCGAGTTGCGCAGCAGGTGGACTCCGACCACCCGGCGCTTGGGCAGGCCCTTGGCGATGGCGGTACGCACGTAGTCGGCGGACCGGTTCTCCGCGATGCTCGTTCTGGTCAGTCGGGCGATGTACGCCATGGAGGTACTACCGAGTACGAAACCGGGTATCAACAGCTCCGAGAAGCCCACCTCGTTGGAGACGGTCGGGTTGACGATGCCCCACTTCACACCGAAGAGGTACTGCAGCACGAAACCGGTGACGAAGGTCGGCAGCGCGATCAGGAACAGCGTCGAGACCAGGACCAGGTTGTCCAGGAATCCGTTACGACGCAGGCCGGTCAGCACACCAGCGGTGATACCGATCAGCGCCTCGATCGCCAGCGCCACCAGCGCCAGCTTCAGGGTGTTGGGGTACGCCGCCGCGATCAACTCGTTGATCGACCGACCGCCGTACGTCGTACCGAAGTCACCCTGGAGCAGGTTCTGCATGTACTTCGCGTACTGGATAGGCCACGGCTGATCGAGCGCGTACTTCTCCGTCATCATCGCGATGTACGAATCCGGGCAGCGGCGGTCGCCGCACTTGCCCGCGAAGGGGTCGCCGGGTACTGCCCAGACGAGCCAATAGATCAGGACGGTGGTCCCGATGAACACGGGGATTAGTTGGAGTAGCCGCCTCAAAACGTAACGGCCCATGGGTCCTCCAGACGGGGGCGCGTCGGGCGCCCGACACGAGTGGCAGAAACGCGCCGGGAACGCAGCAGGCGCAACCCGGTGGTGATACCGGGCCCGGGCCGGACCCACCGCAGTTGGCGGGTCCGACCCGGGATCGGACTTTCAGTTGCTTACTTCAGCTCGACCGAGTCGAGGTCGATCTCACCAACGTTGGTGACCTCAACCTTCGCCAGCCGCTCCGAGTGCGCCCACTGGTTGCTGTAGAAGTAGACCGGGATGCTCGGGGTGTCGGCGTCGACGAGGGCAACAGCCTCGGCGAACTTGGCGTGCGCGGCGTCGATGTCGGCAGCCGCGGTGCCCTCCCGGTACAGCCGGTCGACCTCCTTGTTGCTGTAGAGACCGTCGTTGGAGGAACCACCGGTCACGTACAGCGGGCCGATCCAGTTCTCCACGTCCGGGTAGTCCTGCTGCCAGGCCGCCCGGTACGGGCCCTTCATCTGGTGCGCGTTGACCATCTGACGGAAGACCGCGAAGGTCGGGATGCCCTCGGCGCGGGCGTTGATGCCCAGCGTGTTCTTCACGCTCTGCGCGACGGCCTCCATCCAGTCCTTGTGGCTGGCGTCAGCGTTGTAGTAGAAGACCATCTCGCCCTGGAAGCCACCGGCCTTCTCCAGCAGCTTCTTGGCCTCGTCCGGGTTGAAGGTGCAGCTGGTGCAGTTGCCTTCCTTGTTACCCGGAGCCAGCGGGTTGGCCCAGCTGTTAGCCGGCTTCCGCGAGTTGAAGAAGATCTTGTCGGAGATCTGCGCGCGGTCGACGGCCATCGAGACGGCCTTGCGCAGGTCGGCGTTCTGGAACCGCTTGTCGTAGATCGGGAACGCGATCAGACCGGTGATCGGGGTCGGCACGTTCTTGCCGCGCTCGCCCAGGTCGGTCTTCCACTTGTCACCGGCCAGCGCCGAGTTCGGCACCTGCTCCATGAAGTCCAGGGTGCCGGAGAGCAGGTCGTTGTAGGCGGCCGTGTCGTCCTGGTAGATCTTGACGGTCAGGTCCTTGAACTTGACCTTGTCAGCCATGGTGTAGTCGTCGAAGCGGGTGAGCTTGACCTCGACGTTGTCCTGCCACGACACGAACTTCACCGGGCCGTTACCGATCGGGTTCTTCCCGAAGGCGTCCGCGGTCGAGGTGAAGAAGGAGTCCGGCAGCGGCACGTACGCGCTGTAGCCGAGCTTGGTCGGGAAGATCGAGAACGGCGCGGTGAGGGTCACCTTGAAGGTGTAGTCGTCGACGACCTCCAGGCCGGACATCGTCTTCGACTTCGGCTCCGGGGCCTTCTGCGGGCCGTCGGCACCGTCCGGGTCGGCCGGGTTGACGTCGGCGTAGCCCTGGATGTCGCTGAAGAAGCTCGCGCCCTGCGCACCGTTGGCCGCGTGGGCACCCCAGTTCCAGGCGTCGACGAAGTTCTTCGCCTTCACCTCGGTGCCGTCGTGGAACTTGGTGCCCTTCTTGATCTTGATCGTGTAGACCTTGGAGTCGGCCGTCTCGATCGACTCAGCGAGGGCGTTCTTGGGGGCACCGCCGTCGTTGGGGTACTCGACCAGACCGGTCCACATGAAGTCGATGATCTTGCCACCACCGGTCTCAGTGGTGTTCGCCGGGACAAGACCGACCTCCGGCTGGGTGCCGTGGATCGTGATGGTGCCGTCGCTGTTGGCACCACCGGTCTTGTCGCCGTCGTCTCCCGTGCTGCAACCGGCCGCGACGAGCGCGAAAGCCGCGCCCACCGCAACCGCGCTCGCACGCTTCGAGACTCTCATTCCTGGGGCCTCCTCTTTCTTACCTGGGTCTTCGTCGTGTGTCTGCACGCACGTAGGGGTGATGCCGACCGGCAGTCCGCGTGGGTGCCGACCGCCGGAAAGCTACCGCAGGGAATCGGGACACCCCAGATGCACCGATGATCCGCCGGGCACCTCGCCGTCCCGAGCGCCCGACACCGGGCCGGATCCCACGCCTCGGACACCCTGAAATGGGTGTTCGTCGGGCATCGGGGTGACCAACCGGGTGGCTCACGCAAGGGGGGTGAGGCGACTGCAACTGTGACACCGCCCAGCCCGTTGCGTGAAGGTGCCGTTATCAAGACGTTAGTTGCCTGGTGCGCTGTCGATACTGAAGAAAGATCATTTCAGCTCGAAGAGAACGCCTCTGACCAGCAATTCCGTCATAGCGGCCGATCCCTCGTCCTGCGCGTAGGCTCAGCCTTTATGACCTTTCCCGCCTCAGCGCAACCACTTTCCGACGTACGACGCACACTCGCTGTATTCGCCCATCCGGATGATATCGATTTTGGCTCAGCGGGCACCATTGCCAACTGGTCGGACGAGGGTATCGAGGTCAGGTACCTCCTCGTCACCCGGGGGGACGCGGGTGGGTTCGACGACACACCGCGCGAGGAGCTTCCCGTGATGCGCGAGCGCGAACAGCGGGCCGCCGCAGCCGCCGTCGGGGTCGATCAGGTCGAATTCCTCGATGGGTACGCCGACGGC
Organism: Micromonospora sonneratiae; assembly: GCF_042679305.1. Lineage (NCBI taxonomy): Bacteria > Bacillati > Actinomycetota > Actinomycetes > Micromonosporales > Micromonosporaceae > Micromonospora > Micromonospora sonneratiae. The sequence goes on along the minus strand of NZ_JBHTMP010000089.1, from coordinate 3,583 downwards.
ACGCTCTCGCCCACCCTGGCCCTACGTCGGGACATCACCGCAGCCATCCGCCGGTTCCGGCCGGACCGGGTACTGACGAGTTCGCCGCTGCGTCGCTGGGAACACCTGGCCGGGCCGAGCCACCCCGACCATCTCGCGGTGGGCGAGGCGACCACCTGCGCCGTCTATCCCGACTCGCGCAACCCGTTCGCCTTTCCTGAGCTGCTCAGGGAGGAAGGGCTGGAGCCGTGGGTGGTCCGCGAGATCTGGTACGCCGGTGGCCCCGGTCCGGATCACGCGGTCGACATCACCGACCAGTTCGACCGCAAGGTGGCCGCGCTCCGCGCACACACCTCGCAGACCGCGCACTTGGACCTGGAGTCCTGGCTACGGGACTGGCTCGGGGCCACCGCCCAGTCCGCCGGGCTCCCCGAGGGCCGACTGGCCGAGGCATTCACCGTACTCAGAACGGAATGACCACACCTACGGACGATCGGACATCGATGAAGTGGACAGCCCGATCAGACCAGTCGACGGTCCGCCGCCCACCGGGACAGTTCGTAACGGTTGGACATCTGGAGCTTGCGCAGCACATTTGAGACATGTGTCTCCACCGTCTTGATGGAGATGAACAGCTCCTTGGCGATCTCCTTGTAGGCGTACCCCCGGGCGAGCAGCCGCAGCACCTCCCGCTCCCGGTTGGTGAGCTGGTCCAATTCCGGATCGGCCACCGGCGTGTCCGGACGGGCGGCGAACGCGTCCAGCACGAACCCGGCCAGCCGGGGGCTGAACACGGCGTCACCGTCGGCGACCCGGCGGATCGCCAGGGCCAACTCGTCCGGGGAGATCGTCTTGGTGACGTAGCCCCGGGCACCACCCCGGATCAGGCCGATCACGTCGTCCGCCGCGTCCGACACGCTCAGCGCCAGGAACCGTACCTGCGGATGGGTACGCCGCATCGCGTCGAGCACCGCCCGGCCGCCACCGTCCGGCATGTGTACGTCGAGCAGGACCACGTCCGGCTCCAGGGCGGCGATCCGGCTGACCGCCTCGGCCACCGTGCTGGCCTCACCGACCACGTCGACATGGGCCCCCAGTTCTGCGCGGACCCCGGCCCGGAACATCGCGTGGTCGTCGACCAGGAACACCCGGAGCTGCCGCTGGGGGGCGGCACTGCCGCCCTCGGAGGTTCCGATCGGCTGGTCAGTCATGATCTCTACCTGTCCTTCCTGGTGCGCCGTCCCGGGTGGTCGGCAGGGTCAGCCGCACCTCGGTGCCGCTGCCCGGTTCGCTGCGGATCTCCGCCCGCCCACCGTGCCGTTTCATCCGCCCGATGATCGAGCCGCGTACGCCGTGCCGGCGGTCCTCAACGGTAGACGGGTCGAAACCCACGCCCCGGTCCCGTACGAAGACACTGATCTGTTCCGGCTCGACCTCGGCGTACAGCGAAATGGTCTGGACCTGGGCGTGCCGGGCGGCGTTGACCAACGACTCCCGGGCGGCGGCGACCAGCGCGCCGACCCGCTCGTCGGTCTCCCGGTCGCCCACCACCACCGTCTCCACGGTGATCGCGTAGGTGTCCTCCACCTCGGCGGCGGCCTGCTCCAGGGCGGCGGCGAGGCGCTCGGTCGGTGAGGCGGTGGGCTTGTAGAGCCAGTTGCGCAGCGACCGTTCCTGGCCTCGGGCCAGCCGCTGGACGGTCTTGACGTCGTTGGCGTTACGCATGATGAGCGCGAGCGTGTGCAACACCTGGTCGTGCACCATGGCCGCCAGTTCCGCCCGTTCCTGCTCCCGGATCCGCGCCTCCCGCTCGGCACGGAGCTGGTTGAACGTCCGCCACAGCGCTGGAGCGGCCACCACCGCGACCCCGGCGAGCCCGACCAGCGCGAAGATCACGCCGTTCAGTACGGCGTCGAAGTTCTCCCGCGGCGAGTAGACGGCGACCACACCGATAATCCCGACCGCGACCAGGACCCCACCGCCGATGAACCGGAGCACGAAGGCCCGCCGGTCGCTCTCCTCGACCACCGCGCCCAGCCAGGGCACCGCCAGGGTGTCGCTCTGCTGTCGGCGGCCGGGCGCGGACTGGTGCCAGATCACCCCGGCGCCGACGGCGATGATGGCGACCAGCCAGCCGGCGGTGCTGGCCACGCCGAGTGAGTCGAACACCAGCACCTGGATCAGGATCATGCCGAGGCCGATGGCGACGAAGGGCAACAGCTGGAAGAAGTCCCGCCGGGGTGGTTCCTCGGCCGCCCCCGGCCGGAGCGGCACCACCGCCCAGAACGCCGCGTAGAGCAGGACACCCAGGCCGCTGAGGCCCAGCAGCACGGCGAAGGCGATCCGGACCCGCATCACGGGTATGCCCAGGTGCTCGGCGATACCGGCGGCCACCCCGGCGACCATCTTGTGGTCCCGGGCGCGGTAGAGACGGGGTGGGTCGGCGGCGATGTTGATCAGATGCTCCTCGGCTGGCGACTACCGCCGCCTCCGGCGACGGCTGTTCGATCGTCACACGCGCCCGGATCCCCCGACCACAGGTGGCCACCCGGACATTGCCCTGGTAGATCTCAGGGTGGGTTCAGGGTTGGCGCCTGAGGTCGTTCAGGTGACCGACGGACGAGGATCGGAGCATGACCGACGAAGCTGCCGTGCCCCGCAGGCCGGCCACCGGGGATGACATCGGCCCGGCTCAGCCCGATCCGGTGCCGTCGGCTCCCGCCCCGGGGAGCCCGCCGGAGGGCTTCCCGGACGACGAGACCACCTCGGTGTTCGAGCCGCGGGAAGCATCCGGGCCACCGCCGACCAGCGGACCCCCGCCGGGGCCGGGCTCCCCACCGCCTCCCGGGTACGGCCCACCCCCGCCGAACCCCACAGCCTTCACCTCCCGGTACGGCTTCGTACGCCCGAAGGACGGCCGCTACCTCGCGGGCGTCTGCGCAGCCATCGGTCGGGCCACCAACACCGATCCGATCCTGTGGCGGGTGCTCCTCGCCGTACTGGGCTTCTTCGGTGGGATCGGCATCCTGATCTACGTCGCGGCGTGGCTGATCATCCCCGGTGAGGGGGACACCGCTTCACCGGTGGAGTCGATGCTGGGCCGGGGCCGGTCGAGCATGTCACCGACCACCGTGCTGGTCCTCGCCATCACCGTCGCGGTGATCTTCGGTTTCATCGTGACCGACGGCTTCCGGGCCATCCTGCTCGGCGCGGCGATCCTGATCGGTGGTGCGCTCCTGTTGAACCGCAACGCCATCCGGGGCCAGGTCCCGAACGCGGGAGCACCGACACCGTCCGGTGGCCCGGGGCCGGCCTACGCCCCGACGGCCGCCGGCGCACCGATGCCGACCGGCGCACCCACCCCCTTCGGTATGGCACAGATGGGGCATCCCGGTCTGCCACCCCAGCCGGGGACCGGACCGGTCCACCCCGGTCAGCCCCACTCCGGTGCCGGCTATCCGCCGCCGGTTCCGCCGACCGGGCCCTACCCGCCCATGGTGTCGCCGCCGGTCAGCTCCGGCTACCCCGCCGGCGGGCAGCCGTCGGTGCCGTACCCGGCCGCGCCGGTACCGTCCTCGCCCGGTGCCCCGCCCCAGCCGCTGCC
>NZ_JBHTMP010000088.1:0-25231 GCF_042679305.1 Micromonospora sonneratiae | reverse complement strand
GCCCGGTGGCCCGGTGGCCCGGTGGCCCGGTGGCCCGGTGGCCCGGTGGCCCGGTGGCCCGGTGGCCCGGTGGCCCGGTGGCCCAGGGCCGACCGTCGCCAAGCCCGCCGTGTGGGGCCTGCACCCGCTCCGGGTGTCGACCATGACGATGCTTCTCCTCTCAGCGCTCCGCCGGGTGCCCGGCGGCCTGTTCGTGTCCACGGCTCCGCCTCTTGTTTCACGTGAAACAAGAGGCCGATTCCGGGTCGGCGTGAGGACCACATGGCAGTGGCGCAATCAAGCGGCAGCCGGCGTCACGCAGCGGTGTTGGTCGGGCGGCGACGTCAGCCTGGGCAGCGGTGTCAGGTGGCCGGCATCAGGCCAGCGGCATCAGGTGGCCGGTGTCAGTTGGGCGGTGCAGCTAGGCGGGGGCGTTGATCGGGCGCCTCTGGGACAAGGGAGGGCCGGCACGGGTCGACGAACAGGTATCCCCGAGGGCGGTTGCCCGGAGGATCGGTCGGACGCGCCTTCCCGGGTGGGCCAGCTGGCCGGAAGTAATCCACAGGCGTTGTCCACAGGCTGGCCTGTTTCACGTGAAACAGCGCGTAAATGTGGGTGCGAGCCTGTGGATGACGGGGTGGAACCTGCCGGAAATCGCGCCTTCCGAGGCTCGGGATCAAGCCGTCGCTGGCAGCCGATCACCCCCGTCCGGTTCGACGGATGCTCCCCTCCCGGGAGGACTCCGACTCGGTTACTGTCACCCTCGTGCCCGACACCCCACCCGTACCCAAGTTCGCCAACTGGCCTTCGTTCCCCTTCGAGGGCGATCTTCGTGTCAAGCAGCTCGACGAGCCGGTAGCGGTCGAGCCGGCCCGCAAGGGCGAAGGTTCTTCCGCCTGCTCTTCCTGTTCGGCTCCTGACGAGGCCTACATCTGGGTCAGTGACCGTTGGCGGGTACGTGCAATGGACCGCCCGAGTGGGCTGCCGATGGTGCTCATCCTGGAATCGCGATCGCACTTCGATCTGGGAGACCTGCCCAACCTGATGGCGGCCGAGCTTGGCGTGATGACTGTCCGGTTGGAGCGGGCCATCCGATCGCTGGACGGCGTCGTGCGCGTCCATGTGAACCGTTGGGGGGATGGCTCCGCCCACTTCCACCTGTGGTTCCTTGCCCGGCCCTATGGGCGGCTGCAACTACGGGGCACGTTCCTTCCCCTGTGGGACGACATCCTTCCGGCGATCCCCGAGGAACAGTGGCGGGAGAACCTGGCGCTCGTTGCTGCCTGGCTGGCGGAGTTCGGCGGTCGGACGCTGGCTGAGCCATCCCGTATCCAATGGCAGGCGCCGTCGAGCTTGGCGCAACAGGCTTCAACGACGGCCGTACCGCAAACCGACATCCTGGATGCTGAAGCGGCTCTGGTGGCACAGGGCGAGGTGCCACCAGAGGAGGGTTCCGGCAGAGAGGGCTGAGCCTCGGCCCTGGCCTCAGGCTCTCGTCTGAGGCCAGGGATCCGGGTCTGCGACCCGGCGCTGCATTGGTGGGAAACCGCGAGCAGTTCCCGATCGGGTACGGGCGAACGCCGGCGCTGCGTCAACCGCGCCGGGAAGCCGCCCGGGAAACCATCGACCCGAGCAGCGCACCGAAGTCGAGACCGGCTGCCTGCACCGCCAGGGGCAGCAGCGAGGTCTCGGTCATTCCGGGCGAGACGTTGACCTCCAGCACGTGGGGATGCCCGGCCTCGTCGACGATGAGGTCGACCCGGGACAGGTCCCGTAGCCCGAGAGCGGAGTGGGCGGCCAGCGCGATCTCAGCCACTTCAGCCGCCACCGCAGGTTCCAGCCGGGCCGGTGTGTGCCAGGTGGTCAGCCCGGCGGTGTAGCGGGCCGCATAGTCGTAGACGCCGTTACGCGGGACGATCTCCACCGCTGGCAGGGCCTGGGGACCGTCGCCCAGATCGACGACGGAGACCGCCACGTCCATGCCGGGGATGTAGCGCTCGACCAGCGCGGTCGAGTCGTACGCGAAGCAGCCGACCATGGCTGCGGGCAGTGCGGCGGCATCTCGGACCACGGCCGCGCCCAGCCCCGAGCCACCCTGAGTCGGCTTGATCATCAAGGGGAGCCCGAGACGGTCGGCGATCCGGTCGAGCACGGCGACCGCGCCCAACTCGGAGAAGCGGTCATGGGGCAGGGCCACCCAGTCGGGCGTGGGAATGCCTGCTTCGCGCAGGACCGCCTTTGCCGACGGCTTGTCCCAGGCCAACCGGGCGGAGCGGGCGTCGCATCCGACGTAGGGCACGTCGCACAGGTCGAGGACGCCCCGCAGCGAACCGTCCTCGCCCGTCGACCCGTGCAGCGCGATCACCACCGCATCCGGTGGATCCGCCATCAGGGTAGGAAGCAGGGCGGTGTCGGCATCGTGCAACTCGGCGTGGACCCCGACCGACCGGAGTGCGTCGAGCACCCGACGACCCGATCGGAGGGACACGTCACGTTCGTAGGAGAGACCGCCAGCCAGCACCAGCACCCGAAGATCCGTCAGGGCCGCCGAGCGGGGCGGTACGGGGCCGTCGGCTGGCTGCGGGCTGCTGACTGGGGTTGCACTCATGTTGGAGATCATGCCAAGTCTGGGCCCGGCACGTCCGAGCCGGCCTGCCCCCGACGCCGGGTGGCCGGTCGGGCAACCGCCCCGAAGACCTGGCGCATCGCCATCTCCTGCTCCATCACGCTGGCCAACCGGCGGACACCTTCACGGATCCGTTCCGGTGGCGGGAACGAGAAGTTGAGCCGCATGTTGCCGGCGCCGGAGCCATCGGCGTAGAAGCCGGTGCCCGGAACGTAGGCGACCCGGGCGGCGATGGCCCGGGGCATCATCGCCTTCGCGTCCAACCCCTCGGGCAGGGTGGCCCAGACGAAGAGCCCGCCCTGGGGCTCGGTCCAGGAGGTGCCGGCCGGCATCAGGTCGGTGAGGGCGCTCAGCAACGCGTCCCGCCGTTCCGCGTAGACCTGGCGGTACGTCTTGAGCTGCTCGCGCCAGGGCATGGTGGAGAGATAGGTCGAGACCGCAGCCTGGGCGTAGTTGCTCGGGCAGAGGATCTGAGCCTCGCTGGCGATCACCAGCTTGTCCCGTACGGCGTGCGGCGCCAGGATCCAACCCACCCGCAGCCCCGGGGCGAAGGTCTTGGAGAACGTGCTGAGGTAGAAGACCCCATCGCGGCGACGGGCCCGCAGGGGGGCCGGTGCTTCGCTGCCGAAACCGAGCTGCCCGTACGGATCGTCCTCGACCACGAGAAGGCCGGCACGTTCGCAGATGTCGAGCACCCGTTCCCGCCGCTCGTCGGTCAACGTCACGCCGGTCGGGTTCTGGAAGGTGGGGATGGTGTAGAGGAACTTCGCCCGACGTCCAGAGCGGGCCACCTCGGCGATGGCCGCCTCCAGCGCCTCCGGCACCAGGCCGTCGCTGTCCATCGCCACGTGCACGACCTGTGCCTGGGCCGCCTGGAAGACACCGAGGGCACCGACATAGGTGGGCCCCTCGGCCAGCACCACGTCCCCTGGGTCGAGGAAGAGTCGGGCGACCAGGTCGAGTGCCTGCTGCCCGCCGACGGTCACCACCACGTCCTCCGGGGAGGCGCCGCAGTTCACGTCGATGCCGGAGAGGGCCATCACCTCGCAGATCCGCTCGCGTAGTTCGAGGGTTCCCTGCCCGATGCCGTACTGGAGGGTGCTCGTGCCCTGCTCCGAACCGAGTCGGCCGAGCATCTCGCCCACCGCGTCGAGGGGAAGTGCGGCGATGTACGGTGCACCACCGGCGAGGGACACCACCTCCGGCCGACTGGCTACGGCGAAGAGTGCTCGGATCTCCGATGCCGTCATGCCACGGACGCGCCGTGCATAGCGATCGGTATAGTCGTCGAGCGTCGTGCCGGTCATGACATCACCTCGATCACGCAGTTCGCTGGGCATGCCGGCAACTCTGGCGGCACAGCGTCGGTTGGTCGATCCTAGTCCGCGACAGCGACCAGCGTCATCGGACCTTGGGGTTAGTCCGCATCCCGGACCTGCTGTTTTGTCACAGGCACGATCACAAGCCCGTACGAATCCGCCCAACCCCTCCCACGGAACCCGGTTCCGGCGTACGATCGCTGATCGGGGGCAAGGAGACGGCGACGGCGGCGATGCTTCGCGGGGCTTCAACCTCCGACCATACTTTTGGGGATGCGCCAATGTCGCGACGTCTGGTCAGTCTGACCCTCGACACGCTGGAGGACCTACCGCGTCCGTGCCGGCAGTGCGTCTACTGGGAGTTGGATCCGGTGGCCGCCGAACGAGCCGTCAACGCCGGGGATCCCGGACTGGAGAAGGAAGCCTGGGTCTCGCAGACCCTGCTGGAGTGGGGATCCTGCGGCAAGCTCGCCTACGTCGACGGCATGCCCGCAGGATTCGTGATGTACGCGCCGCCGGCCTACGTGCCCCGTTCCATGGCCTTCCCCACCTCGCCGGTCTCCGCTGACGCGGCACTGCTGACCACCGCGCACATCGTGGCCGCCTTCTCCGGTGGCGGACTGGGTCGGATGCTCGTACAGGGCGTTGCCCGGGATCTGACCAAGCGGGGGATCAAGGCCATCGAGGCGTTTGGTGACGCCAAGTTCGGTGAGGAGGGCAACGGTGTCGGCGGTTGCGTCGCACCGGCCGACTTCTTCCTCTCGGTCGGGTTCAAGACCGTCCGTCAGCATCCGCGTTATCCGAGGCTCCGGTTGGAGTTGCGTACGGCGTTGTCCTGGAAGTCCGACGTCGAGTACGCGCTGGAGAAACTACTCGGGTCGATGAGCCCGGACAGCCTGCTCCGTCCGGCCGTACGCCCCGCAACCCGGTCCACGACCCCGAGCTGAGCCGGTCCACGACCCCGAGCTGAGCCGGTCCACGATCCCGCGTCGAGCACCAGGGGCGGCCGCACAGCGGAACGTCCGGCTGAGCCCCGACTTCAGGGGTGAGCCGGACGTCGGGCTGACGCCGGGCCCCATACGCTGACGCCGGCTCCCGTACGAAGCTGGGACGCCGGATTTCACACGATGGCTGATCGTTGTGCCGCACTGGCCGCCATCGCGGCACGAAGCTCGCTCACGTCGATCGAGCCGGTCGGCACATCCTGATCGATCGGGTAGTACATCCGCTGTACCGCGGCGACGATCGCCTCCACGACCCGATCCCGGAAGCGGGGGTTGACGAGCCGGTCCCGGTCGACGGCCGAGGTGAGGTATCCGACGTCGACGCGTACGGCCGGCATCCGGGTCAGCCGGAGGAGTTCCCAGGTCTTGGCATGGGTACGGCAGTCCCGCATTCCGGTCCGGGCCACGATCTCACGCTGGACCAGACCGGCCAGCCGCTCGCCGACCGTCGAGGTGACGCCGTTGTCGGTGCCGTAGTGGTAGGAGGCCACGCCGTTGGCGTCGGGGTTGGCGTGGCGGTCGACGTGCAGTGAGATGAGCAGGTCCCCGCCCAACTCGTTGGCCAGCTCGGCACGGGCCAGGTCCGGCAGCGGCGCGGCGGGTGCAGGTCCACGGGTGAGATGGACCCGCATTCCGGCGGCACCCAGCCGCCCTTCCAGCCGGGTGGCCAGGTCGTACGTCAGGTCGGCCTCGGCCCAGCGGAGCTGCCCGTCCGGTACGACGACACCGGGGTCGGAGGCACCGTGGCCAGGGTCGATGATGATGACCTTGCCGACCAGGGTGGGCCCGGACTGGCGGAACGCGTCCGACTCACGTAGCCACTGTGGCCGTCCGCCGACCACCTTGCGTCCGAGCCGGCGCAGCGCGTTCATGGTCTGCGGTCCGCAGGCACCATCTGCGGTCGCCAGACCGACCTCCCGCTGGAACTGGGCGACGGCTCGTGCGGTACGGGCGCCGTAAACACTGTCGGCTCGGCCGACGTCGTAACCCATTTCCAGCAGGCGTTCCTGTAGCGAGCGGACGTCTTCACCGGTGAGTGGCTCGGGCACCGCGTGGTAGAGGGTACGGGCACCGAGCCGCCATCGGGCGGCGTCCAACGCCCGCCAGGTCTCCGCGCCGACCTGACCGTCGACGCTCAGCCCCCGGCTCTGCTGGAAGGCACGTACGGCTCGTTCGGTTTCCGTATCGAACTCGTCGGTTGCCGAGGCTGCGGTGGTGGTGAGCAGGTCGAGACTCATCAGGACGCCACGGATCTCCGTTACCGCAGGACCTCGGTCTCCTCCACGGATCGGACGCACGAATGACCCCCTAGGCGCGTTTCTTGCTGGTGGGGCCCGTCCGGCGGCACACCGCGACCCAGCGGCCCAGGCTCCAACTTCTCGGTGAGCACGCATTCGGGAGCGTACCGTGATGCTGTGCCCACTGCTTCGGGTTAGCCGGATGCGGGTGACCTCCAGAGCGGTGAACGGTCACGAAGCCGAAGCCGAAGTCGAAGTCGAAGTCGAAGCCGAAGCCCGGCCGGGCTTGCAGCCGGCCCGGGAAACGGCTCGCGCCCGCGGCCATCGGCCACGGGCGCGAATCGGATCGATCTGGTCTGGTCCGGCGGAGGCGGAACTCCTAGATTGCGTCCTCGATCATCTTGATCAGGGCGCTCTTGGGCTTGGCACCGACGACCGAGTGCACCGGCTCGCCACCCTTGAAGATGGTGAGGGTCGGTGCGGACATCACCCGGTAGGCGCGGACGGTCTCCGGGTTCTCGTCGATGTTGAGCTTGACGATCTTGATTTTGTCGGCCATCTCACCGGCGATCTCTTCCAGCAGCGGCGCGACCTTACGGCACGGCTGGCACCATTCCGCCCAGAAGTCGACCAGAACCGGCTTGTCGGACTGAAGCACGTCACCGACGAAACTCGCGTCGGTGACCGCCTTTGTTGCTCCCACTGAGACCCTCCTCGGGCAGACTTTCGGGTTATTCGTCTTTCAACGTCGCGATGAACCGCTCGGCGTCCAGCGCCGCAGCGCAGCCGGTACCCGCAGCGGTGATCGCCTGGCGGTAGGTGTGGTCGACCAGGTCGCCGGCCGCGAAGACGCCGGGAACGTTGGTACGGGTACCCGGCGAGTCGACCTTCACGTAGCCGTTCTCGTCCAGTTCGACCTGGCCACGGAAGAGTTCACTACGCGGGTCGTGGCCGATGGCCACGAACACGCCGGTGATGTCCAGCGTCTTCGACTCACCGGTGTGTACGTTGCGCAGCCGGATCCCGCTGACCTTGTTGTCCGTGCCGAGGACCTCCTCGACGACGCTGTTCCACTCGACGCGGATCTTCGGGTTGTTGAGCGCCCGCTCGGCCATGATCTTGCTGGCGCGGAACTCGTCACGGCGGTGGATGATGGTCACGGATGCGGCGAACTTGGTGAGGAAGGTCGCCTCCTCCATCGCCGAGTCACCGCCGCCGACCACCACGATGTCCTGGTCCCGGAAGAAGAACCCGTCGCAGGTGGCGCAGGCCGAGACGCCACGGCCGAGCAGTTCCTGCTCCCCCGGTACGCCGAGCGGGCGCCACGCCGACCCGGTGGAGAGGATGACCGCCTTCGCGCGGTACGCGGTCTCACCCACGTACACCGTGCTCACCGCACCGGACCCGGGCGTTCCGGTGTCGACCAGCTCGACCCGGGTCACGTCGTCGGTGATGAACTCGGCACCGAACCGCTCGGCCTGCTTGCGCATCGAGTCCATTAGTTCGGGCCCGAGGATGCCGTCCGGGAAACCGGGAAAGTTCTCCACCTCGGTGGTGGTCATGAGGGCACCGCCGGACTCCACGCCCTCGATGACGAGTGGTTTGAGATTGGCGCGTGCGGCGTAGACCGCCGCCGTGTAACCGGCTGGCCCCGAGCCGATGATGATCAGGTTACGGACCTCGTCCACTGCCATCTCCCGATTAGTTTGTCTTCGCCACCGGAACTCGTCCTGGTGCGGGTTCGATGACCGGTGCCCCCTAGGGAAGCCCCAGCTACCGCACAGAACGTCATCGTACGAATGGGGATTCCCGAGCCGGTCATCCGGTGGGTCACGTCACGTGGACGGCCATACCCAGCGGCGACCGTCCAATCACCCTACCCGCGTGCGGTAGCGGGTGTCCGCGCCGGAGCTGGACACACCACATTCGGGACCGACGACCCAGACCCATCGGGCACCGGCGCCGTCGGTGAAGGAGACCACCACTGCGGGGCTGCCCTGGAACGAGGCGTAGTCCACGAAGTTCACCGTCAGCTGCCCGCCGGCATGGTCCGTCGCGACGGCATGGAGGCAGGTCGTCAGCGCCTCGGTGTCGGCCAGCCGGTGCAGACCGCCGACGGCCTTGACCCGGCCCGGTTCAGGTGCCAGGTCCGGACCGCCCTCCGCGCCCTCCACCGTTATCGACGGTTTGCCGAGTGCGGTGACCCTGTTGGCCAGCGTGCCGGGGGTGTAGTCGGAGCCGCTGGCCAGTGGGGCCGAGTTGGGAAGCTCCAGGATCACCCGTGGCGTGCCGTACGTGTCCGGGGAGCGATTGGAGTTGTTGGGCAGATGTTCGGCACCAGCCCCGCGCGGTGCACTGGCGGTGTCCTGCTGACTGTCGGAACCGGTCAGCCGGCTGATACCGAAGCCGGAGAAGGCGGCGACAGCGGCGGCTATCGCCACCGGCCCGGCCAGCCGCGACCACCGACGGCGGGAGCGTACCGCCCTTCGGCCCGGTCCCCGGGTTTCGTCGCCGGGTACGACCGCCGGCCCCCGGCCGGGGCGGTCGAGTACATCCGTTCCCGGCTGGCCCGGGGAACCGGCGGCTGCCGCTGCCCGGTCCGTGACCCGGTCCGACCGATCCGTCACCACGTCCGGTCGGTCTGCCGTTAGGTCCGGTCGGTCTGCGGCCAGGTCCGGTCGATCGACCGCCACTTCCGGTCGGTCCGTGACCCGGTCCGGCTCGGCTTCGTGGCCCGGCCCGGGCGGTGCAGCGATCGGGCCGGCGGCAGCGAGTGCGGCGGTGAGCCGGTCGGTCACGTCGGACGGCATGACCTCGGGAATGTCACCCCAACTCGCCAGGCTGCCCTGAACCGTCTCCATGGCGGTCACCAGTTCGGCGTACGCCTGCGACCAGGCTGGAACCGTGGCGATCAGACGGGCTACCTCGGCCTCCACCGGCGCGTCGGTCAGCGCGCCACCGACATAGTCGGCCAGCAGGTCGAAATCGACCTCCCCGAACTGGCCCGCCGTCACTGCTCCTCCTGACTACCGTCGTGTCCGGACTGGGATGATGACCCTGATCGGACGACGCCGCCGGCTGTGGGGTTCCCTCGGGTGACCGTCGGCACGTCAGCCCGGGAGCCGGCAGGTACGGGTACGTCCCGTACACCGCCTGGATTGGCTGAACCAACTGAACCGCGCGGGCCGGCTGAGGTTACCGGGCCACCGCTGGTCGGGTGGGATCGCGCTGTAGTCGGGTATGGGCGCAGATGGCCAAGGATCTGGGCGAGTCTGGCCCGGCCCCGGGCACAGCGACTCTTCACGGTGCCCTCGGCGACACCGAGGATTCTCGCGACCTCGGCGACCGGATAGCCCTGGACGTCCACCAGCACGAGAGCGGCCCGTTGTTCGAGGGGCAGTTCCGCCAGCGCCTGGCGTACGACCAGAGCGGTGTCATGGTCCGGAGCGGGTGCGACTGGCTCGATGCCGGTGCTGAACCGGTCCGAGTCGGCGGGGCGGGAGCCGTCGGCCAGCGGCACGGTGGGCTGCGCCTGGCGTCGGCGGATCCGGTCCAGACACGCGTTGACCACGATCCGGTGCAGCCAGGTGGTGACGGCGGAGTCGCCCCGGAAGCGGGGTGCTGCCCGATGGGCGGACAGCAGCGCGTCCTGTAGGGCGTCGGCCGCCTCCTCCCGGTCGGGAAGGGTGCGCACCGCGACGGCCCACAACCGGTCACGGTGCCTGCGGAAGAGTTCCGCGAAGGCGTCCCGGTCACCGTCGACGTGGGCACGGAGCAGCTTCTCGTCGGTGAGGTCGGCGAGCCGCCCGGGTGACCCGGTGCCGAGCCGGGCACCCTCGGACTCCCCGGCACCGGAAGCGGGAAGTCGATCGGGATGAACCCGTCCCGTACGGCCGTCAGCCCCCAGGGATGCCGGACCGGTCATGACCGTGCCTGGGCCGGGTGGCTGACAGCCGTACGGGATCGTGTGGTCACGTGCCGAGAACCGTAATCTCCTGGACGCCGATCTTGTACTTGCCGGGTTCGTTCTGCGGCAGGTCGGTGATCCAGAACAACAGGTACTGGTACTTCGTGTCCGGGTCGAATCCGGAGAAGTTCATCGTGGCGCCGGCCTTCTCGAACGGTTCGCCGATCGGTGCCTTGAGATAGGCCTTGAGCAGTTGGTCGTCGCCGGCCTTCGTCTGCGGCGGGTTGACGGTGCCGGTGAGCATCTGCGCGGACGCGCCCGGAGCGGAGAGGGCAACCTGCACCGAGGTGATGTTGCGCGGCTCCTTCAGGTCGATCAGGATGCCCATTCCCCGCTTGTTGTTGCCGAAGTTGGACTTGTTCCAGTAGCTCTCGGTGTACCAACCACTGTCCGTGTCACCGTCGACCGTCTTCTCGACGTTACGCAGTTCGGAACGGTTGCCGTCCGGGTCGATGACGCGTACCTGGGAGCCGTCGAGTGCGATCTTCTGGGCTTTCGCGGCCGGCGGAGTGCCGGAATCCCCGGGTGCTCCACCCGCACCGGCTGAGGCGGACGGTCCGGCCCCGGGGTCGTTGGCGTCACTGTTCAGTGCACGGACACCGAAGAAGAGGCCGAGTAGCGCGATGACCAGCAGTCCGGCCACGCCGATGACGATCTTCTTGCCACCGGCCTGGGTCAGCCCGGGGCCTTCGTCGTCGCTGGCTGCGAAGCGCAGCGGGCCGGCCGGTTGGTCCAGGTAGTGCTCCTCGGCCGGCGTGTCGAGCCGGCCCAGTTCCGCGGCCAGCACGTCCGACGCCGGAACGGCGAGTTCGGAGTCGAGCAGGTCCATGGTCAGATCGTCGAGATAGGTCGGCACACCGGCCCTGATCTGACGTGGTGCGGCGATCGCGCCGCTGGCGTCACGTACCGCATCGGGCAGCGCGGAGCGGCCCCGTCCACTTGATCCGGTGGTCAGCGAGGCCTCGGCGTGCGGCCAGCGGCCCGTCAGTGCGAAGTAGAGGATGCCGCCGACGGCACGTACGTCGGTCTCCGGGGTGTCGGCACCGTCGGACCGGGCGTCGGCCAGCACCACCCGACCGTCGCCATCCACCATGACCGTGCCCGGGTGGATGTTGCCGTGCACCATGCCGGTGGCGTGGACAGCGGCGATGGCCCCGGCGACCGCGTGGGCGATGTTCGTGGCCCGGGCCGGGTCGAGCGTCCCGTCGGCGACCAGTTCGCGCACCGACTGGCCGTCGACCCACTCTCGTACGACGTAGGCCCGGTTCTCCTCGTCGATGGCGTCGTAGACACCGACCAGGTTGGGGTGGATCACGCGGCTGGCCGCGACGGCGGCCTGCAGCATCTCCTTGGCGGAGTCACCACCGGGGTAGCGCAGCACCACCGCGACGGGGCGGCGCAGCACCACGTCGACCCCGCGCCAGACCTGTCGGCCGGCGCTGTCGTCGTTGATGTGTGCCACCAACTCGTACCGTTCGGCAAGAATTTCACCGACAGTGGGTGCACCGAAGGTCATTACCGGCGGGGCGGCCTCATCCGCCTCTTGACCTTCGCCGACCTGGGTCACCCGTCCTCCCTCGGTGAACTTGTCAATCGATGGACCCGCGTTGCTGGGCATTTGGCTTCCCGCTCTGCCGTCGAAGGAACCGGCCGGCAGCGTCCTCCCATAGCGTAGGCGCTTGCCGCACCCGACGGGAGCGACCTTACCCGGGTTCGACTGATCCCCGACATGTCATCTTGCGGTCGTACCCTCCAGGGTGCCAGGAGCGCGGCCTTCCGTCCTGGTACGGCCACTGTCATCCAGGTTGCCCGCATCGACAATTGCCGCGCAACTCCTGAATCCTGACAGAAATCGAAGTGTCGGCAACTCCACAGATAGATCCACAGGCGGAGTGGCCGGACCGGCCGACGGTGGGTCAGTTGGTTCCCGGGGTGACCCGGGTCAGCTTAGCCAGGTCGCCGCCACTGTCGTCGCGGGCGGACCCCATGTTCCGGACCTCCGGCGACCAGCAGCGTCGGAAGTTATCCACAGGCGGTACGAGTCTGTGGAGAAGGAAAAAACAAAGTTATCCACAGCGGTATCCACAGCGGCTGCGTTAGGTGTGGACGAACCTGGGGCCGGGCGTGGCGATGCCGTGGGGCGGTGCCGGACCGGAGGTCCGCTGTCCGGGAGGGCAGCCGGGTGGCGTGGATCACCGGCCGAGTTTGCGCCGGACCATTCCGACCACCTCGGTGATCTCCCCGATCCGCAGCAACAGTGCCAGCCCGACGTAGGAGCCGCCGATGACGACCCCGCCGACCACCAGTTGGAGGATCGCCTGCGGCCGGCTGAGGTGCTCCCCGCCCGGCAGCAGTGTGATCACGACCAGGCCGACGACGGCGGCACCGAGCGCGGCCACCAGCACCTTGCCGAAGGTCCGCATGATCTCGCTCAGGCCGATCCGACCGACCCGGGGCCGCAGTAGCCAGGCGGAGAGCACCGCAGCGGCGACGTACGACACCGCGTTGCCGAGCATCAGCCCGGAGGCGGTGAACTGCGTGGAGAACGCGGCGAAGAGCGCGATCTGGACCAGGACCCGGAGGACGACCACCGGGATGTTGATCAGTGCCGGCATCCGGGTGTCGGGCAGGGCGTAGAAGGCGAAGGTGAAGAGCTGGCTGATGGAGAAGGGCACCAGCGCCAGCGCGGCGACGATCAGCACCGTCGAGGTGGCGACCGCGCTGTCCGCCCCGTACGCGCCCCAGCGGAACAGGGCCACCGAGATCGGCAGCGCCAGCACACCGAAGACAACCGCGACCGGTGCCAGCACTGCCGTGATCATCCGGGTGCCCCGGGACAGGTCCGCGGTGAGGTCGGCGAACCGGCCGTCGCCGGCGGCGGCGCTCATCCGGGGCATCAACGCGGTCACGATCGAGACGGCGATGATGCCATGTGCCATGTTCAGCAGCAGGAAGACGTTGTTGTAGATCAGCGGGCCGGCGCCGTTCTCGTCGCCGGCCCGGTTGAGCAGGTTGAACAGGACCGCCAGACCGATCTGGCTGACCGCCACGTAACAGATCATCCAGGCACCGAGCCGGCCCAGCTCGCGCAGGCCGAGGGCCCGGAAGTCGAACCGCCAGCGCCAGCGGAAGCCGACCTTGCGCAGCGCCGGGAACAGACCGGCTGCCTGGACGATCACCCCGAGCAGGGTGCCGCCACCGAGCAGGATGATCCGGCCGGCGGTCATCTCGTCCGGTTCGATGATCTCCGCGCCGAAGATGGCGATGTAGAGCCCGAAGGTGGCGATGACCACCAGGTTGTTGAGGATCGGGGCCCACATCGGGGCGGCGAAGTGTCCCCGGGTGTTGAGCACCGCGCTGATCAGCGCGGAGAGGCCGGTGAAGAAGATCATCGGCAGCATCAGGTAGGACAGCAGCGTGACCAGGTTCTGGAACTCGTCACTGGTCTTGTCACTGCCGTAGAGGGAGGTCAGTACCGGCGCAGCCGCGACCGCGGCCACCGTCGCCACCCAGAGGGCGATCACCGCCAGGGTGAGCAGCCGCTGGGCGTACGCCTCGCCCCCGTCCGAGTCGACCTTGCGCCGCTGGACCAGCACCGGGATCAGGACGCTGGTCAGGATGCCGCCGAGCAGGAACTCGTAGACCATGCCCGGGAAGATCTGCGCCGTGGTGTACGCGTTGCCGACCGCGAACGTACCCAGTGCCGAACCGAGTACCAGGGTGCGCAGGAATCCCGTACCCCGGCTGACCAGGCTGCCGATCGCCATGACCGCGCTGTTGCCGGCGGCGGTGCCGCCGACGGGAGGCTCCGGTGCCGGCGAGGTGGACTCGACCATGGGCTGGTCGATCCGGTCCACCGAGATGTACGTGGCACCGTCGGACGGTGGTTGGACGCCGTCGGGTGTGGCGTTCGCACTGCGGTAGAGCCCGCCACCCATTGCAGCCTCCCTCTGGGGTACGCGGGCAGGCTGCCCGCCAGCACTGCTCAGACCTTAGTCAACTCGCGCATGACACCGGAGTCCCGCGTCCAATGCCGGTGGCGTCGCCCGATAGTCTGGCGATCCCATGTCCGAAACCTCCGCACCCAGCGCCGCCGACCGACGCGACCTGACCGCAGCGCAGCGCAACGCCGTCGCCGAACTGCTCCGGGTCTCCCCGGTCGCCGACGAGTTGGGCCGCCGCTTTGCCCGCGCCGGCCACGAACTGCACCTGGTGGGCGGTTCGGTACGTGACGCACTACTCGGGCGGCTCGGCGACGACCTCGACTTCTGCACCGATGCCCACCCGGACCAGACACTGCGCATCCTCAAGGGCTGGGCGGAGTCGACCTGGGAGACCGGCCGGGAGTTCGGCACGATCGGAGCGCAACGCAACGGGCTCCGGTTGGAGATCACCACCTTCCGTGCCGAGTCCTACGACCGGGTGACCCGCAACCCGATCGTCGAGTACGGGACGAATCTCGTAGACGATCTCAAGCGCCGCGACTTCACCATCAACGCGATGGCGGTCAGCCTGCCCGAGCACCAGTTCACCGACCCGTACGGCGGGTTGGCGGACCTGGCCGCCCGGGTCGTCCGTACGCCGGGGACCCCCGAGGAGTCCTTCGGTGACGACCCGTTGCGGATGCTGCGGGCCGCCCGGTTCGCCGCCCAGCTCCGGTTCGCCGTGCACCCGGCGGTACGCACGGCGATGGCCGCCATGGCGGCGGACCTGGACCGGATCACCGCCGAGCGGATCCGGGACGAGTTCACCAAGCTGCTCTGCGGGGCCGATCCGATCGCCGGTCTGCGGTTGCTGGTGGACACCGGACTCGCCGACCGCTTCCTGCCCGAGGTGTCCGGACTGAAGCTGGAGATCGACGAGCACGCCCAGCACAAGGACGTCTACGAGCACACCCTGACCGTGGTCAGCAACGCCATCCGCCTCGAAACGGACGGCTGCGACTTCGTACTGCGGATGGCGGCGCTCATGCACGACGTGGGCAAGCCGGCGACCAAGGCGGTCGGGCCGGATCGCCGGGTGAGTTTCCACCACCACGAGCTGGTCGGCGCACGGCTGACCAAACAGCGGATGAAGGCGCTGCGCTACCCCAAGGACGTGATCGCCCAGGTCGTCAAGCTGGTCGGATTGCACCTGCGGTTCTACGGCTACGGCCGGGGCGAGTGGACCGACTCGGCGGTCCGTCGTTACGTGACCGATGCCGGTGACCTGCTGCCCCGACTGCACCAGCTGACCCGATCCGACTGCACCACCCGTAACCGGCGTAAGGCCGCGCAGCTCGCGGCCGACTACGACGCGTTGGAGGAGCGGATCGCCCGGCTGGCGGAGGAGGAGGACCTGGCCCGGGTCCGGCCGGACCTGGACGGCAACGCGATCATGGAGTTGTTGGGGGTGCCCCCGGGGCCGATCGTCGGTCGGGCCTGGAAACACCTCAAGGAGGTCCGCCTGGAGCGCGGCCCACTCGACCGGGACGAGGCCGAGGCGGAGTTGCTGCGCTGGGCACGTGACCAGGGCCTGACCGACTGACCGACCTGTCGTGACGAGAAGGTCGCCACCCCGGAGTGCGGGCGGCGACCTTCTCGTCGATCCTCTGGCTCTGGCGCTGCGTTACTCGGTGCTCGATCCCTCGATCGTGCTCCGGCTATCAGTGCTGTTGGCGCTGCTCAGGCCACCGAGCTTGGCCAGTAGCCCGGACAGGTCGATACCGGTCAGGTCGGTACCGAGTTGCAGGCCCTGGGCCACGTTGCTGGCCACGGACTTCGTCAGCGAGGACGCACCGTCGGTGGAGATCACCGTCATCTTGTCGATGTTGCCCATCGGGGCGCTGGCCGCCTCGACCACCTGCGGCAGCACCTTGACGAGCAGGTCGAGCACGGCGGCCTCGCCGTACGCTGCGAATGCCTCGGCCTTGCGGGCCATCGCCTCGGCCTCGGCCTGGCCCTTGGCCAGGATCGCCGCCGCCTCCGCCTCGCCCTCGCGCTCGATGGCCTCGGCGATTGCGGTACGACGACGCTGTTCCGCCTCACCCTCCTTGGCACCCTCGATCGCGTTGGCCTCGGCCAGCGCGGCCCGGCGGGCCCGCTCACCCTCACCGGTCAGCCGGGCCTGCTCGGCGGCGGCCTGGGCAGCCGCGATGGTCGCCTGCCGTTGTGCGTCGGCGTGCAGCACGGCCGCGTTGCGGGACGCCTCCGCCTCCTGCTCGACCTTGTATCGGGCGGCGTCGGCCGGCTTGCGGACCTCGGTGTCGAGCTGGCGCTGCTTGAGTTCGGCGTTGCGCTCGGCCACCTTCTGCTGCTCGGAGAGGATCGCCTGGTCCCGTTCGGCCTGGGCCAGCGGCCCGGCCGCCGCCGACTTGGCCTTGGCCGCGTCGATCTCGGCCGCGATCGCGGCCTGCTTGAGTGCCAGGTTCCGGTTCGCCTCGGCGATCGCCTCCTCGGCCAGCAGCCGTTCCTGCTCGGCGGCCTGCCGGGCCCGAGCCTCGGCGATGGCCGCGTCCTTGAGCACCCGGGCGGCCTCCGGCCGGCCAAGGTCCTGAAGGTAGGAACCCTCGGCGAGGATGTCCTGCAACTGGAACGTGTCGAGCACCAGCCCCTGGTTGGTCATCGAGTGCTCGGCTTCCTCCGCGACGGCGCTGGCGAAGGCGGCCCGATCCCGGATGATCTCCTCGATGGTCAGCCGGCCGACGATCGAGCGGAGCGCGCCGGCCAGCACCTCCCGGGTGAAGTCCTCGATCTCGTCCTGCTGGTTGAGGAACCGCTGGGCGGCGGCCCGGATCGCATCCTCGGTGCCGCCGACCTTGACGATCGCCACACCGTGCAGTTCGGTCCGGATGCCCTGCTTGCTCACCGCGCCCTTGATGCCGACGTCGATTCGCCGGCTGGACAGGTCGAGGGACTGCAACTTCTGCACGATCGGGAGTACGAAGACCGACGCGCCCAGTACGACCTTCTGGCCGGACATGTCGGTGGAGCGACCACCGTCGGCGGTCTGGGTGGTACGCCCCTTACGGCCGGTGACGATGAAGGCCTGGTTGGGGCCGGCGACCTTGATCCGGGAAAGTACGAACAGGACGATTACCACGATGAGTAGGACCGCCCCGCCGATGGCGGCGAGCAGTGGTGTCATGAAGCTCCTTATGCAGGATGAGGGGTTGCCTAAATGATTTGCGGGGTTTTTTCGACCAGGACACTGGTGTCGCTGAGGGCCTCGATGACGAAGACCTGGGTACCGGTGGGGACCGGCTCCCCGGACCTGGCGTTCAGCTTCACCGGCTGGCCGCCGACCCGGACCCGGACCTCGCCATAGCCGACGGCGGGAATCGGGGTGACCACCACGCCGATCGCCCCGACGAGGTGGTGTCGAGTGGGCGTCTCGTCGGTACGCATGTTGCGGGCCGCGCGGGCGAACCGTACCGCCAGCCAGCCGGTGGGCACCGCGGCCAGGACACCGATACCGGCGGCGACGGCGATGAGACCCGGGGTACTGGCGTCGAGTAGTTCGCTGGCGATCGCGCCACCGAACCCGAGCGCACCGACGAAACCGGCGACCGCCTCCAGGGAGACCGGACCATCGACGTCCGGGTGCCCGAAGCTGAACAGTTCGGCGCCGAGCAGCGCGATGGTGAGTACCGCCAGCCCCACTCCACCGATGATGAGGAAGACAAGGGTCGCCGTGGCCATGCCGGCAGAGTAGCTGCCTGGCGCAATGGACGAGGAGGCCACGGCCTGGGCCGTGACCTCCTCCTCGTCCGTTACGTGACTGGTCGGTTACTCGAAGGCGGTGGACCAGACCCGTACCTTGTAGAACTCGGCCCCGGATCGGGTCTTCGTGCTGGTGGCCGTACCGGCGGAGTTGAAGAACTGCACAGTGGGGCTGCCCCAGGTGCGCCTGCCGGTGTTGTCGCCCCGTACCCAGGCGCGCTCGCCGCCGGAGTGGTTGACGTACGCCTTCACCCGGGTCGTACCGGAGACCTTGGTCGTCCGGAAGGTCCAGGTGTCGACGGAGTAGACCCCGGAGGTGTGGGTGATGAAGAGGGTGCTCTTGCTGGTGTACGAGGCTTGCAGATCGTGCCCGAGGTTGGGCTTGGTCTCTCCGGCCGAGTTCCGGTAGGTGCCGAGGCTGATGTAGCCGTTCCTGGCCGTCAGCCGGGTGCTACGACCTGAGCCGGTGATGCTGTACGGCACCAGCCTGCCCTCCCCGATCGCCCAGAGGTACTTGTGTGTCGGGTCGTAGAGCACCCCGTGCGCACCCTTGAGGCTGATGGTCTGCACCTTGGCCAACGTGCTCGGCTTGCTGACGGCGGTCGGCGAGTACAGCGTCAGGTAACCGTTGGAACTGGCCACCACGACCGAGCCGTTGCCGGGAATGCGCTCGATGGCGTGCGGATTTCCGCCCGGGGTGGCCTGCCAGAGGATGTCGCTGGTGGTGGCCTTTTTTTTGCCGGCCTTCACGTCGACGATGGCGGCCTTGCCGCCGGAGGCGGCGACCAGGGCGATGGTGCCGTGCGCATCGGTCGCGCGGATCTTCACGTCCGACAGGTTCTGCCAGGTGCCGCCCGTGGTGCCCGGCGTGAACTGCCAGTACAGGTTGGCGTCGGTCCAGCTGACGTTCCGGTTCCACACCAGCACCCGGTTGCTGACCTGCTCGGTCGTCGCCAGGTAGTAGTTCGCCGAAGCCGATGCTGGCGTGATGGCGATCAGCGTGCTGGCAGCGACCGCGGCTGCGGCGCTGACCAACGCGATGGCCAGGTTCCTGTTACGCATCAGTCTCCTTTGGAGTCGGCAGATGCCGGCGTTCGGACGGTAGTGCTCGATCGCAAGGGACGGCGCAGGTACGGCGCAGCCGATCTACGGTCGATGCCAGCCGATGTACGACGATTCCGCTGAAAACCCTGGCAGGCGCCGCCCGGCGAAAATAATCTACCTCAATGAATATATCCAGGAAGTATTCCTTTGTCGCGGGTGGGGTGTTGGCGGCGCTGGTCGGGGCGGTGGCGCTGGCCAGCCCGGCGGTGGCCGCAGACGTCCGGCTCAGCCAGGTGACCGAGCGCAGCGGCGCGGCCTTCGCGCTGACCGCCGACTTCAGCCTGACCAGCTACGCCAATACACTGGCCAACCGGATCGGTGCCGACAGCGTGGCGACCGTGCTGGATACGGCCAACCGCTCGGTCACCGCCTGCAACAGCAGCCAGTTGCTGGCCCAGCCGCAGCACTACACGCGTACGGATATTCCGCTGGACCCGAGCCAGATCATCAGCTCGTCCGACCGGTTCTGTTGGAACGCCGAGGACAGCAGTGTCAAGCACTGGCTCCCGCAGGGCATCACCGGATCCTCGGATGCCGACGACGACCACCTGTGGGGCGAGGACCGGGCGATGGTCGTCGCCTGGCACTACTCGGCGACGATCGCCGGCACGTCGTACGACAAGGGTGCCCGGATATCGATGGTCGACCGGAACACGGGGAAGTACCGGCACGTGCTGCTCGTGGAACCGACGAAGACCAGCACCCCCAACTACAAGGCGATGGGCATCCACGCCGGTGGCATTGCCTGGCTGGGAAACTACCTCTACGTCACCGACACGGCGGTCGGCATCCGGGTCTTCGACATGCGTAAGTTCCTCTGGGTGGATGCCGCGAACGGTAACCAGGTCGGCTTGGTCAACGGCGTCTACAAGGGACACGGCTACTCGTACGTGCTGCCCCAGATCGGCGTCTACAAGCAGGCCAACATCCAGGCCTCCTGCGTACCGGCGACCTCGTCGCTTTGCTTCTCGTCGTTGACCCTGGACCGGAGCACCACGCCGGACACCCTGGTGGTAGGCGAGTACCGCAACAACATCGACACCGCCAACCTGGACGTGGTGGGCGGCCGGGTGGTGCGTTACCCGGTCGACGCCTCGACCCGGCAGCTCACCCTCACCTCCGGCAAGGCGGTACCCCGGGACACGGTCACCATCCCCAAGTCGAACATCCAGGGCGTGCAGACCTGGAACGACACCTATTATCTTGGCCGTTCGTCAGCTGACAAGCACAGCTTCCTGTTCACCGGCCCCCGGGACGTCCCGATGAAGACCTGGAGCTGGGGCGTTGGCGGTGAGGATCTCTATCACGAGCACACCGGTACCGGCAGCACCATGAGCGCCGGCAAGATCTGGACCGCCACCGAGCACTACGTCGACCCGAACGGCGCGGTGATCGACAAACGGGTGGTCTTCGCCGTACCGCTGTCGGAGACCTTCTGACGTACGCGCCGCCACGCAGCCCCCTGAGTCAGGGGGCTGCGTGCGTCAACGAGGGGCTACGGAGATCTTCAAGAAAGCCAGCTCCTTCGGCAGCGGTTGCCGATCGAGTTCCCGACCGTTTCGGTCGATGAGGATGGCGTTGCTGCGAGGCCCGTCAAGGTAGCAGAGGCGGTCATCGGAAACCCAGACCACGTCGGCCGTTGGAAGGTCGCGGACGATGCGCCCATCGGCGACCTCGACCAGGAGCGGAAGCCTCTTCTGGCCACTGATCACCACAGTGCGTCCGTCCGGCGACCAGGCCGCTGGTCCGGCAACATCACCCCGAACCGGTATGAGCCGGGTGGGCTGACCGCCATCGGCGGAGAAGAGCTGTAGGCCACGGCGGAGATGTGGCTCGGCCTCCGACCTCGGTGCGCCGAGGTCGGTCTGCGGCAATGCGACCTCTTGACCATCGGGTAGCCAGGTGAATGCGCAGTAGTCCGTACACAGGTAGCGCTGCCGGTCGACCTCGTAGTCACGGAACATGCCATCGGCGCTGAGGATGCCGAATGAGAACCGACCAGTGTCCTTGTCGAAGAGGGTCAGTAGGACACGACTTCCGTCCGGTGACCACTGCACGTCGCCGAAACGTATGCCGGTACTGACCCATTTCACCGCCCTGGTGCCGAGGTCGAGCAGGCCGATCTCCCGAGCGCGATCGCCGTCCCAGACTGCGGCGAGGTTGCCCCGTGGCGCGGCCCACACCATGTCGTATTCGTCAACCTGGAGATACCTGCCGCGTGACCGGTCGAAGACGAGCCCAACGGGTTCGGAGTCCTCATCGCTGCTGGTCGCACCAGTGACAATCCATCCGCCGGGAAGCTCCAGCGGCGCGTCCTTCCAACCCGGGCCGGGCGGTGTCCGCTCTGGGGCGTCGGTGATCAGGTTCGGCCCTGCTGCTTTGCGATGCTGATCATTCTGATCGTGACTGAGCCAGAGCGTGGTGCCAGCGACAGCCCCGACCACGACGCATACCACCGCCGCTACGGTAGCCCGACGCCCCTTCCGGGGCGGGCTGTGTCCGGTGCCTACTTCGGCAGCCTCTCCCATGCGTGGAGTTCGCTGAACGGATTCCTGGGACACCTGGTGTCTCCGATCTGACGACCATGCGATCCGGCGGGCTCGCTCTCGACAACGCCCGTTGCCAAGCAGACCCGTAGAGAGGGTACTGCGTTTGGTCGATGGAGCTCGTCGACCGGGTCTCGCCTGAGCGGCACCTGATTCCAGAGCGCGGATAATGGGTGGATGCGCTGGATTGTGCTCGCCTCCCCGATCGGTGAGCTGTCCGTCGCCATGGACGACATCGGGGTCTGTGGCGTGCAGTTCGGGGCGGTGGAGAACGTCACCGGCGATGCTGAGGACGACGGGTTCGCGTCGGTGGTGGCTGAGCTACGGGGGTACTTCGCCGGGGAGTTGACCGGGTTCACCGTGCCGCTGTCGGTGCGGCGCGGCTCCGAGTTCGAACGGGCGGTCTGGGATGAGATGACCAAGATTCCGTACGGCGAGACCCGGACCTACGGCGAGGTGGCAAGGATGGTCGGTGATCCGGGCGCGGCCCGTGCGGTGGGGGTGGCCTGCAATCGCAACCCGATCCCGGTGATCGTGCCGTGCCATCGGATCGTCGGGGCGGGCGGAAAACTCGTCGGCTTCGGTGGTGGGCTGCCCCGCAAACGCCATCTGCTGGAACTCGAAGCCGGGGTGGCACTGCGACACGCATGGGGCTGACTGCCGCCAGGCGGACGTACCGGCTGAAGCGCCGGACGGACGTACCGCTGCAGTGCCGGACGGACGACGCGAGGGCCGGGTCCAGACGGACCCGGCCCTCGATGGCGTATCGGGATCAGCGCTCGACGTCGCCGGCGATGAACTCCTCGACGGAACGACGGGCGACATCGTCGGCCCGCTGCTCCGGCGGCGACTTCATGAAGTAGGACGACGCGGAGAGGATCGGGCCACCGATGCCCCGGTCCTTGGCGATCTTCGCGGCGCGGACCGCGTCGATGATGATGCCGGCGGAGTTCGGCGAGTCCCACACCTCGAGCTTGTACTCCAGGTTGAGCGGCACGTCACCGAAGGCGCGACCCTCCAGCCGGACGTACGCCCACTTGCGGTCGTCGAGCCACTGCACGTAGTCGGACGGCCCGATGTGCACGTTCCGGCTGCCCAGTTCGGTCTGGATGTTGCTGGTGACCGCCTGGGTCTTGGAGATCTTCTTGGACTCCAGCCGCTCCCGCTCGAGCATGTTCTTGAAGTCCATGTTGCCGCCAACGTTGAGCTGGTAGGTGCGGTCCAGCACGACGCCACGGTCCTCGAAGAGCTTGGCCAGCACCCGGTGGGTGATGGTGGCACCCACCTGGGACTTGATGTCGTCACCGACGATCGGCACGCCGGCGTCGGTGAACTTCTGCGCCCACTCGGGGTCGGAGGCGATGAAGACCGGCAGCGCGTTGACGAAGGCGACCTTCGCGTCGATCGCGCACTGCGCGTAGAACTTGTCGGCCTCCTCGGAGCCCACCGGCAGGTAGGAGACGAGTACGTCGACCCGGGCGTCCTTGAGCGCCTGGACAACGTCCACCGGCTCCTGGTCGGACTCCTGGATGGTCTGCAGGTAGTACTTGCCGAGCCCGTCGAAGGTCGGCCCGCGCTGCACGGTGACGCCGGTCGGCGGTACGTCGCACAGCTTGATGGTGTTGTTCTCGCTGGCGACGATCGCCTCGGCGAGGTCCATGCCCACCTTCTTGGCGTCCACATCGAACGCCGCGACGAACTCCACGTCCGATACGTGGTAGTCGCCGAAGGTAACGTGCATGAGACCCGGAACGCGGTCGTGGGGGTCGGCATTGCGGTAGTACTCCACGCCCTGGACCAGGGACGAGGCGCAGTTCCCGACACCGACGATGGCGACGCGGACGGAGCCCATCGCGTTTGCCTCCTTCTTGTTCGTCACGGCCGCTCCGGCTCTCCCTGGACTGCCCAGGCGGATGCGGACTGTTTCCTACTTCTGTTGTGGTTCTCTTGGCACAGTGGTGAGGTCACCGGTCAGGTCCGCTTCCACCTTCTGCGGCGCGGCCAGCGTCCGGGGCTCGCCCGGACCGCTCGTTGGCGATCAGTTCCTCCAGCCAGCGGACCTCCCGCTCACAGGCATCCAGCCCGTGGCGCTGAAGTTCGAGCGTGTACGCGTCGAGGCGCTCGGCGGCCCGGCCCAGCACGTCGCGCAGGCCCTCCCGCCGTTCCTCGATCTTGCGGCGACGACCCTCGAGGATCCGTAGCCGGGTCGCCTGGTCGGTACGGGAGAAGAATGCGAAGTGCACCCCGAAACCGGTGTCGTCGTACGTTTCCGGACCGGCTTGGGCGATCAGTTCGGCAAACCGCTCCTTGCCCTCTGCGGTGATCTTGTAGACGATCCGACCACGCCGGCTGGTGAGAGCCGGCACCTCCTCGGCATCGGCCGGCGTCTCGGACGCCTCGGCGATGCAGCCGGCGGACTGAAGCCGCCGGAGGGTGGGATACAGCGATCCGTAGCTGATCGCTGCCCGGATCGCGCCCAGCTTCGTGGCGAGTTCCTTACGTAGTTCGTAGCCGTGCATCGGGGACTCCTGCAGGAGGCCGAGGATGGCGAGCTCGAGCACTGAACTCCCCTTCCTGTACCCGCTGAGCGGGACGACCAACGCGGACGACAGCCGTGCGATGTATCGGCTCGATACATCGCACGCTAAACCCGTACGGGGCCGAACGCAAACACCCACTCTGCGCAGATGGAGTTACAGAGCGTGATGGAAGTCGCCTCGTTCGGCCGAAGCGCGTACCCTTGCGCGCATGCGTACGCAGCGACAGGTCGTCGACTACTCGCTTCAGAAGCGAGCGCTGCTGCGTGAGGTGTTCTCTGGTCGAATCGGCACCTACGAGGTCTGCGACGCGTCTCCGTACCTCAAGAACGCTGCCCGGTTCCATGGTGAGCCGACCGAGGTCAGGTGTCCGATTTGTCGCCAAGAGAACCTTACCCACGTCCACTACATCTACGGTGATGAGCTCAAGCAGTCAGCGGGACAGGCCCGGACCCTTGCGGAACTACCTGCTCTGGCGATGACGCTGCGTGAGTTTCAGGTCTTCGTAGTGGAGGTGTGCCGAGGATGTGACTGGAACCATCTCGTCGAGCAGTTCCTGCTCGGGCGGGACGGACTGGTCGGTGGCGCCGGTGAGGCTCAGGGCGGTGACACGGCGGCCTCGTCGGGCGCGGGCTCTGGCGGGCCTGCGACAGAGCGAAGGCGTGAGGCCCGGCAGTGATCCCAGTTCGTCCGGTGGTCCTCAGGGTTTCCCGATCAGGACGGGGCACGTGGAAATACTCTAATCGGATAAGTGTCGTTTTTTCAGATTTGGCAGCCCTGAGGCGGTCAGAGCGCTTCAGTGTGCGTGGCCTAACTCACGGCAACCCGGTGGTGTCGCTTGCGCGTGCCACCGCGACCGGCAGGGTGTGACGAATGAACTCGTACGGCGATCCCAGTTCTCCGCGTGGGAGGGCCCGGATACCGGGTTCCAACGGTGACCAGGGGCCAGCGGCGGACGATCCGTACCAGGGGCGAGGGCCAGCGGCCTCCGCCTCCCACTGGCAATCGACAGATGACGGTGCGCCCGCGGGACGCTCCGGCGGCGGTGGCCGGGCGGCCTCCGGGCCACCCGGATCCACACCCGGGTCCAGCGGACGCGCTTCGGTCGGCAGAGCGAACGTGGGCAGCGCCTCGGTCGGTTCGGCCTCGGTGGGGCCAGCCTCGGGCGGTTCGGCGGGCCGGGCACGGGTCGGGCGAGCTGTGGTGCCGGG
>NZ_JBHTMP010000087.1:0-25695 GCF_042679305.1 Micromonospora sonneratiae | reverse complement strand
CGCTACGCCTCGCCGCGCGGCTGCTGCCCGGAGCGGCGGTGCTGACGACGGCCGCCAGCAACACGGCCGCGATCGAGCGGCTGGCGGCGCGGACGGTGTCCCGCTACCGCCAGCAGCGCCACCCGGCCCGCGCCTGACGGACCACGCAGAAGCTCAGAGCCAGTCGAACCACTCCCGGGGGAGCAGGGCATAGCCGACGAATGCCACCACGTCCAGCAGGGTGTGCGCGACGACCAGCGGCAGCACCCGTCGGGTACGCAGGAAGAACAGTGAGAAGACCACGCCCATGACCACGTTGCCGATGAACGCGCCGAACCCCTGGTAGAGGTGGTAGGTCCCGCGTAGCACGGCGCTCGCGGCGATGACCGCACCGACCCGCCAACCCAGTTCCCGTAGCCGGGTCATCAGATAGCCGACGACGATCACCTCCTCCAGGATGGCGTTCTGCGCGGCGGCCAGGATCAGCACCGGCACGGTCCACCAGAGGTCCGGCAGCCTGGCCGGCACGACGGTGGCGTTGATCCCCAGTTGGGCGGCGGCCCAGAACAGGGCAAGCCCCGGCAGGCCGATCGCGGCGGCCAGTGCCGTGCCCCAGGCCAGATCGCCCCCGGGCCGTCGGGCGTCCAGCCCGAGTTTGCCCCGGGCATCACCCCGGTCCCGGTTGATCAGGTGTACGGCCAGCAGCACTGGCACCAACGCAAAAATGATCTTCAGTAGTTGGTAGGTCAGGTCCAGCCAGGGTCGACTCGACTGGGAGGCGTTGAGCGTGGCGGTCTGCTGCCCGAGCGGCTGCTCGGCGGTCAGCCGGGCGATGATCGCCACGATCGCGTAGACCGCCGACTGGCCGAGGGACACGCCGAGGACCAGCAGCACCTCGGCACGCAGCGTCTTCCGGGAGGCCGGGCCGACCAGATCAACCGTCACCCGAACACTGTGCCCGAACCGGCCACACCGAGAAAGTGGCGGGCCGGCATCACCCGCTGGCCAAGGTCGCACATTCTGTACGACACATCCTGACGCTGGGTATGCACCCTTGAGCCATGGACAACCTCGCGCGGCTGTTGAAGGAGAGTTGGGTCCTGGTCGAGGAGCAGCGGGAGAAGGTCTCGGGCTACTTCTACGCGCGAATGTTCCTGACCGACCCGCGCCTCCGCGAGCTGTTCCCGGTGCAGATGGCCGGACAGCGGGATCGTCTGCTCGAATCGATCCTGACCGCGGCACAAACCATCGAGGACCCCGAGCGGCTGGACGGATACCTCCGCTCCCTCGGTCGCGACCATCGCAAGTACCACGTACGCCCGGAGGACTACGACACCATGGGGGACGCGCTGGTGGACGCGTTCCGTACCTGCGCCGGGGACGAGTGGACCGTCGAGTACGACCAGGCGTGGCGGGACGCGTACCGGATGATCGCCGATCGGATGCTGGCCGGCGCGGCCAGCGACCCCAACCCACCGTTCTGGCACGCCGAGGTGCTCACCCACGAACGGCGGGGTACGGACATCGCCGTGTTCACCTGCCAGCCACTGCAACACCCGCTCCCCTACAAGGCCGGGCAGTACGTCAGCCTCGAAGCACCCCGCTACCAGCCGCGCCTGTGGCGTACCTATTCGATCGCCAACGCGCCCAACGACGAGAACACCCTGGAGTTCCACGTACGCAGCCTCGGGGCCGGCTGGCTCTCCGGGGCACTGGTCCGGCGGGTCAAGCCGGGTGACCTCCTCCGGGTGGCCGCGCCGATGGGTTCCATGACCCTGGACCGGGACTCGACGCGGGACGTCCTCTGCGTGGCCGGCGGGGTCGGCCTCGCACCGATCAAGGCCCTGGTCGAGGAGTTGGCCCGCTACAACCGCACCCGCTGGGTGCACGTCTTCTACGGCGCGAACCGGTCCGAGGAGTTGTACGGACTGACCGAACTCTATGCCCTCGCCGAGAAGCACTCCTGGCTGTCGGTCATCCCGTGTTGCGGCGACGATCCGGACTTTGCCGGGGAACAGGGTGACGTGGTCGCGGTGATGACCCGTTACGGCCCGTGGACCTCGCACGACTGCTTCGTCTCCGGCTCGGCGGCGATGGTGCGGTCCACGCTCCGGGCCCTGGCCGAGGATCAGGTGCCACCGGAGAACATCAGATACGACACCTTCGGCGAGTTGTAGGAACTCGCCGCCATCGACCCGTCTCCCCCCAAAAAACCGGGTCTCGTGCCCTACCTCCAGGGCACGAGACCCGGTCCAGCTCCGCTGTCAGGGGTCGGCCAGGGTCCAGCCCGGCTGGCACGTCGTCGTCAGTAGTGCCAGGGAATCCCGGTTTCGCGGTACTCCTCCACCGGAACGAGCGGTACGCCGGGAGCCATCCGGTCGACGTACAACCGGCCCTCCAGGTGATCGATCTCGTGGGCGACCAGCCGGGCCATGGCGAACTCGAACGAGGTGATCATGCGGCTACCGTCCCAGTGGGCGTGTTCCACGTCGAGGCGCAGCGGCCGGGGCACCAGGCCGCGCATGTCGAAGAAGGACAGGCAGCCCTCGTACTGTTCGTCGGTCTCCGGTGCGCCGTCGACGACCCTCGGGTTGAGCAGCACGACCGGCTCCGCGTCGCGGTCCGCCGGCCGTACGACAGCGGCGGCCCAGGCGAGACCGATCTGCGGCGCGGCCAGTCCGACGCCCTTGCTGAACGGATGCAGCTCGTCGACCCGGGTCAGGGCCGCCCGCAGCCGGGCAACCACGTCCCGGGCGGTGGCCGCCTCCCGGGGTAGGTCGAACTGGCGGGCCGGCTGGCGTAGCAGGTCCGCCCCGCGCTGGACGATGCCGGCCGAGCGCATCCGCTCGCTGGCCCGGGCCCCGTCCGCCGGTCGGGCGTCAGGAGCGGTCGGCGGCGGCGACTTGAACCGCCATTCCAGGCGGTACCGGGCGTTCAGCGGCGGATTCTCGGTGGACCACTCGAACCGGGCCCGGCCGTCCTCCTCGTGGCGGATGACCGGCGTACGCAGTGGGCCCTCCTCGGCCGACATGGAGGTTTCCACGCCCCACACCTGCGGTTCCAGGTCGAGCGGCAGGTCCAGTCGGACGGCGAGTTGCCGGGTGGGCAGGCGGACGGCCCGCTGGAACCACTGGCCCCACTTCTCGTGTCCGACGCTGTAGGCGTATTCGATGGTGACCCGCTGTCCGGGGTAGAGCGGGAAGCGTTCCTCGCCGTTCTCGAAGAGCAACCACACCTCTTTGAACGCGTCGCGGTCGTGCTTCTTGCGCCACTCCATCGGCTCGCGGGTGCCCTGGTTGTCGCAGTACGCCTGGAGGTCCAGTTCGGCGAAGGTCAGCGGGTGCTCACGGTGGTGCCGGTTGGATCGTCCCGGGTCGCCGGGATACCGGTCGACGGCGACCCGGACCAGGTAGCGGGTGACCGGCTCGGTGCCCGCGTTGTAGAGCGCCCGGCGGATGACGCACCGGTAGGTGTTGTCCTGGTAGGACAGGGAAGCCAGTTCCTGCTCCACGATCAGACCGGTGCCGGGTGGCATCCACTGTTCGGGTACCGGCGGGTCGCGGTGGGTGTTCATGGCGGAGCGGGCGTGCCGGAGTTCGTCGTACTCCTGGTAACGCTTCCAGATCGCGCCGGACGCCCCGAGTACGGCTTCGGCACGGCGGGCGAAGTCTTCGGTCGGTCGATGCCGACGGCCTTCCACGTGGCTGACGTACGACGGGTCGAACCCCATCCGTGCGGCAAGTTGCTTCTTGGTCATGCCCTGCTCGACACGCCGCCGGGAGAGCTCGGCCGCGAACGAGTCGGCAGCCCGTTCGATGGGCGAGGTGGTCATGGAAGTCCTCATGGCCGGGAGCTTCAGTCTGCTTGCCGAACCGCCCACCAGGGCATGAGTGCCGCATTAACGACATTTGGCTTGACAATCAAACTACTATCGTCGATCCTAACGTGAGCCGCGACCCTATTTCGCGTTCACTTACCGCTGGCCAGCCACCGCCAGTCATCTTCACCCAGCTCATCCGTCGGCGTTCTGCCAACGCTCTGCCAAAAAGGTGACGAAGAACCCACCCACCCCCAGGTTAGGGTTCCCTCACCCCCAGCCGATCTGGTTAGGCTAGCCTTAGCTAGAGTGGTCGTCAGCAGACAGGCAACCGTCCGTACGGCGAGGCAAGACGCAACGGGTCGAGGTGACAGCGGTGACGCAGTGGCAACCCCAGCCGGCCGATGATTTCGGCCGTTCGCTGGTCAGCGGCGCTGCCGTAGCCATGGCTGGTGACGCCCAGTGACCTCCGCGATCGACCGCGCCTGCCTCGACGAACCGCTCGCCCCGGTGACCGCGTCGCTTCGGGCCATGTTCGGCACCGACGATCTACCCGGCCTGGCCCGGGGCCTGCTCGTCGACGATCTGACCGGCTGGCTGCCCGCCACCGAACTGGTCGACGGCAGCCGCCTGTCGGAACTGCTCGACGCCGCCGCCAACACCCTGGGCGCGGCACCCCACGCCGCCGCCGCGTTGGCCTGGAAGTCCTACACCTACTGGTTGGCCCTGCCCGTGGTGCTCGGTTGGGCCTCCGCCCGGCGGGTTCCACTGCCGCCCGCATCGGACGTGGTGGTCGACTTCAGCAACGAGCGACCGCTGCTGGCGATCGGCCTACGCCGCTCGACAACGGTCGCGGTCCTGCCTTCGGACCCGCTGGCCCTCTCCGGCCTGCCGCAGGTACGCGTCGTCGCCGACGAGGCCGAACTGCTCGGGACGCTGCGCACCGCACTGCTCGACGAACACCTGACCCCGCTGCTGGAGTCGATCCAGTCCCGAGTCCGGGTCGGTGCCCGTACGCTGTTGGGCTCGGTCGCCTCCGGGGTGGCGAACGGAATCCTGCGGGCCGCCGACACGCTGCCGGGCTCCTCGGCGCAGCACATCAACACGCTGCTGTCCGCGCTCGACGTCGACAACCTGATCGAACTGACCCCCGGTCCGAACGGGGGGCTGGCCGTGCAGCGCAAGACCTGCTGCCTGGCGTTCACCCTGCCGCAGCCGAAGTACTGCGCCGGCTGCTGCATCCGACCGTCCTGACCCGGCCACGGTAAGCGCCGCGCTGCCAGTCAGCCGACGATGGGGCGGACGTCCCACACCCACACACCGCCGATCCTCGTCGGCTCGATGCCGATGAGCCTGGTCATCCCGCGCCGCAGCGCACTGTCGTACCGCTGTGGGGCCAGGACCACCATCCCCGCGCGCCAGAATCGCAGGTCCTCGACCGCATCGGCCCGCAACTGGGCGGTGATGGTCGGCACCCGCCCGGTACGGCGGATAGTGTCGAGGAACGTACCCGTCGGGCGTTTCGGCGCGGTGAAAAGCGCGGTCCGGCTCCCGGTGCCGTCCGGTCGGGTCCCCGGGCCGAGGAAGTATCCCCCCGCCAGCCGCAGGTCCAGCCCGGTCTCGGCCGACCACCGCAGCGGGTCCGGGTAGGTGCTGGTCGGCAACGGCAGGGTGACCATCGTCCGGTCGCCCTCGGCGTAACCGCGCCATGCCCCGGAGGTGACGAACTCCGGGGTCTGCGGCACCCGGGTCGACGGCAGCGGGGTGGGGGCGACCGGCAGTAGGGCCATGACGGCCACGGTCACCCCGGCGAACCTGATCTGTCCGGCCGCCGCAGGATGTTGCCGGGCCAACCGGGCGATACGGTCACCGCCGAGCGCCAGCAGGATGCCGACGATCGGGGTGATCGCCACCGCCCACCGGGTCGGCACCGCCGAGTCGAGCACCGGCAGGTTGCCCAGCAGCCGCCACGGGCCGGGAACACCGGTCTGTCGACCGTCGAACCGGATGGCGGGCCCCAGCGAGAACAGGGCGAAGACCAGCCCGGCTGCGGCCAGCCCGACCACCGTGGCGCTACGGCGCATCCACAGCACCAGGGCGGCCACCAGGACGACCAGGGGCCAGCCGAAGAAGGCGTTCTCCTCGCTGGGGTTCTGGGTCAGCCGCTGCGCGGTCGCCGGATCACCGGCGATCGACTCGCGGGAGAAGGCCACGAAGGAGGCCAGATCGGCACCGTAGCGCCGGATGTCGCCCGGCAGCCCGTGATAGGACTGCGGGCCGAAGAACTGTACGTACAGCGGGTACGCCAGCAGAACCAGTACGACCGACGCAGCAACGCCGAGACCGGCCAGGAACGGCCGGAGGTCGCGCCGGAGTTCGGGGCGCAGGACGGCCGTCACCGCTACGAAGATGCCCAGGCCGACCGCGGTCATCAACAGCACCTCGAGGTTGATGAACGCCTGCCATACGACGAGCAGACCGAGCAGCAGACCGTTACGTCCCCACCGCCCCGCCTGCCGGAGGCGGAGTGTACGCCAGATGATCAGGGGTACGAGGAACTGCGAAACGATGTTCGGGTGGCCGTTGGCATGCGACACCATGCTCGGCGCGAAACCGCAGAAGAGTGCGCCGAGCCAGGCTGCCGCCCGGGATGTGACCACGTGTCGGGACAGCACGAAGTACCACGTCGTGGCGGTGGCGATCAGCGCCAGGGTGAGAAAGATGTTGAAGGTGAGGCGCGGGCCGAGCACCAGGGTCAACGGTGTCATTGGGATGGACACGGCCAACACCGACGTGTTCGCCATCATGTTCACGCCGCTGGGGGCGTTCATCCGATAGGAGACGAACGGATAGGCGAACTCGGTCACCACCCGGGCACCGTGCGCCAGCATCCACTCGAAGAATGCCTGGTCGACCAGATTGGAGCGAAGGCCGTGGGTCGGATGCCGCCACAGTCGCAGGGTGACCCAGAGGGCCGACACGACGAAGCTCAGCACCGCTCCTGCGTCCCGGATCCGGGGTTCGCGCAGCCAGCGGGCCGTACGTCCGGGCAGCGATCGGGTCGGCACCTCGGGCGGGGTCCGCGTCAGCGGCGCGCTGTCCGCCGGCGTACCGCCCGGCTCCAATTGATCCTCATCTGAATTGTTATCGTCGAGATGACGCTCAGCGAGGCTCATCGATCGTGAAGCACCATTGTCAACTCCTGGTTTCATCGACGGACCAACAGCTCCGGCACCAGAGGTAGTCATGATGACTCGGACAGTAACCGAGGGCGGTAGCCCATACGGGCATTTGCCAACATCAGCGAACTCTGTCCGAAATGACCGGCTCAGCTAAGCTAAAATGAGAAACCTTCGCATTCGGCCCCCGGCAGTGCCCCGATTTCCCTACCGTCGTCGTAGATGGTTCACTCTGTCGGTCCAGGTGCAAGTCGAGTTCAGATCGTGAGGAATCGACGCATGGCAGAAATCACTGGGGATCAGCGGGTCCAGTCCGAGGTCCTTGAAGGACTTGCCACCGCCGTCAACCACCGGCGATGGTTCGTCGAACTGGCAATACCGTACCTCGGTGACAACCCGATCGAAATCGGCAGCGGCCTGGGCGACTACGCCCTCGAATGGGCACCTCACTTCCGCCAGTTCACCGCCACCGAGGCCGACCCCGAGCGGCTCGTCCAGCTCAAGGAGCGGCTGGCCGACGAACCCAACATCGAGGTACGGCAGATGCTGCTGCCGCACTCCGAGCGGGGTGACTACAGCGCCGCCGTCTCGTACAACGTGCTGGAGCACATCGAGGACCACGTTGGTGCGCTGCGCAGCATGCGTGACCTGGTCCGCCCGGGTGGGGCCATCGTCCTGATCGTTCCGGCGTTCCAGTTCGCGATGAGCCCGGCGGACATCGCCACCGGCCACGTGCGTCGCTACACCAAGAAGACGATGCACGCCGCCCTGACCGAGGCGGGCCTGACGGTGGAGAAGCTGCACTACGCCAACGCGCTCGGCCTGATCGGCTACTTCATGGCGACCAGCGTCTTCCGCCTGATGCCCAAGGAAGGCCCGATGGTGAAGATCTACGACACCCTCGTGCTCCCGGTCACCAAGGCGGCCGAGCAGGTCGTCCGCCCACCGTTCGGCCAGTCGGTCTTCGCGGTCGCCCGGGTGCCCGCCTGACCGGTCGGAACCGCCGGCAGTGGTGGCACTGCCGGCACCGCGGGCGAGCCGCGATGCCGGCGACGACCGGCAGGGTCACCGCATGACCGACAGCGTCACTGCGGTTCGACCGGCAGGGTCACATCATCAGGATGACCGGCAGCGTCACTGCGGCGGGATCTGGTACGTCGGCCGGATCACCGCCCGCGCCAGGGTGTGGAAGGTCATGTTGAACCCGACGTAGGCCGGCGTCGAGTGCGGCGCCACGTCCAGCCGCTCGACGTCGAGGGCATGCACTGCGAAGACGTACCGGTGCGGGCGGTCACCCGCCGGCGGAGCGGCACCGCCGTACCCCTCCACGCCGTAGTCGTTGCGCACGCTGAACGCGCCACCCACGCCAGGTGCGGGGGTACGACCGGCACCCCGTTCCAGATCGGTCACCGACAACGGGACGTTCACCAGGACCCAGTGCCAGAACCCGCTGCCAGTCGGCGCATCCGGGTCGAAACAGGTGACCGCGAAGCCCCTGGTCGCGTCGGGGAAATCCGACCAGGCCAACTGCGGCGACAGGTTCGCGCCACCGACGCTGTCGTGGGCGAACTCCAGTCCCATCGGTTCACCATTGTGGACATCGTCGCTGATCAGCGTAAACGCCGGTACGGGCGGCAGCACCTCGTACGGGTCGGGCGCGATCTGGCGGTCCAGGAACATCTGATCTCCTCCCAAGGGACGGCTGGTTCCGTGCTCTTTCTACCCGGGGCACGCGCCCGGAGTGCGCCAGGTCACTCAACTGCATAATGTGAAAGTTTGCAGGCTCGGAAAAAATCGCTGTAGCGTGCAGCGTAATGACCGTTGACCAGGAAGCCGCCATGGGGCGTCGGGACCGCAAGAAGCAGCAGACCCGCGCCGCATTGATCACGGCTGCCCTGCGACTGGTCTCCGAACGGGGCGTGGACGCGGTCACGGTGGAGGACATCAGCGACGCGGCCGACGTCTCGTCCCGAACGTTCTTCAACTACTTCTCGTGCAAGAACGAGGCGCTCACCGGCGACGCCATCCGGGACAACCACCGACTCCTGGAGCGGCTGGCCGCCGTACCGGCAGATGTGCCGACGATCGGGGCCGTACGCCTCGCCCTGGAGGAGACCCTCCAGGAGATGCAGGCGAACCAGGAGCTGTGGCTGCTCCGGATGCAGGTGGTGGATCGCAACCCGTCCCTCCTGCCCCGGCTGGTGGCCAGCGGGGTGGAGACCGAGCGGGCGTTGGCGGGGCTCATCGCCGCGCGTACGGGTGTCGACCCGGACACCGACGTCTACCCGGCGCTCGTCGCCGCCGTGGCCAGCGCGGCCTGCCGGGTAGCGGCAGCGCGCTGGTTCGCCAGCGGTGGCCACAGGCTCCTCACCGAGCTGGTGGACGAGGCGTTCGCGACGCTCGCCGCCGGGCTGCCCGACCCCCGCCCGATCTTGTAGACCTGCTGGTCGACGCCGCACGTTCCGCTTCGGGCGGAGGCGTGTCCGTGTCGCCGGCCCGAACAGACCCGGGCGGACAAACGCCCTGTGCCGTGCACATACCGTGAGGAAGTAATTGATGACCGCCACCACCGCTGCGCCGGAGCCGGTGACCGCAGCCAACTCAGGGCGAATGTCCCGCCGTGAGGTGCTTCAGGCGCTCTCCGGCCTGATGGTCGGCATGTTCGTGTCGATCCTGGCCTCGACCATCGTGTCGAACGCCCTGCCCCGGATCATCGCCGATCTGAAGGGCACCCAGTCCGTCTACACCTGGATCGTCACCAGCGAACTGCTGGCCATGACCGCCACCGTCCCGCTCTGGGGCAAGATGGCCGACCTGTTCAGCAAGAAGCTGCTGATCCAGCTCTCCCTCGGCCTGTTCGTCGTCGGCTCGCTGATCGCCGGCCTCACCCCGAACGTCGAGATCCTGCTGGTCAGCCGGGTGATCCAGGGCATCGGTGCCGGTGGTATGACCGCACTGGCCATGATCGTGATGGCCGCGATGATCCCGCCCCGGGAACTCGGCCGCTACGCCGGTATCTTCGGCGCGGTCTTCGGTGTCGGCACCATCGCCGGTCCGCTGATCGGTGGCGTGCTCGTCGACACCTCGTGGCTGGGCTGGCGCTGGTGCTTCCTGATCGGTGTGCCGTTCACCCTGCTGGCGATCGTGCTGCTACAGAAGACCCTGCACCTGCCGGTCGTGAAGCGGAAGGTCAGCATCGACTGGCTCGGCGCCCTGCTGATCACCACCGGTGTCTCCACCCTGCTGATCTGGTCCTCGATGGCCGGAAACAAGTTCGCCTGGGCGTCCTGGTGGACCGCCGGCCTGGTCGCGGGCGGCCTCCTGCTCCTCGCCCTGGCCGTGGTCGTCGAGTCCCGTGCCGCCGAGCCGATCATCCCGCTCGACATCTTCCGTAACCGCACCGTCTCGCTGGCCACCCTCGCCAGCGTGCTCGTCGGCGTGGCGATGTTCGGTGGCACCGTCTTCCTGTCCCAGTACTTCCAGATCTCGCTGGGCAAGTCGCCCACCGTCGCCGGCCTGATGAGCCTGCCGATGGTCTTCGGTCTGCTGGTCTCGTCGACGGTGGCCGGGCAGCTCATCACCAAGTTCGGCAAGTGGAAGATCTTCCTCGTCGCCGGTGGCGCGATCATGACCGTCGGCATGCTCCTGCTCGGCACCATCGACGCGCAGACCAGCATGGTGGTCCTGTCCAGCTACATGGCGATCCTCGGCATCGGCGTCGGCATGCTCATGCAGAACCTGGTCCTGGCCGCACAGAACGACGTACCCGCCCACGAACTCGGGGCGGTCACCTCGGTCACGACCTTCTTCCGCAGCATGGGTGGGGCCATCGGCGTCAGCGCGCTGGGCGCGGTGCTGGCCAACCGGGTCGGCACCCTGATGGCCGAGAAGCTCGGCCCGCTGGCCCAGGGCGGCGACAGTGGCGGCGGCGAGGCCAAGGTGCCGGACCTGTCCAAGCTGGAAGGGCCGATCCTGAAGATCGTGCAGGACGTGTACGGCATCGCCACCGCCGAACTCTTCCTCATCGGTGCACCGTTCGCCGTACTGGCGCTGATTGCGGTGCTCTTCATCAAGGAGAAGCCGCTGCACACCACCAGCGGCTCCGAGCGGCTGGCGCAGGAGGAGGCCGCCGAGGCGGCAGCCGCTGCCGGTCCGGTGCTGAAGCACTGAGCCGAGGTGACATGCTGAGCCGAGGTGACATGCTGAGCCGACCGGCATCGGCCAGCTGACCAGGCGAAACCGTAGAAACCGGTGTGCCGGTGGGACAGGTCCGTCCCACCGGCACACC
This sequence comes from Micromonospora sonneratiae, assembly GCF_042679305.1. Lineage (NCBI taxonomy): Bacteria > Bacillati > Actinomycetota > Actinomycetes > Micromonosporales > Micromonosporaceae > Micromonospora > Micromonospora sonneratiae. Next base: position 14,432 of record NZ_JBHTMP010000087.1, on the reverse strand, counting down.
GGTTTTCACATCCAGCCGTACTACGGCTACGGGTGGATCAACTGCTTGCCCGTGGGCGCGCTACGAACGCCCGGCCGGGGCAGCGCGGCGAGGACGAGAGCCAGCAGTACGGCGACACAGCCGACGAGGAACAGCAGGGACGCCGTGGGCTGACCGAGCCACTCCCAGAATGGATGCCACTGCGGATGCGGTTCGCCGAGGTGGTGCTGCCACACACTGAGCACAGCCAGGAGGGTCGGGGGCCACCAGAGGAGCATGGTGACCCCGTACAGCGTGGTGGCGGTCGCCCGCACCATCAGATGGTGGCCGTCCGTACGACGGCTGGCCCAACCGAACAACAGCCAACCGACCAGTACGCCGAGCAGCCCGCCGGCTACCCCCGCATACGGGACGGCCGACGGGGTCCCTCGATAGAGACTCACCGAGAGGTACGGCGCATCCGCGTCGGTGGGTGGCCACTGGAAGGCGATCTCGACGAAGGTGTCCCCGCGAGACGCGGTGACCTCCGTCCTCGTGACCTGCATCAACGAATCGCAGTACTTGTCGATGCATCCGGTGTATTCGTCGACGACCGGGGCGTAGACGTGCCAGCCGGCGGCCCGCAGGCGCTCCTGCGTGAGGGGCATCAGCTGCGCCGGGTCGATCGGGGGCGTACCGGCGGCATGGGCGGAGGTGCTGCTGTGCCCGTACTCGCCGCCGTCGCCGAAGAGCAGACTGTCGGCGTTGTCCAGGCTGAGCGGCTGTGAGTAAATCACGAACAGGGCAGATGGCGTGGTGAGGTCGTCGAGGTCGTGCTCGGGCAGGACCGCGTCGAAGATCTCGGTGGCCTCTGCCCGGCCAGGTTGGGGCCGGGACGTCTCCCAGGCGGCGCGGGTGGCGATGGCGGCCGTGAACAGCCCGCAGATGGTGGCGGTGAGCGCTGCCCAGACGACGACGGCACGACTGTCCGGGCGCCCCAGCCGGGCTCGCATGCCGTGCCGGATCAGGTTGGCGGCCTCGGGGACTGTGGGGCGGGTACGCCCCGGCGGCGCGAGTTCGAGCAGCGTACCGATGATCTCCTCACCGCGTTCGCGCCGGTAGTCGCGAGGGTAGCTGAACAGTAGGCGGCGGTAGCGGCGCGTAAGGCGGTGGCCCGTCGTCGGCATGGCTCTCCCTCGAAGGTTGCGCGTACGGGTCAGGCGATGCTGGGTCGGGTGCTGCGCAGCCGGGTCTCGGCAGCGGTGGCGAGTTGCCGAAGGCGGGCGGTTTCGGCTTCGAGGATGCTCCGGCCATCACTGGTCAGCCGGTAGTAGCGGCGTAGCCGCCCGTCCACGACCTCCTCACGGTCACGTTCCACCAAGCCCTGAGCAGCCAGCCGGTCGAGTGCCGTGTAGAGAGTGCCGGGCAGCAGGGAGACCCGGTTGTCGGACAGGGCGGCTACCTCCTGGACGATGCCGTAGCCGTGCAGGGCGTCACCACCGGCCAACGCCGTCAGGATGAGGAACGTCGGCTCGCGCATCGGACTCACGTAGGCAACATATATCAATCATCGAACTATGATCCATCCACAGTGCCCGGTCTCCGATGTCCTGTTTTCACTCCTCAGGTCATCGACCGGTCAGTGTGAGGTCGCGATGGCGTGGTGTGACCTCCAACCGTGGGCCGGTGAAGGCGGAACGCAAACGTCGATCGTGCGTGACGATCACCAGCGCGCCCGAATAGGTTGCCAGCGCCTGTTCCAGTTCCTCCACCAGGGCGGGCGACAGGTGGTTGGTCGGCTCGTCGAGGAGTAGCAGGTCGGTGCGCTCGCAGACCAGCCGGGCCAGCTCAAGCCGACGCTGCTGACCGACGGAGAGCGTACGGACCTGTCTGCCGAGATCGGCAGCGCGGAACAGGCCCAGCCCGAGCAACATGTCGGCGTACTCGTCCGGACTCCCCGACCGGGCAGCTGCGAAGGCGGCCAGGAGCGTACGCCGGTCGGCTCCGGACCCGACACCCTGGCGTAGCCAGCCGATCCGTTCCGGCCGGCGGACCGTACCGGCGTCCGGGATCAGGTCGCCGGCCAAGACCCGGAGCAGGGTGGTCTTTCCCGCACCGTTCGGTCCGGTGACGAGCAGCCGCTGACCAGGCTCGATCCGTAGCGACGGCACGTCCAGCCGACCAGTGATCCGTACGTCCGTCAACTCCGCGACCGGACCGTCGGTGTCGCTCCGACCACCGGTGAGGTGGGCGGTGAACTGCAACGGCTGGGGTGGCGGCGGCACCGGATCGGCGGTGAGCCGCTGCAACCGCTCCTGAGCGTTGCGGATCCGACCCATCGCCCCGTGCGCCCGGGACCTGGCCCGGAACGCGCCTGCACCGCTGAACCCGCGTGGGAGCTTACGTGGGATGGCATCCAGCCGGACGACGTTGGACTCGGCCCGGTCCGTCTGCCGGGTTACGTCGGCACGCCACTGGTCGTACTCCCTGATCCAACGTGCCCGGGCAGCAGCCTTCGCACCCAGGTAACCGGCGTACCCGTTGCCGTAGCGGTGCACCGTACGAAGGTCGTGGTCGACCTCCAGGATCGTCGTGGTCACCCGGTCGAGGAACACCCGGTCGTGCGTGACCGCGACCACCGTCCCCCGGTGTCGGCGTAGGTGGTCCTCCAGCCAGGCGATCGCCGCATCGTCGAGATCGTTCGTGGGTTCGTCGAGTAGCAACAGTTCCGGCGCTGCCGCCAGGGTGGCGGCGAGGGCCAACCGGGACCGCTGCCCGCCGGAGAGGGTGCCGAGCGGCCGGTCCCGATCCAGACCGGGTTGCCCCAACCCGTGTAGCGCGATCTCCACCCGGGCGTCCGCCAGGTAACCGTCGCGTGCCTCGAACTCGGCAACCAGCCGGGCATATTCGGCCAAGTCGGTGGGAGTGGCGTTCGCCAACCCGGCCTCGGCCTGCCGGATCTGCTGTTCCAGGCTGCGTATGTCGGCCAGCGCAAGATCGATGGCATCGCCCACGACCGCGCTGTCGGGCAGGTCCAGGGTCTGGGCCAGGTAGCCGACGCCACCGGGCGCGACGACGGTCACCGACCCGTTGTCGGGACGCTCCCGGCCGGCAAGTAGCCGCAGCAGGGTCGACTTGCCGGAACCGTTGTCCCCGATCACCCCGACCTTGTCGCCCGGTCTGATGGTGAGTGAGATCCGGTCGAGCAGGACATCGTCGTCGTATCGCTTGGTCACTTCGGAGAGGGCGAGTTGCGCGTCAGGCATGGAATGACCGGTACGCATAAAGGTGTCCTCCGCTCAGTCGGGGTACGGATCCGGGGTGTTCTGGGGTCCGGGGCAGGTTCAGTTGCCGCCTCCTTCGGCAGGCGGTCCGGACGGTGCCGGGACGGCATGCTCAGCCGCTCGGCTGACCTGCTCCCAGCCGGCCCAGGTCTGCATCCGCTGCTGGGAGATGTCGAAGGCCAGGTCGTAGACCATGCTGCCGAGCAGCAGTCGCAGCGGCGGGTTCTCGCTGTCGACCAGCTTCATCAGCGCCTCGGCGGCCAACCGGGGTTCGCTGTCGACCGAGCCTTCGGACCACTGCTTCTCCAGTTCGGTCCGCAGCGGGACGTACGCGTCCAGCGGCGTGGTCGATCGCGCACTGGTGTACAGGTCGGTCCAGTAGCCGCCGGGCTGGATGATGCTGACCTTGACGCCGTACTGCGCGGCCTCCATCGACAGCGCCTCGCTCATCCCCTCCAGCGCGAACTTGCTGGCGCTGTACATGCCGGTGCTGGGGAACCCGCCCAGCGCGGCGATGCTGGAGACCTGCACGACGTGTCCGGAACCCTGGGCCCGCAGTTGGGGTAGGACCGCCTGGCTGACCCAGAGCGCGCCGAAGAAGTTGGTCTCGAACTGGGCGCGGGCCTCCGCCTCGGCGAACTCCTCGACCATGCCCATGGTCAACGTACCGGCGTTGTTGACGACGATGTCGAGTCGGCCGAAGTGCTCGACCGCCGTCGTGACGGCGGCGAAGACCGCGGTCCGGTCGGTGACGTCCAGGGGCAAGGCCAGCACCCTGCCCTCGTGCTTGGTGGCCAGTTCCTCGATCGTCGCGATGTTGCGGGCGGTGGCGACCACCCGGTCGCCGGCGTCGAGCGCTGCACGGGCGAATGCCTGGCCGAGGCCCCGGCTGGCCCCGGTGATGAACCAGACCCGACCGGGAGCGGTGGTGGATGGGGCGGTGGTCATGGGGTACTCCTCTTCCCCGCTTCCGAGACGGTCCGTCTCGTCTTGCGTGGAGAACTATCCACTCCCGGCGGCAGGTTGTCAAGACGGACCGTCTCGTCTCATACGTCGGCTATGCTGACGCCCGTGACGACGCAGCAGAGACGCCCCAGCTCATCCCGGCGCAGTGAGGCATCGCGGCAGGCCATCCTCACCGCCGCCTTCGAACTCGTCGGCGAGGTCGGCTACGCCAAACTGAGCATCGAAGGCATCGCCGCCCGGGCCGGCGTCGGCAAACAGACCATCTACCGCTGGTGGCCGTCGAAGGGCGCGGTCCTCTTCGACGCGTTCCTGGCGCTCAGCGCCGGGCCGGACGAACAGCAGGGACTACCCGACACCGGCGACCTCGAAGCCGACCTGAAACTGGTGCTGCGCAGCACCGTCGTCGAACTGAACGACCCCCGGTACGACGAACCGATGCGGGCACTCACCACCGAGATCCTCCATGATCCCGCCCTGGCCGCCAGCTACACCGAGCGCCTCGACGCACCGATGAAGGAGCTGAAGAAGCAGCGACTCCGCAGTGCCCAGCAGGCAGGTCAGCTCCGTACCGACCTCGACCTCGATCTCGCCGTCGACCTGCTGTGGGGGCCGCTGCTCAACCGCTGGCTGCTGCGCAGCGGCCCACTCACCGAGCAGTACGCCGACACGCTGGTCGAGACCACGCTTGCCGGCCTACGCCCACAGCGGCGGGACGTCGAAGCCTGAGCGACGCCGGCCTCCGTCGCTAGGACGAGCGACAACGAGCTACAACGAGCTACAACGAGCCACGACGAGCTACGACGAGCTACGACGAGGAGGGCCGCTGCTGATCCTCCCGGGCGCGCGGCTTGCCGGCGACAACGCCTGCGTGGGCACGGGCGGTAGGGTCGCGGCGGGTCTTGATCAGGCTGGCGACGGTGGCGACGGCGAGCACCCCGAGGATGACGGACAGCGAGACGGGCGTGGAGATCTCCGGCACGTTGGGGTTCAGGTCGACGTGCGCCCAGTGCAGGACGAGCTTCACCCCGATGAACGCGAGGATCACTGACAAGCCGGCCGACAGGTAGACCAGTCGGTCGAGCAATCCGGTGACCAGGAAGTACAGCGCCCGCAGCCCGAGCAGCGCGAACGCGTTGGCCACGAAGACGATGTAGGGCTGGTCGGTCACCCCGAACACCGCTGGGATGGAGTCGAGGGCGAACAGAAGGTCGGTACCACCGATCGCAATGAGCACCACGAACAGCGGCGTGAACATGCGGCGCCCATCGATACGAGTGGTCATCCGTCCGTTGACGTACTCGTCGGTGACCGGCAGCAGCCGTCGGGTGGCCCGTACCACCAGGTTGGTCTCGATGTCGGGGTCCTCGTTGCGGTGCCGGAACATCTGGACGGCGGTCCAGATCAGCAGCAGGCCGAAGATCAGGAACATGAACGAGAAGAGCGCCAGCAGGGTCGCACCGAGTGCAATGAAGATCGCGCGCAGGATCAACGCGGCGATGATGCCGAACGTGAGCACCTTGTGTTGATGCTCCTGGGGTACGGCGAACGTCGACAGGATGATGACGAAAACGAACAGGTTGTCGACCGAGAGACTCTTCTCGACGATGTAGCCGGCGAAGTACTCGGTGCCGTAGTCCCACCCGACGATCCCGGCGAAGACCAGGCCGAAGATCACTGCAACGGCTATGTAGAACACCGACCATGCCGTGGCCTCGCGGAATCCGACCACGTGTGGCCGCGCCACACCGACGAGCAGGTCCAACGCCAGCAGGGCCAGGATCACTCCGATCGTCACAACCCAGCCCAACAGGGTGATTTCCATCGACACCTCTCCTGTTGCTCATGGTGTCGCCGACACCGGTATCACAGGCTTCGCTCTGCCCCTGGCCTCACTGCCGCCCTTCGCCACTCGACCCTGCCTACGATGAAGCACCGTCACCTGCTGCGATGGAAGACGCGCCCATCGCACAGCACCGCTTCCGATACGCGAACCCCCGCTCAGTGCCACCACCCCCCTTCGCGGCGAACGCTTTCGCGGCGGCGAACGCTCAACGGTTCGGTTAACCGAACCCTCAGGTTCCGTGGCTGCACCATGGGATCGCCAGCCCTCGCCGACAAGCATGGACACATCACGTTCTGCCTGCTCGGAAGGGTGTTCCCGATGGCTGCCACGCCTACACTGACCCACCGCCCGGCGATCCGTCGCTCGTCGGCTCGCCGTACCGCTGTACCGGCCTGGCTGCGGGCACCGTTCACCGCCGACACCTGGCGGCGGACCGCGTACGCAATGATCGCCCTGCCCGTCACGCTGGTGAGCGTGCCGTTGGCCCTGGTCGGCGGCCCGGCCGGCCGGTTGCAGCGCCGGGTCGCCCGCTCCCTGCTGCGCCTGGACGTCGCCGAACCACAACGGACCGGCGTACGGGCGCTGGTCCACGCCGTACTGGCGGTCCCGCTCAGCCTCCTGGTCCTGCTGATCACCGCGTACGGCTGGTCGATCGCCCTGCTCAACCTCGCCTACCCGGCCCGGATGCTGCTCGGTTGGGGCGCCGGTGGCCCGGATGCCTGGGGTGGGCCCACCCTGATCGGCGCCTGGGCCTTCCATGCCGTGTTCGGCGGACTGACCTTCCTGCTGGCGATGCCGTGGATCGTCCGGGGACTCACCTGGCTCCAGGGCCGGCTGGTACGCGGCCTGCTCGGCTGACCGGGCAGGATGCCAAGGTGCGAAGCATTTGGCAGGTCGCTCACCGGGTCCTGCGGGCACCGGTCACCCGCCGGGCCTGGGCCGAACTGGCGTACGTCGTCGCCGGCTTCCCGCTCACCTGCCTGGGGGTCGCCTACGTCCTCACCGGCGCGTTCCTCAGCGCCGGTCTGGCGATCACCGCCCTCGGCGTTCCCCTGCTGGCGCTGCTGGTCCCCGGTGCGCGTGGTCTGGCCCGGGTACGCCTCGGCATGGCCCGCACCCTGCTGGGCGAGAACATCGCGTCGCCCGCGCCGTTCCGCCCCGGTCCCGGGTTCTTCACCCGGATCCGGGGCGGGCTGCGCGACACGACCGGCTGGCGAGCGGTCGGATACCTGCTGGCAGCCCTGCCGGTATCCCTGCTCAGCCTGTGGGTGGTCATCGTCACCTGGGCCTGGGGATTGGTCGCGCTGACCTATCCGATCCAGCACATGCTGGGTGTCAACCAGATGACCATCGTGGACGCCGACGGCGTCACCCGGACCGGGTTCATCCTCGGCAGCCTCGTCCTCGACACCTGGCCCGAGCTGTTGGTGGTCAGCGCGGGTGGCGCATTGCTGCTGCTCCTGGCCCCGTGGGCGGTACGCGCAGTGGTCCTGCTCGACCGGCTCCTGATCCGGAGCCTGCTCGGTCCCGACCGGTCGACACAGCGGATCGCGGACCTGCGGCGTACCCGGGCACATGCGGTCGACGACGCCGCCGCGACGCTGCGCCGGATCGAACGCGACCTGCACGACGGCGTACAGGCCCGGCTCGTGGCGCTCGGCATGAACCTGACCATGGTCTCCGAGACCCTCGGCGACGACACCTCCGAAACGACCCGCGCCCTGCTGGCTGCCGCCCGGGACAACGCAAAGTCCGCGATCACCGAGCTGCGGGATGTCGTACGCGGCATCCACCCGCCCGTCCTCGACAGCGGGATCGACGCGGCGATCGCCACCCTCGCCGCCCGCAGCCCGATCCCGGTCGACCTGCGTACCGACATCACCACCCGGCCAACCGCGGCGATCGAGACCATCGCCTACTTCTGCGTCGCCGAACTGCTCACGAACATCGCCAAACACAGTGGAGCGAGCCGCGCGACCGTCGACGTGACCCAGCCCGGCGGGCGCCTGCACCTGCGGATCAGTGACAACGGCAAGGGCGGCGCGACCCTCAGCAGCGCGAAACTCGGCAGCGCGAAACTCGGCAGCGCGAGCCTCGATGGTGGCACCGGACTACGGGGACTCGTCGACCGGGTCGCCACCGTCGACGGAACCCTGAACCTGGTCAGCCCACCCGCCGGGCCTACGGTGGTCACCATCGACCTGCCGCTGCACACCTGAGGGCCGACATGCGAATCATCCTGGCCGAGGACGCCGCCATCCTGCGCGAAGGGCTGGCCCAGCTTCTCGCCCTGCGCGGCCACCAGGTCACCACCGTCGGAGACGCCGCCGCGCTGCACACCGCCGTCACCGAGGCTCCACCCGACGTCGCGGTCATCGACATTCGGATGCCACCCACCCACACCGACGAGGGGCTACGGGCGGCCATCGAGCTACGCCGACAGCTCCCGGGACTCGGTGTCCTGCTCTTCTCCCAGTACGTCGAGACCCGCTTCGTCGGTGAGTTACTGGCCGAGGGCTCCTCCGGCGTCGGCTACCTGCTCAAGGAACGGGTCGTCGACATCGACGACTTCATCGACGCGCTCAACCGGGTCGCTTCCGGCGGGACCGCGTTGGACCCCGAGGTCGTGACCCAACTGTTCGGCGCCAACCGACGTACCGACGGCATCGGGACGCTCACCCCCCGGGAACGGGAAGTGCTCGCTCTCATGGCCGAGGGCCGTACGAACGCTGCGATCGCAAGGTCGTTCGTGGTAACCGAACGTGCCGTCGAGAAGCACATCGCCAACATCTTCAGCAAGCTCCAGCTACCGGCATCGGATACCGACCACCGCCGGGTGCTGGCCGTACTCCGCTACCTCGAAGGACGCTGAACGGCGGCTCACAGCCGTACGCCCATCTGTTGGGCCAACCGCGCTACCGGCGCGGGCGGCGTGCCCGGGGTCTGCCGTAGCACGTCGGACATCACTTTGTGGGCGATGGGTCGGCAGCGGATCTCGGCGGGCGCGAGCTGGTCACCGTGCAGCAGGGACTCGCCGGCCCGGTCCACGGCCCCGATCTGCGCGTACGCGTGAGCCAGGACGAGCTGGTGGTTGGCTCGCCGTTCCGGCATGAGTACGGCAAGCCGATCCGGATCGATCTCCGCCTGGTTGATTCGGATGGCCCGGTCACCGTCGCCCAACTGCACGGCGGCGGCAGCCTGATGCAGGGTGAGGTTGGTGGGTCCGAAGCCGGTCCAGCAGTGGTTGTGGTCGCCGCCCTCCAACTGCGCGGCGGCCTCAGTCGCCATGGTGAACAACGCCCGTACGCTGGCGCGGTCGCCGAGTCTGGCCGCCGCCATCGCGGCCTGGAGCAACAGATGCCCATGTACGGAGATCTGCTGTTGGCTTGCCGTCCCACCAGGAGAGAGGGCGGTCGCGGCGATCGTGGTGATCTCCAGGGCCGATCGGATCCGGCCGAGGCCGATGAGAGCCTGACCGAACTGGCCAGCGGCCATGCCGGTGAGCAGGTCGTCTCCGGCGCGTTCGGCGATCGTCATGGCCCGGTCTGCCGCGATCCAGGCCAACCGGTGGTGCCCGAGTTTCCGCAGCAGCGCCGAAGCGAGCTGGTAGACCTGCCCGTGCAGGTGGGTGGCCTCCCTGACGTGCTCGACCGGAACCCGGAAGGCCAACTCGGCGGCCTGCGTGTCCCGCAACAGTTTCGGCAGCGCCCTGACCAGCACCGGATACCTGCCGTGCTGATAGGTGAGCCACGCGTTGCGCACCGACCTGCGCACCTCTTCCAGTGGCGAAAGACCGGGGGCAGGTGCACTGCCTGGCAGCAACTCGTACCGTTCCAGGGCTGTCTGCAAATCCCCGATCTCCCCGGCGGTGATGAGGGGCGAGGCCGCCTCGAACGGCTGCGGCTGATGGCCCTTCGGCAACAGCATCTGCACGTCGATACGCAGGACCGTGGCGATCTCGTACAGCACCGAAAACCTGCCCAACCCACGTACGCCACGCTCCACCTTCTCGACCCAACTCTTCGACTTACCGAGCCGATCGGCGAACAACTGCTGCGACAGGCGCCGCCTGCTACGCCAGTACGCCACCCGCCGACCGACCGGCAACTCGTCTTCGCTGGTCACACCGGTCCCGCCGCGACGGCTCGTCGGATGGCCTCCACCCGTACGCGCAGCTCGATACACGGCGGGTGTGATTCGCTGGTGGGCCAGGTGCAGGAAATCGCATGGCCGGTGACCCAGACGGAAACCGCCGTCGCCGTGGCCCCGTCCGAATGGACCTTCTCCACCACGACGACCACGTCATGCGGGTCGTCGCGGGTGGCCTCGTCGGGGTGGTACCAGTCCGCCGAGTTCAGGGTGAGCACCGTGCCAGGCGGAACGTACGGCAGGTCCGGCGTAATCATCGGCCACCCCTGGAGAGAAGGAGCCCGATGATCCGTGGCCGGCGGACTGCCGGCCGGGTGCCGGCCCGGTGACCACCTCGATAGCCGGACGGACGAACCGGCGCACGATGCCGGCTCACCGCATGTCTCCACAGAGCCGAGTCGGACCAGGTGGCTCAGGTGGCTCCTGGCCATCATCAACAGGCGGGCTTACCGGCAGCGGCCTCGGGATTGGCGGGGTCGGTGTCGGGTCAGAGGGATCATCGGATTTCGCTGGTCTGCCCCTGCTCCAACTAAGCCACTTCGGTCTGCTCACCACGCATTCCCTTCGTCTTTGGAGGCGCGACGAGCTAATGCCTTAATTGCACTGACTGCCCTGCGGGAGCGAACACACGGCAGCAATACGTCGCACCTGATTCCGATGGGCGCAACAGTGAATTGGCACGGTCACGCCAGCGATTTCAGGCTGCCGAAGTCGAACCGCCGAGATCTAGTCATCACGTGTCCGCCGCAGGTTGGCCGATGTCCGCGGACACTCATCAGCAATTCGAACGGCTAACCTGACGGGTGTGACCGACTACCTTGAGGTATCGACAGCAACTGCGACCCAGACCGAGGCTGTAGCCCTTGCCGAGTCCGTCGTTGCGGCCCGCCTAGCCGGGAATGCCCAGGTCATTGGCCCCGTGGTCAGTGTGTTCTGGCATCTCGGCGAACGCGGCACCGGTCAAGAGTGGCGGCTCTTGCTCTACACGACAGCGGGTCGGTATCAGGCCCTCGAAGCACACCTGCTGGAACACCATCCATGGGACAACCCACAGATCACCGCCACCTCGATCGTGGCCGGCTCTACGGCTTGCCTGAAGTGGTTGCGACAGTCCGTCGACGACGACCCCACTCCCTAGCCTCCTGCTTCAGGTCGGCAACACAGGGCAGCGCCGCATGGGGATCCAGTCGATCGAATACCGCCTGAAGACGGCCCCCGGGTCGAACCGACCCGACACCAGCCGCAAGCTTCATGGCCTTACGGACTGCAACACATGCGTGCTCGATCTCGTTCGCGTCGAGATAGGCGTCGGCCAACCACAGTAGGTAGAGAGCCTTGTCTCGACCATGTGTGTCCTCGTAAGCGCTCAAAGCCCGTTCAAGGGCGGGTATCGCTCGGACTGGCCGGTGCAGCACCGTCCAGCACCGGCCAGTCATGATCTCAAGCTCAACCTGATCTACCCAGTACACCCAGTCGGGCTCAGGACGCTCATCATCGTCAGCTAATGCTGCCGCTCCGATCCCCAAGTGGGCAGCAGCATCAGCAGCATGTCCGGATACCGCGTACGCCCAGGCCGCACGAGTGTGCAGCAGCAATCGCACTCGTGGAGTGGCGCTGGTTCCGGCAGCGTCACAAGCGGCGGCAGCAGTCTCCGTAGCTGTCCGGCCTGTCGCACCGTAAGCCAGAAACGCAAAGGCATTCGCGGCCAGCGCTTCATCCGCACTGTCCCGGGCCGCGTCGAGGCTCAACCGGTAAAGCCGGTCCGCGTCATCCTGACGACCACCGTCGAACGCCGCCCAGCCAGCCATCTGCGCCTGCTCCGCCAAGACCGACAGCAGCGACCTGCCTGTCGCCTCAGTGTAGGAGCCTTCCCGGACCAACCGCATCGTGGACTCGACCTCAGTCGCGTACATCGGGTAGGTGTCGATCCCGCCAAGGTAATCATCGATGCGGCGCAACCGAGCGGTACGGTCGAGGAGCTGCTGTGGAACATCAGCGCCGACCTTCCGCCCTGAAACGAGAAGCGTGTGGGGTAGAACTGCTGCGAACCCAGCCGCAGCGACAAGATCGCGACGCCGCACGCCGTCTGGCTGCGACGCTGCCAGCATCGTCAAGACCCCACCCGCGTCGAGCGCGTCATCGATTCGCTGTGCGACTTGAGGTGTTGGCTGTTTGCGGCCAGTCTCCAGCTCGTGGATGTACGTCTTCGCGTGGAAGGTCAGTTTCGCGAGGGCACGGATGGACAGGCCACGCTCGGCACGCAACTGTCGCATGCGGTCGGCGAACGACGGGGTAACGGGCTTCGACATCAAACCGTCCCAGGTGCAGGCTGGGAACCCGCCCTATCGCTACTTGGACAGGCCCTGTACGCCGAACCATAACACAAGGTGACCCGTTCGACACCCACCGTTCAAACTAGATGTTATGTAATCGACTGGTCGGGTTGACCGGAGGTATTCCCATGCCGAAAACGCCTGCATATCTGCAAATCGCAGCTGATCTACGCGCCCAGATCGTCGCTGGAGACATAGCACCGGGATCGAAGTTGCCGAGCGAGTCCGCACTCATGCGCCAGCACGGCGTCAGTCGCACAGTTGCCAAGTGGGCGATCAGCGTCCTGAAGGGTGAGGGCCTGGTCGAAGGCCGTGCTGGGTCCGGCGTCTACGTACGCGAGATGCGGCGGCTGGTCCGATACGCGCCCAATCGCAGCCATCGGAACTCTGCTTCAACATCACCGTTCGCGTCAGACGCCGAGCAAGCCGGCCAGCAGCCAAGCTGGGAACACGCAAGCCGGCACGGCACCGCCGATGAACGGATCGCCGCTCGCCTCGGCATCGAGCCCGGCGCACCCATCATGCGCACCGACTATCGGTTCATGGCCGACGGCGAGCCCGTACAACTCTCCACATCGTTCGAGCCACTGGCCGTCACGGCAGGTACGTCGGTGGAGTGGCCGGAAGATGGAGTTGCTGTTGGCGTGGTGGCCAGAATGGACCACATCGGCGTGCACGTAGATGAGCAGGTCGAACGTATCTCGGACCGCGCAGCGACACCGACCGAGGTCGAGGCACTTTGTCTACCAGCCCGGTCAGTTCAGGTGCAGGTAATCAAGCGCACCTACTACGCCGATGGCGTGCCCGTGGAAACCGCAGACATTGTGTTGCCCGGCAGTCGGTACGAGCTGGTGTACCGGATGCCAGTCGAATAACGTTCTGACCTGCATCTGAGCAGATCGACTAGCACACATCACCGAGCGCGTCCCGGCCTGCCCAACGTCATCGACGCACAGGTAGCGACCAAACTCAGCGATGGCTATGGCCGGTTTCTGGACAGCTCTACGACCAAGACCTTCACGCAGCTACCGGAAGCGGCATGAGCAGGCACTACCATGGCGTCAGCAGGTTTTACCTGTCCAGAGCGGCTGCGCTGTCAAGGTCGGCACGGGTCAGAAGCGCCCGCAATTCGATGTCCTCAGCCGCCAGCGCCCCGGCTCCCCCTTCCTGCCGATCGATCACGCACAGCGCGGAATCGACGCATCCGCCAAGATCACGTAGATGCTGTGTCGAAACCACAACCTGACCGCCGGACGTCACCACGTCCTCCACCACAAGCACCCGACGTCCGGCGACATCAGCGCCTTCAGCCAGCCGAGCGGTGCCATACGGCTTCGCCGCCTTCCGAACGAAGGCGCAGGGTAGCCCAGTGTGCCGACCGAGGGCGGTCACCACCGCAATGCCGCCCATCTCCAATCCGGCCAGCACCTGCGTGCCGACTGGCACCAACGCCGCCATATGTTCGGCCAAGGCATCCAGCAGGACCGGGTCAGCCTCGAACTGATACTTGTCGAAATACTCGTCAGCCACCCGACCGGAGCGCAACACGAACCGGCCGGTCAGACGGGAGGTGGCATGGACCTGACGCGCTAGATCAGAGAGATTCACAGGGCAATATTGACAGCCGTCGCACATGCGATCGCCGCAGGCTGCCTACCAGCTCGCAACGATCGAAGTCCCTGGCAAAGCACCTAACCACCGAGGAAATGGGAGTCCCTGGATCATCCCCCTGGAACAACCCACAAATCACCGCGCGGAGATCACGAGCGGACCTAGTGTCGCGTAATTGAGATCTCTTACCCGTTGGGAGTGTGGTCAGGGAGCCTGCCGCGGAGGCTGTCGAGCTGCCCCGCCTGTGCGCCCGTTGCGGCGTCGACCCAAGCGGACACCTCCTCGGCC
>NZ_JBHTMP010000086.1:0-25943 GCF_042679305.1 Micromonospora sonneratiae | reverse complement strand
GTACGCTCCCGGGCCTGCGCCGCGGTCTGCCGGGCGTCGTCGGCAGCCTGCCGGGCAGCGGTCCGCTCGGCGGCTGCCGTCGTGGCGGCCTGCTGGGCCGAGACGGCCCGCTCGGCGGCTGCCTCAGCGTCGCGGCGCGCCTCGTCGCGTTCGGTCTGTGCCACAGCCACCTGGGCGGCGGCCTCGGCCCGTACCTCGGCCAGCTGCCGTTTAACCCCGGCCGGCGACAGTTCCGCGTGCAGCGCCTCGGTGAGCGTCTGCACCACCTGGTCGAGGCGGTCGACCGCCTCCCACGTACGGGCGACCTGGCCGGCGAGCCCGGGGGCGTTACGGTGCCGCATCCGGGTGTTACGGGAGGCCCGCTGGCAGGCGCCGTCGTTGTCCCGGCAGTACCGGAACGGCCGTCCGGCGGCCGCCCGCTGCGGGACCGGACGTCCACAGTGGCCGCATGGGCGGGTCTCGGCCGACGCGCCGTCGCCGGGGACCCCGTTCTCCTCGGTGTACGCCTGGTTCTCCATCGCCGCGGAAGTCTAGTGCCATCCGGGTCGACCGGCCGGCGACAGCAGGCCCGACGACCCACAATATTCGATCTTGTACGAGTTCCAGCGGTGCGGGCTGACACGACACGAAGCGCACGCTATCGTCCGACAGGCGGCTTTTGGCAGCACCGCTCCGGCGGACGCGAACCATCCCGCCGGTGACGCCGCCTGTCTCCTGTCAAGTCAAGTTCCAACCCGAGCGAACCCCCCTTACGCCGGAAGGAAACACCGTGACGGAAGTGGAAACAAGCAGCACCAGCAACTCCTCCGACAGCTCCCCCCGGTCGCACTACGAGCGCATCGGCGCGGCGCCGGCGGTGAAGGCCGCCGTCGAACTGTTCTACGACCGGGTGCTGGCGGATCGTGACCTCGTGGGCTACTTCGAGAAGATCGACATGGTGGAACAGCGCCGACACATGGTGCTGATGCTGACCACCGTGCTCGGCGGCCCGGACAACTACACCGGCCGGAGCCTGACCGAGGCACACCAGCCGTTGAACATTCCCGTCGAGCACTACGCCAGGGTCGGCCAGCATCTGGCCCAGACCCTGACCGAACTCGGTGTTCCGGACGACATCCTCGCCGACGTCCGCGCTGTTCTCGCCCGGGTGCAGGACCAGGTCGTAGCCAGCGGGCACTGACCGTGGACGTCGCCCGACTCAAACAGAGCTGGTCCCTGGTCGCCGCCCACGGCGACCAGGTGCCGCACTACTTCTACTCGACGCTCTTCATCGCCCATCCGGACACCCGGCAGATGTTCCCGACCAACATGGCGGGTCAGCGGGACCGGCTGGTCACCGCGCTGGGCCACATCGTCTCCCACGTCGACCAGTTGGACCGGGTCGTGGGCTTCCTGCAGACCCTCGGCGCCGACCACCGCAAGTTCGCGGTCCGGGCCGAACACTATCCGGCCGTCGGCGAGGCGCTGCTGGCCACACTGCAACATTTCCTCGCCGACGAGTGGACCGACGAACTGGCCCAGGACTGGGCCGCAGCGTACGGGCTGGTCGCACAGGTGATGACCGACGCGGCGAAGGCGGCCGAGAACGTCGCCCCACCGTGGTGGGTCGGCGAGGTCGTGGCGCACGACCGGTGCGGCTTCGACGTGGCGGTGCTGACCCTGCGGCCCCAGTATTTGCTGCCCTTCACCCCGGGACAGTCGATCGGGGTGTCCGTGCCGGCGACCCGCGCGTGGCGGTACTACTCGCCGGCCAACGCACCCCGCCAGGACGGCACCATCGAACTGCACGTACGGGCCACGCCCGGCGGGGTGGTCAGCTCCCGACTCGTCTACGGCACCAGCGTCGGCGACGAGGTGCACCTGGCGTCCCCGGTGGGCACCCGACTGTCCCTCGACCAGGCCGGCGCCGGCGACCTGCTGCTGTTGGCCAGCGGCACCGGCTGGGCACCGTTGAAGGCACTGGTGGAGCAGGTGGCGGTGCAGGGACCCGGCCGGCGGGTCGACCTGTACGTAGGGGCCCGGTCGCGGATGGAGTTCTACGACAACGACGCGATCGACAAGTTGGCGGCCTCCTATCCGTGGCTGCGGGTCACCTACGTCGTCGGGGCCGACCCGACCCGACCCGGCGAGTTCGCCCAGTTCGTCGACCGGGTCCTCGGCGACGGTGACTGGCGCTCCCGGCACGTCTACCTGTGTGGCTCGGACACGATGGTCACCCGGGCGGTCGACCGGTTCCAGCAGGCCGGCTACCGCAGCGGCCAACTGCACTACGAGGACCTCGGCACACACTGGTACGGCGCGAGTTGGCGTACCGCCGGCAGCCCGCCGGCGAGCCGGTCCGTTTCCGAGGCATTGGGAGGTGCCCAGTGAGCGCAGCCTCGATCAGCCGATACGACGGCACGCAGGTGTCCGCCCCGACGGGTCTGCGGGTACGCCTGACCGCAGACCGGGTACGTCGGTGGGAATTCGACTCCTCTTCGTTCACCCGGCGTGGCTACGACCACAGGGACGTGGACCGGTTCCGGCTCCAGGTGGCTGACGAGATCGACCTGCTGGCCGCGCAGATCGCCGACCTCCGGGCGGAGAACGAGCGGCTGCACGACCATCTCGAACTGCACCGGCACGGGGTGATTCCCAGTGCCCAGCCGAGGCCGGCGGCCAAAGAGGTCAACCTGTTGTCGGCGGCGCAACGGGAAGCCGAACAGATCATCGCCCAGGCGCACGACTACGCCCGCCGGGTGGCCGAGTACGCCCGGACCCAGTACGAGAGCTATCTGCAGGCTGCGGTCGAGGACGCCCGCCAGGAGGCGCAGCGGGCGGTGCAGGACTACCGGGCGTCGGCCGGGACCAACTTCGACGACTCGGTCGCCACCCGGGAAGCGCTACGGATCTTCGGCGAGATGATGATGTCGCACATGCAGGCCGCGGCCCAGCATCTCAGCGAGGGCCGGGAGCAACTGGCCCGCACCATGGACCGGCTCGACGGTCCGCCTGGTGCCGTGGCGGGCGGGCCACAGCAGCCGGGCGGGCCCGCCGCGTTGCCCCGCAACGAGCCCCGCTGGGTGGGCTGACGACCCGGACAGGTCCGGGGCCGGTGCGACGTCGCACCAGCCCCGGATCGTGCGCTGGCCGGAGTCGTTCACCCCGGCCCGTGCCGCCGTACGGGTAGATCATCAGTTGCTGATCAGGGCTGGTACCGTGGCCGGTGCCGGTACCACCCACGCGGGAGAGACCGCCTGAAACCGACAGGCGGCGCCGAAGGGGCAAATCCTCCCCGGAACCTCTCAGGCAAAAGGACCTCGTGGGCAGGCGCTGTGGAGTGTTCCCCCTTTCAGCGGGACGCGACAGAGGGGGAGGCCGCCCTGTCGACCTCGCCCCCGGGGAGCGCATAGATGACCGTGGAACAGTTCGCCGTCCGGCACATCGGCCCGGACCCCGACGCCCAACGCCGCATGCTGGAAACGGTGGGCTACAGCTCGATCGACGAACTCATGGACGCGGCGATCCCTGAGGTGATCCGCTGGCAGGGCCGGCTCGACCTGCCCCCGGCAGCCACCGAGGCCGAGGCCATCAGCGAACTGCGCGACGTCGCGGCCCGCAACACCGTCGCCGTGTCGATGATCGGCCTCGGCTACCACGGCACCCACACCCCGGCGGTGATCCGCCGCAACGTGCTGGAGAACCCGGCCTGGTACACCGCCTACACCCCGTACCAGCCGGAGATCAGCCAGGGCCGGCTGGAGGCGCTGCTCAACTTCCAGACCATGGTCTGCGACCTGACCGGGCTGGCCACCGCGAACGCGTCGATGCTCGACGAGGGCACCGCGGCGGCCGAGGCGATGACCCTGGCCCGCCGCGCATCCAAGACCAAGAGCCCGGTGTACGTCGTGGACGCCGACACCCTGCCGCAGACGATCTCGGTCATCGCCACCCGCGCCGAGCCGCTCGGCATCGAGGTGCGGGTGCTGGACGTGGAACGCGACGAGCTGCCGGCGGAGTTCTTCGGGCTGCACCTGCAGTACCCGGGCGCCTCCGGTGCGGTACGCGACCACAGTGCCCTGGTCACGGCGGCGCACGCGGTCGGGGCGTTGGTCACCGTCGCCGCCGACCTGTTGGCGTTGACCCTGCTGCGGGCACCCGGGGAGATTGGTGCCGACATCGCCGCCGGCACCACCCAACGCTTCGGCGTACCGATGGGCTTCGGCGGCCCGCACGCCGGCTACCTGGCGGTGCGTTCCGGCCTGGAGCGGATGCTGCCCGGCCGCCTGGTCGGGGTGTCCCGCGACGCCGACGGCACCCGGGCGTACCGGCTGGCGTTACAGACCCGCGAGCAGCACATCCGGCGGGAGAAGGCGACTAGCAACATCTGCACCGCCCAGGTGCTGCTGGCCGTGATGGCCAGCATGTACGCCGTCTACCACGGTCCGGACGGGTTGACCGCCATCGCCACCCGGACCGCGCACCGGGCCGCCGCCCTCGCCCACCTGCTGCGCGAGCTCGGGTTCGACCTCGTCCACCGGGAGTTCTTCGACACCCTGCTGGTACGGGTCCCGGGCCGGGCGGCCGAGGCGGTGGCCGCCGCCGCCGAGCGGGGCGTGAACCTGCGCCTGGTCGACGCCGACCTGGTCGGCGTCACCTGCGACGAGACGACCACCTGGGAACACCTGCAGACGGTCCGGACGGCGTTCGCCAGCCTGCTGGACGGGGCCACGCCGGCGGGCCTGCCGGACCGGACGGCCGTCGAGGCCGCAACCGGGTCCGCGTTGCCGGCCGGGCTGGCCCGCGACAGCGAGTTCCTGACCCACCCGGTGTTCCACACCCACCGGTCCGAGACGTCGATGCTGCGTTACCTGCGCCGGCTGGCCGACTCCGACTACGCCCTGGACCGGGGCATGATCCCGCTCGGATCCTGCACCATGAAACTCAACGCCACCACCGAGATGGAACCGGTGAGCTGGCCGGAGTTCGCCAACATCCACCCGTTCGCCCCGGCCGAGCAGACCGCCGGCTACCGCGACCTGGTCGGCTCCCTGGAGGGCTGGCTGGCCGAGGTCACCGGTTACGACGCGGTCAGTGTGCAACCCAACGCCGGGTCGCAGGGGGAACTCGCCGGCCTGCTGGCGATCCGGGCCTACCACCGGGACCGGGGACAGGGGCACCGTGACGTGTGCCTGATCCCCTCGTCGGCGCACGGCACCAACGCCGCCAGCGCGGTGATGGCCGGGATGCGGGTGGTGGTGGTCGGCTGCGACGCCGACGGCAACGTCGACCTGGTCGACCTGGACCGCAAAATCGAAGCCCATCGGGACACCCTGTCCGCGATCATGGTCACCTACCCGTCCACCCACGGGGTGTACGAGACCGGCATCGCCGCCCTGTGCGCGAAGGTCCACGAGGCCGGGGGACAGGTGTACGTCGACGGCGCCAACCTCAACGCGCTGGTCGGATTCGCCAAGCCCGGCGCGTTCGGCGCCGACGTGTCCCACCTCAACCTGCACAAGACGTTCTGCATCCCGCACGGCGGCGGTGGCCCCGGCGTCGGGCCGGTGGCGGTCCGCGCACACCTGGCGGCCTACCTGCCCGGTGACCCGTTGACCGCCACCGGGGCGGCCGTCCGACCGTCGATCTCTGCCGCCCGGTACGGATCGGCCGGGATCCTGCCGATCCCGTGGGTGTACCTGCGGATGATGGGCCCGGACGGGCTGGCCCGGGCGACCGGGACGGCGGTACTGGCGGCCAACTACGTCGCCGCCCGGCTACGCGGGCACTACCCGGTCCTGTACTCCGGCAACAAGGGCCTGGTCGCTCACGAGTGCATCCTCGACCTGCGTGGTCTGACCAAGGCGACCGGGGTGAGCGTGGACGACGTCGCCAAGCGGCTCATCGACTACGGGTTCCACGCGCCGACCATGTCGTTCCCGGTGGCCGGCACCCTGATGGTCGAGCCGACCGAGAGTGAGGACCTGACCGAACTCGACCGGTTCTGCGACGCGATGATCGCGATCCGGGAGGAAATCGACCAGGTCGAGGCGGGACAGTGGCCGGCGGGGGACAACCCGCTGTCGAACGCGCCGCACACGGCGGCGATGGTCACCGCCGACGAATGGACGCACCCGTATCCCCGGTCGGTGGCGGCCTACCCGGCGGGCGTGGACCGGTTTGCGAAGTACTGGCCGCCGGTACGGCGTATCGACGGTGCCTACGGCGACCGGAACCTGGTGTGCGCCTGCCCGTCACCGGAGGCGTTCGAGAACTGACGGCCGCCCGCCGTCACGTACATTTCAGCGAAGCGGCGGTACGGGTTCACCCTTGAGCCCGGACCGCCGCCGCCGAACTACCGACAGTAGCGACGGTCAGGCAACCAGGGCGTGTCGGGCGGGACCACGGTGCGGGGCGATGCTGCTGCCGTCGGGCAGTAGCTCACCCGTGTCCTCGAACACGATCACGCCATTGCAGAGCAGGCTCCAGCCCTGCTCAGGGAAGCAAGCTATGACCCGCGCCGCTTCCCGATCGGTCGCTTCGGCGGAGGGACAGGTGGGCTCATGCTGGCACATCAGGGATCTCCGGACTGTGGGGGTGCTGTGTCATGGTTCACATGACCAGTGACGCACAGTACCAAGCGAAACTCGATGGTATCGAGCAGTATCCGACACCACTCCCGCAGAATTGCCCCAACGGATGAGGCAGGTTGGTCCACTCGTCGTGCGAACACTGACAACCCCGGCAGCCGTACCACACTCGTGCGCCGCCTCCCTACGAGAACGGACCCGACTGCAGTGGTGGATCGGCGACGGCGGCGACCCGGCGCAACTCGTGGCGGACTTCCTCGCCGAGCACGCACTACCCGGCCCGACCGGACTGCTGCCGGCCACGCCGGCCAGGCACGGCCACCTCGACGTGTGCGGGGCGGCCCTGTTCGTCTCCGCCGCCGCCGGAGCCCGGATGATCGGCGCACCCACCGGCCCACCGAGCCCCGCACCGGCCGTACCCGACCTGGTCGCCGTCGTCTACGAACACCACCAACCCCGCACCGGCCCACGAACACCCCCGGCACCCTGGCAACTCGGCCCATGGCAGCCGAGCTGGACACCCCACCAGCACGCCGCCGCCGTCGACACCGCCCGCGCGGCCATCGGCCGAGGCGACATCTACCAGGTCAACATCGTCGGCCACAGCTCGGCACCGTACGCCGGCGACCCGCTACCCGCCCTGACCCGCCTCGGCGCACTGCCCGGCGCCCGCTACGCCGGAACACTCACCGGAGCCGGATGGGCGATCGGCTGCGCCTCCCCGGAAACCCTGCTCGAAACCAACGGCCGACGACTGATCACCCGACCGATCAAAGGCACCCGCCCGGCCACCGGACAGGGCCGCCGCGAACTGCTGGCCTCCGCCAAGGAACGCGCCGAACACATCATGATCGTCGACCTGGAACGCAACGACCTCGCCCGGGTGGCCCGCACCGGATCGGTACGCGTCGACGAACTGTACGCCGTACGCCGATGGTGTGACCTGTGGCAGGCCGAGTCGACCATCTCCGCCGACCTCGACGACGGAGTCGACCTGGCCGACCTGCTCCGGGCCGTCTGCCCCGGCGGATCCGTCACCGGCGCCCCCAAGCTCGCCGCCCTGACCCAGATCGCCGCCCTGGAACCCGTCGGCCGGGGCGTCAGCATGGGCGCCTTCGGCTGGGTCGGGCCGGGACACGTCGACCTCGGCCTGACCATCCGTACCGTCGCCGTCGACACCGACCGGGTCCACCTGTGGGCCGGCGGCGGCATCACCTGGGGCAGCGACCCGTCGGCCGAGGTAGCCGAAGCAGCCGCCAAGGCAGCCCCGGTACGCGCCGCTCTCGCCGGCCCGTGAGCCCCCGGCCCACGTCCACGTCACCTGTCCCGACCACCGCCCGGAACCGCCCCAACCCCACCGACGACGCCGGCCACCACACCGGTCGATAGGTTGGCCAGATGAGCTGGTCCTCCTATCTGTCGTTCCTGGCCTTCGCCGGGGTGCTGGTACTGGTGCCCGGCGCCGACTTCACCGTCATCGTCAAGAACACCCTGTCCGGCGGGGCCCGCCGGGGCCGATGGAGTGCCGCCGGGGTGGCCAGCGCCAACGCAGTCCAGGGACTGGCCGCCATCACCGGCCTCGGCGCGGTGATCGTGCACTACCAGCCGCTGTTCCACACCATCAAATGGGCCGGCATCGCCTACCTGACGTACCTGGCGGTCCAGGCACTCCGATCAGCCTGGGACGGGCGGTACCCGGTCCCGACCGGCCCACCGGAGGCGACCCCCGACGCCAGCGGCACGACCCCGGCACGCATCGGCTGGTGGCAGGGATTCCTCTCCAACATCACCAACCCGAAGGTGCTCGTCTTCTACCTGGCGGTCCTTCCACAGTTCATCGGCCCCGGAACCTCCACGATCGTCCTGCTGCTGTTCGGACTCAGCCACGCGCTGCTGTCCCTGACCTACCTGCTACTGGTGGTCGTCGGGCTACACCGGATCCGGCAGATCCTCACCCGCCGCACGGTACGACGCGTCCTGGACGCCACCACCGGCACGATCCTGCTGGGCTTCGGCGCCCGACTGGCCACCGAACAGACCTGACCACCAAATCGTGCCCGGCGAGCCCCCGCCCACCGACCCGGTCGCGGGTCGGCCAACGTGATACGTAACGAACCGATAGCCTTTCGGTCATGACCATGCGTCCCATCCGGATCATCGGCGACCCAGTGCTGCGCACCCCGTGCGAGCCGGTCACCAGCTTCGACGCCGAACTACGCGCCCTGGTCGCTGACCTCATGGACACCATGCTCGGCGCCCCCGGCAGGGCCGGGGTCGCCGCACCACAAATCGGAGTCAGCGCCCAGGTGTTCGTCTACGACGCCGACGGCCACCGCGGCCACCTGATCAACCCGACCATCGAACTGTCCGAAGAACTCCAGGACGACGACGAGGGCTGCCTGTCGATTCCCGAGCTCTACTTCCCGACCCCCCGGGCGATGCACGCCACCGCCCACGGCGTCGACCAGAACGGCGAACCGCTCACCATCACCGGCAGCGGCTTCCTCGCCCGCGCCCTCCAACACGAAACCGACCACCTCGCCGGACGCCTCTACGTCGACACCCTGCGCGGCGACACCCGCCGCCGCGCCCTACGGGAAATCCGCGCCGGCCAGTACGCCGCACCCAGCCAGAGCCAATAGCACCCCACCCGCAGCCGTAACCGCCCATGCCGGCCCCGGACACCAGCAGCTCCGCTGCCCCGGCGGCCGGCACAGGACAACACCGAGCCCCACAGAAACCCGGTGGGCCCGACACACACGTCCACATAGCCTGACCACCATGCAAGCACAACCAACCGATCAACGCGCCAACCGATGAGCGGCCGCCTCCGCGAAATCGCCCGGCAAACCGTGGCCATCGCCGAAGCCGGCGAATACCACAACCCAGCCGGAGACCGAATCGACATCGCCGAAACAGTCGCCGCCGCGATCACCGGTACCCGGCACTACCTGCCCGACCAGGCGATGACCACCACCGAACCGGCCACCGCCACACCCACAATCGAAATCACCCGCGAATCCACGCTACGGGCCGCCCACCGGCTCGCCACCACCGGAAACGACAACGTCGCCTGCCTGGTGTTCGCATCCGCGAAGAACCCGGGAGGTGGCTTCCTGGGCGGCGCCAAGGCACAGGAGGAGAGCATCGCCCGCTCGTCAGCGCTCTACCCCTGCCTACTGACCGCCAGCGACTTCTACGCCTTCCACCGCCAACAACACGACCTGCGCTACAGCGATCGGGTCATCTACTCACCCAGGGTCCCGGTCTACCGAGACGACAAAGGCAACCTTCTCGACCGGCCCTACCAGACGACCTTCCTGACGGCAGCCGCCCCCAACCTCGGAGCGATCGTACGCAACCAGCCGGCCCACGCCAGCGACGTACCGGCCGTCCTACGCCGCCGGGCACGACGCGTACTACAGGTTGCCGCAGCGCACCGACACCGGACCCTGGTGCTCGGCGCCTGGGGCTGCGGCGTGTTCCGCAACGACCCGACGACCGTAGCCAACGCCTTCGCCGAAGCGCTCCAGACGGTCGACCAGTTCCACCGAGTGGTGTTCGCCATCCACGACAACCAACCCCACACACCCGTGTACGCAGCCTTCGAAGCCATCCTCGGCGACAGGTAGCAACCGACCCACCTCGCCCCCGATCCGTCCCGGTGACGACTCGGGGGCAAAAGTCGCCTGATGACGACTACCTATCCATATCACGGGATTCATACGTAAAGTCGCCTCCCTGACAGCTCGCCACAGAAGCCGCCACTAGCGTCGACCGCATCGAAGCGAGCGTGATGACCAGGGAAAACCTGGCCATCACCACAAGAGGAGGATCGGTGATCCCGCATGTATCCCAGCAACGACCCGCAAACCACGCCGCGACACCGACGCTGGCGATCGATCACGTTGGCCGCGTTCACCGTCGCCACCGTCGCAGCGACCCTCGCCATCACCACCGTCCCCACCCACGCGCAGGCCCACGCGACCACCACATCGCATACCCCGCCCGGTAACCCGGGCACCACAATCGACGACCTGGCCGACCTGCCCCACACCGGCAGCAAACCAGGGGAGGCGACAGCCAACGCCTCGTACTTCTACCAGTACGTCCGTAACTACCACGGTGGGCAGTGCCTCGACGGCGACCGCAACACCATCCCCCGCAACGGCTCGAAGGTCCAGCTCTGGGCCTGCAACGGCTGGACCAACCAAGCCTGGATCTTCACCCAGGTCAGCGGTCTACCAACCGGCTACTACACCATCCGTAACTACTACGGTGGTCAGTGCCTCGACGGCGACCGCAACACCATCCCCCGCAACGGCTCGATCGTCCAACTCTGGGCCTGCAACGGCTGGACCAACCAGGTGTGGATCTGGAACGGCGTGACCCTACGCAACTACTACGGTGGGCAATGCCTCGACGGCGACCGCAACACCATCCCCCGCAACGGCTCGAAGGTCCAACTCTGGGCCTGCAACGGCTGGACCAACCAGAGCTGGAGCCTGGCGAACTGACCACCACCCCGCTCAGCCGCCAGTCACGGCCATCCGGGTCGGTGTGGATGGCCGTGACAGGCGGCCTGCTGGCATATAAGGACGACCACGCCACGCCGCCCCACGATCCTGAAAGCAAAGCGCCACGACCCGCCGCAGGCCCCGAGTAGGCTCCCTCCCCATGCCACCAGCCCCGGACGCCCACATCCTCGCCAAGGCCTTCCGGCTGCCCGACCCCATCGGCCCCCTGGCCCCCGTACGCTACGTCAGCAGCGAAACCTGGCGCCTCGACACGATCCAAGGCAGCTACTTCGTCAAACGCCTCCTCGTCGACGGCTGGCGCGACCAACTCGAGCAGGCCATGGCCTTCGAACGACAAGCCCATCACGCGGGACTGCCCATACCGGAACCCATCGAACCCACCAACCCCGCCTGGGGGCTCGCCACAGACCTCGGCGACACCCACGGCGTCGTCCGCGTCCACACCTGGCTCGACAGCACACCGCTGCCCCCCGACACCGACCACACCCAGTGGTACGGCGCCACCCTGGCCACCCTCCACACCCTCGAACCAGCAGGGGAGCGGCGCACCGACACCATGTGGCCGCTGTGGTACGGCATCAACGCACCCCAGACCTGGGAAAGCTGGCTGGCCGCCGGACTCGGGCAGGGCAGAACGTGGGCACCACTACTCAAGGAACAGCTCGCACTCGTCACCGACCTGACCGAGCGCATCGAAACGGCCTACTGGGCTGCGGACGACTATGTGATCACCCATCGGGACCTGGTGCCACACAACGTACTCATGGTGCCCGACCGGGGACCCGTACTCATCGACTGGGACACCGCCGGCCCCGACAGCGCCACCCTGGAAACCTATGCAGCTGCCCTCGACTACGCCCGCCACACCGGCACCCCGGAAGAACCCGACCTCACCAACATCACCGCAATCCTCGCCGCCTACCGCAGCCACGGCGGAATCCTGCGCCCCACTGAATTCGCCCTCGCCCGACGGCTCGGCGTACACCTCGCCCGCATCGCCGAACGGATCCGCATCACCCTCGGCCTCCAGCCGGGCGGCTCCATCGACCCGGCTGCCGCACAAACCCGCCTCACCCAACAACTCGCCGCCCTGCCCGGATTCTCGTCCCGGCTCATCCGCTGGTCACAGCAGCTGACAGACCACTAACTAGCTCACCCACTGGTCATAGCCCAGCTTCGCCACCAACACGAACACCACGACCAGCAGCACGCCGCGGACAAAACCCGATCCGCGCCGCAACGCCATCCGCGCCCCGAGTGCCGCGCCCGCGATGTTGCACAGCGCCATCCCGGCCCCCAGCAACCACCAGACGTGGCCAGCCGAGGCGAACACCACCAGCGCCCCCAGATTGGTGCCCGCATTCACCAGTTTCGCCATCGCCGACCCGTGGACGAAATCGGACCCCACCAGCGTCGTGAAAGCCAACACCAGGAACGTGCCCGTACCCGGCCCGATCATCCCGTCGTACAGCGCGATGACACCCCCCGCCACCGCCACCGCCGCCGCAACCCGCGTCCGGGTACGCCGCTGCGGCTCGGAGACGACCCCCAGCCTCGGCCGAAACGTTACAAACAGCGCAACCGTGACAAGAACCGCAAGCAGCACCGGCCGGTACGCCTCAGCCGGCACACTGCCCGCCAACGCGGCACCGGTACCGGAGAAGACGACAGCAAGCCCAGCCGCCGGCCCCGCCACCGCCCAGTCGATCTTCGTACGCCGGGCGTAGGTCAACGCCGCCGTACTCGTCCCCGCAATCGCCGCCAACTTGTTGGTGCCCAAAGCAGTCGCGACCGGCAACCCCGGAGCAGCGATCAGCAACGCCGGCAGCAACAACAGCCCACCGCCACCGACGACGGCATCCACCCAGCCGGCCGCAGCAGCCGCCCCCAGCAACGTAACCAACGAACCGGCATCCACGTGCCGGGATTCTTCCTGCCCAACAACCCTCACCAGGTGCGCATGTGGCCAGCCTCACGATCAACTACCGACGGCTCAACGCCCCCGCCGCCGACGCAGCCAGACACCGATCCCGCCAACGGCGACAAACAGCAGGCCGGAACAGAGCAACGCCTTAACGACCATCCACGCGTCTCCCCACAGGCCCAACGGGGGAGCAGAGCATCCCCGGCCTCGAACGCACACCCCGCGAACTTCGGTGCGCTGCTCGCCGGGTCACCAGAACCACCACAACGTCAAGCACCATTCTCCCGATACAGACCACTCAACGCGCGATTCGTACGGTTCGCCCGTACCGCCGCACGCTGCTGACCCGCCGTCACATCAATGTAGTTCTGGCTCGTCGTCAAACTCGAATGCCCCAACAGTCGCATAATCTCCGAAGCGCTCGCTCCGTCCTCGGCCAGCCGGGTCGCGAACGTGTGCCGCAGCGCATGCAGGCGGGCACCCCTGGGCACCCGGTCGGTGATCCCGGCACGCTGGTAACACGACTCGACCAGGTACTGCAGCCCACCACGGCGTAACGGCTCACCGTGCCGATCGACGAACAGCGGCGAGTCCCGGCGCACCGTACGCGCCCCGAAACGCCGACGACGACTGTCCAGGTACGCACCCAACACCGCATCGACCTCCGGCTCGATCGGCACGACCCTCGGCCGACCGGCCTTACCCACCACCTCGACCCGGCGCTCGCCGGGGCGGCCCGCCAACGAGCCGACGCGTAGCCCCAGCAGCTCCGAAAGTCGTAGCCCTGCACACAGCGCCAGAGCGAGCACCGCAAGATCCCGCTCGGACCAGGGGTGGCGCTGCCGGTGATCGTCGCGCGCCACGGCGGTCAGCAGTTGCTCCGGGGTGTCCTCGCCGCGCAGCGGTTTGGGGAGGGGGACCGGGACGTTGGGCTTGTCCACCGCCGACATCGGATTGCCGACCGCGATCCCATCGGCGACCAGGAAGGTGAAGAAACCGTTCCAGGTCGACCAGGCTCGATAGATACTGGCGGCGGCCCGGGGAGTGGCGTAGGCGGCGAACGCGGTGCGCAGGGCGCGGATGGTCAGGGCGGTGATCGGCAGCGAGGCCAGGGGGAGGGGAGAGGTCGGATCATCGGCGATGAGCTGCGCGATGGCCAGCAGGTCCCGCCGGTACGCCTGCAGCGTATGGGGAGACGGCTTGCGGGTGGCGCGGGCGGTGAGGAACTCCTCGATCAGCGCCAGGACCCGTACGTCCTCTTTGTCCTGCATAAGAGATATTATGCATGATTTTCACGTATTCGGGGAGGTGAAGCGCTGATCGGGGAGCGTTCCGGTTGGATGTACACGTGTTGACTTTGCAGGCGGTTGCCGAGGTTGCGGGGAACAGCGGCGCGATGACCTGGCCGGTGGCGGCGATGGAGCCGTACTCGTGGTTGGTTCTCGACGGTGGCTGCACTGACGAACAGGTCGGACTGTTCGTCAGTCTCCTCGGTGGCGAGCTGGCTGCCGGGGCCAGCATCGATGAGCTGCTCGAGGCGTTGTTGGCCGAGGAGGGGCTGATCCTGGCCGGCGGTCTGCGGATAGGTGACACAGCCACAGGGGTGGAGGTGTCGCCTGGCTGCTGCGCCGGCCTGGAGGACTGGCGGGACTGGGTCGAACTGTTTGACGGTGGTTCGCCCTGGCTGGGGCATGACCCGGGCCCGCAGGTGGAGAACCTCGGGCACCGACTGCGGGTCTGGCAGGACGGCGGGCCCGGTCGACGTCAGGGGCGGTGGGCGGACGTCTACGTTGAACTGCCGACCTCGGCGCTGTCCGGCCTGCTGCTCGACGTGCGACGTGACCTGATCGGGTTCCTCGGCGCTCTCCGGGCCTGGACGGTACGGATGGCGTTGGGCGATCGAGGAGTGGCGCTTGTCGAGGCGGTCGATGCGAACTTCGCCATTTCCGCCCCGTTGGTGCTGCCCGGCGACGGCTGAGGCGCCCGCGATAATCAGCTAGTTGACATAATGTGCATTATCGAACTACCAGTCGGACCGCTTGAGACCTGGGACGACCAGCGTTGGCGCTTCCTCGGACCGCACCGGCCGAGGACTTCACTGCTGTGTCGACCGCGCTCACGAGAAGCAGGCCGTCCGGCGGGTGTCAGCGGATGCGTCCGCCTTCGGTGACCAGCCACTCGCCGGTCTCCCAGTCCGACGGGCTGTCCTCGATCCGGTAACACAGGTCGAAGCGGATGCCCAGGCCCGGCCACGGAGACTGGACCGCGACGACCCGGAAGATCTCCTCGAGGCCGCCGATGGTGGTCCCTTCAGGTCCGGGAAAGAGCCGTTCCAGCTCCGTACGGGTCAGGTCGGTCCAGAGCGCGAACTGCCACGTCGTCTTCCTCGACCACCGGTCGTAGACCAGCTCGAACCGAGGTTCGCGGCCTGTCACGAAGGTCCGGATGTCGCCGACAAGCTCGTCCGACGTCGATGGGAGGATGAACGGCCACTCCTCCCCGCTGGGATAGCGGTACATGGTCGATGCCGAGGCGAGCCCGTTCACGAGGTTGCGCCACTGCTCGGGTGTGGTGTGGTCGGCGGGCAGGTTCACGCCGGTGTGATCGACCCGTCGGATGTGCCCGGCGAGACGGTGGGTCAGTTCGGACAGCTCGACCAGGGCTGGTGGTACGGGCGTGTCCGATGTGTCGTCGGCCTGGATGCCGATGGTCTGGCCGGTATCGAAGACAACCTGTGGTGCAGACGTGTCGGCGAGCTCGAAGGTCGTTACCGGGCGGGCGTCGGCGGGATTCGGCGGGGTGAGGATCAGGCGGTCGACAGCGTCTCCGCGCACGTTCTCCGTTTCTGCGGGTCCGGCGTAGGCGACATCGGCCAGCAGGGTGCGTAGCTGGCTGAGGAAGGTACGTGACCTGGGGTTTCGGGGCAGGCTGAAGACGATTTCGAGTAGTCGCTCCTCCATGTGTCGGACCGTAGGCCTGGTGTAGGAGGGTCGGAAGCCGACGACCGGGTCAATTTCGGCGGGTTCGATGTCGGTTGTTCCTGGTGACGAGCTGTGTCGGTTCGGAGGACACACCATGGTCGTGGTGTGTCCGAATGATCGATGCTTTCCGTTGCGTCGCTGGCCTTCGGTTGTGCTTCGCTCCCCCGGCCTGGGCTGTTGCGTTGTTCCGGGCACGGTTGTCGGCCGGTCCGTTTATCGGGGCATGGCCCGGGCGTGTACGGCGGCCAGGGCGGCCAGCCGGGCTGTGCTGCCCTGGGGGGCGATGCCGTCGCGGCTGACGGATACGTCCTCGAGGTGTGGTGTGGGCTGGTCGTCCAGTGCTGGTATGCGGCCGCCGCCGCGGTCGACGAGGACGAGCGCGGTTGCGAGGAACCCTTCCAGCAGGGATCGCAGGATCAGGTGCGTGGTTGCCTGGTAGCGGTGGACCAGCGTGTTCACGAAGGCCTCGAAGGCCGTCATGTCGATGTCGTACTCGTCGGCGATCCGGGATTCGATGCCGGTGGGTAGTTCCGCGATCGGGACCATTGCTTCGGCGGTGCGGATGAACAGTTGGGCGGGTGTGTTCGACGGGTTCCACAGAACCCGCTCCCCTGTCTGGAAGTATTGGCTCACCGGCTCATGGTCGGCCAGATGTGGCTGGTTGCCAACGCGGAGTTCTCGGCGACCGTGTCGGGACTACCGGGTTTCCGGTGTCATTGGCCGCCGGCGACCCGGAGGACGGCTCCTGAGGTGTACGACGCTTGCGGGCTGAGCAGCCAGACGATCGCGGCGGCGATCTCGTCGGGGTAGCCGGCGCGGCCGAGTGGGACGCGGTCGGCGATCAGGGCGGGGCGGTCGGGCAGGCCGGAGATGGTGTGGATGTCGGTCCAGATGGTGCCGGGTGATACGGCGTTGACCCGGATGCCCCGTGGTCCGAGTTCCTTGGCCAGGCCGGTGGTGAGGGTGTCCGTGGCGGCCTTGACGGCGGCGTAGTGGATGTATTCGCCGGGGCTGCCGAGGGTGGCGGCGGCTGAGGAGACGTTGACGATCGCCGCTCCGGTGGACATTCGGCGGGCGGCCTGTTGGGCGCAGAGGACGTAGCCGATGAGGTTGACGTCGACGACGTGGCGTAGGTCGGTCACGGTCAGGTCGACGAAGGGGCCGATGGGGCTGGTCACGCCGGCGTTGTTGACCAGTCCGGTGATCTCCCCCAGTTCCTGTGCCGCGTCGAATAGGCGTACGACCTGTTCGGGGTCGGTGGTGTCGGCCTGTACGGCGATGCCGCGGCGGCCGGCGGCCTGTACGTCGCGTAGCACGCTTTCGGCGGCGGCGGTGTCGCGCCGGTAGCACAGGGCGATGTCGTGGCCGGTAGCGGCGAGCTGTCGTACGGTTGCTGCGCCGATTCCCCGGCTACCACCGGTTACCACTGTGACTGGAGTCAAGGTCGGTTCCCTCCGCTGTTGTGGCGCCAATTGTCGGGTATGGTGCGTACGTTTCGCGATGAGGTGACGGTCACAGGTTGCTGGTGGGAGGTGCGCGGTGACTGGTCCGGGCAAGGGTGATCTGGTCGACGACTTCGTGTTACCGGACCAGACGGGCACGCCTCGGCGGTTGAGTGAGCTGTTGGCGACCGGTCCGGTGGTGTTGTTCTTCTATCCGGCGGCGATGACGCGTGGCTGCACGGTGGAGAGCTGTCATTTCCGGGATCTGGCAGCCGAGTTTGCGCGGGTGGGCGCGCATCGGGTGGGTATCAGTCGGGATCCGGTGGATCGGCAGCGTCAGTTCTCTGATCAGCATGGTTTCGACTACCCGCTGTTGTCCGATGCGGAGGGTGTCGTGGCGCAGCAGTTCGGGGTGCGTCGGCGGCTGCCGTTGGGTCCATTGAGCACGAAGCGGATGACGTTCGTGATCGGGGTTGATCG
Source organism: Micromonospora sonneratiae (assembly GCF_042679305.1). Lineage (NCBI taxonomy): Bacteria > Bacillati > Actinomycetota > Actinomycetes > Micromonosporales > Micromonosporaceae > Micromonospora > Micromonospora sonneratiae. Next base: position 8,009 of record NZ_JBHTMP010000086.1, on the reverse strand, counting down.
GCGGGTTGTCGAGGTCATCCACAGTGAGTTGAGCATGACCGATCATGCGGATCTGGCGTTGCGGGCGTTGGCGTCGGGGGCTTCGTCGTCGGGTGGGTGACGGCGGTTGGTCGGACCGGTGGGGGTCGGTTCTGGGTTGTCGGATCGGCCTGGTAGTAAGGCAGGAATCAAACAGGTGTACGGAAGAAGGATCTGATGACTGCCGCGCATACCGATGTCCATGGGCTGTCCCCTGAGGAGTTGCAGGGTATTCGGGAGACGTTGTCTGCCGGTCGTAAGCCGAAGGTGATGTTCACCGAGGCGGCTGGTCAGATCGCTGGGCAGATCGGCCAGGTGGTCGAGTTGTTGGATCCGGCGGTGTCGGATGAGTGGGTGGTGGTGCGGTTCGGCCGTGACGAGTTGCCGTTCTCCCCCGCTGATCTGGGTATTCCGCCGAAGGGTGCGGGTAAGCGGACGGAGTCGAAGTCCGAGCCGGCGCCGGAGCCTGATCCGGAGCCGGAGTTCATGATTACCAGGTCGCCGGTGTCGGCGGCGTACGAGGAGGCAACCGTGGCGACAGTGGACTCTCCCCCGGCTGAGACGAAGCCGGCGAAGGCGGCGAAGGCGAAGGCTGCTGCCAAGCCGAAGGTGCCGGCCGGGTTGACGGTGACTTTGGCGTACGCCGATGGTGAGTGGACGGTTGCGGCGACGCAGGGCAGCAAGTCGTTGGCGAAGCCGTATGTGATCAAGCCGGTTGAGGCGTTGAAGATGGTGGGTTTGGTCGACGTGCCGGGGGTGCAGGAGGCGGTCGAGCAGATCATGTCGGCTGAGCGTAGTGAGGCGGAGCAGCAGGCGGAGAAGCTGCGGGCCGAGTTGGCGGAGATCGAGGCGCGGTTGGCGGAGTTGCGTGACGCTGGCTGAGTCGTCGGGCTGAGTTGTGTTTCCGGGGAGGTGACCGTTGGTCACCTCCCCGGGTTGTTGTGGCGGGTCAGTCGGTCAGGTGCCGTTCGGCGTAGATCTTCATTGCGTCGCGGACGAGTAGGGTGGTTCCGGTGCCGTGCTGGTCGTAGTTGGCGGTGAAGCGGGGGTCGGCGACGTACATTTCGCCGAGTCCGATGAGGTAGCCCCTGGTGGGTTTGACGGTGGTGGACAGCCAGTTGACGTGGCGTTGGGTGATGGCTTGTACGTCGTCGCTGTCGGGGCTCTTGCCGTCGGCGTGTGCCTGGCCGTAGTCGTGGGCGATGTCGAGTTGTTGCTGTTGGAATTTCTTCTTTTCGGTGTCGCTGAGTGAGCGCCACCATCGGTCGCCGTTGACGTACGCGTCGCGGCCCCAGCGCTCGGTGACTTCCTGTTCGTACTGGGTGTGGTCGAATCCGTCGAAGATCTCGGTTGCCATGAGCGGTTCCCCCTTTTCGGTTTTGCGTAGGGTGGTTTGGACCGATCGGATCTGCCGTTCGATGCGTTGGCGTTCCTGCTCGAGGAGTTCGAGGTGGGTGTGGAGCGCGGTGCGGGTGTCCTGTTGGCCTTCGAGGATTTCGGCGATGGCTGGTAGGCCGAGGCCGAGTTCGCGTAGGAGCAGGATTCGTTGTAGGCGGATCAGGCGGTCCTGGTCGTAGTAGCGGTGGCCGTTGCGCCCTGTTCGGCTGGGTGTGAGTAGGCCGATTGCGTCGTAGTGGCGCAGGGTTCGGCTGGTGGTTCCGGCTGAATGCGCGATGTCATGGATTGACCATTCCATCCCGGTTACCCCTCTTTCGACCGTTGGTACCAACGTTAGGTGTTGACGCTGCGTCAATGTCAAGGCTGTGGAAGAAACGAGAACCGGGCGTGGCCGACGGAACGGGGGGAAGGCGCCGGCCACGCCCGGTTTGGGGAGGGTAGGTCAGTCGGGGATGTGGGTGACGCCGATGCGTTTGCGGAAGACCCAGTAGGTCCAGCCCTGGTAGGCCAGCACGATCGGGGTGAAGATCACCGCTACCCAGGTCATGATCTTGAGGGTGTACGGGGTGGAGGCGGCGTTGTCGACGGTGAGGGTGCCGGCCGCCTCGAGGGTGGAGGGCATGACGTTCGGGAACAGGGCCGTGAAGAGGGTGGCCACGGCGAAGGCGGTGGCCAGCGCGGTGCCGGTGAAGGCCCAGCCTTCGCGGCCGGCGTGGGCGGCTACGACGCCACCGGCTAGGGCGAGGGCGGCGGCGACGGCCAGGACGATGGCAGCCGGGCTGTTGCGGATGAGCAGGGTCCAGGTGAGGAACGCGCCGGCGAGGACGATGGTGACGATGCCGGCGCGGGTGGCGAGGTTGCGGGCCCGGTGGCGGATGTCACCGACGGTCTTGAGGGCGATGAAGACCGCGCCGTGGGTGACGAACAGTGCGGTGGTGGTCAGGCCGCCGAGCAGGGCGTACGGGTTGAGCAGGTTGAACAGTCCGCCGACGTATTCGTGGTTGGCGTCCAGTGGTACGCCGCGCACGATGTTGGCGAAGGCGACGCCCCAGAGCAGGGCGGGGACGAGGGAGCCGAAGGTGATGGCGGCGTCCCAGCGGCGCTTCCAGGCGACCTCGGGGCGCTTGTGGCGGTATTCGAAGGCGACGCCGCGCAGGATGAGGGCGATGAGGATGAGCAGCAGCGGCAGGTAGAAGCCGGAGAAGAGGGTGGCGTACCACTCGGGGAAGGCGGCGAACATGGCGCCGCCGGCGGTGAGGAGCCAGACCTCGTTGCCGTCCCAGACGGGGCCGATGGTGTTGATCAGGACTCGGCGTTCCCGGTCGTCGCGGCCGAGGACCGGGAGCAGCATGCCGACGCCGAAGTCGAACCCTTCGAGGATGAAGTACCCGGTGAAGAGTACTGCGATGAGGAGAAACCAGACGGTGGCGAGTTCCACGGTGGGGCTCCGGGGTCAGTAGGCGAAGGCGAGTGGGCGGTCGGCGTCGTCGTCGGTGCGGTCGGGGTCCGGCGGTGGGGTGGTCTCGGGTAGGCCGTTCTTGGCGTATCGGATGAGGAGGCGGACTTCGATGATGGCGAGCGCGGCGTAGACGAGGGTGAAGGCGGTGAAGGAGGTGAGGACTTCGGTGAGGCTGACGGTGCGGGAGACGCCGTCGCGGGTGAGCATTTCGCCGAAGACGATCCAGGGTTGGCGGCCCATCTCGGTGAAGATCCAGCCGAAGGAGTTGGCGGCCAGTGGGAGCAGGGGCATGATCAGGCCGGCGCGCAGGAGCCAGCGGCTGGTGGGGGTACGTCCCCGGCGGTGGGTCCAGAGGACGACCAGGGCGATGGCGGCGGCGGCGAGGCCGAATCCGATCATGAAGCGGAAGCTCCAGTAGGTGACCGGGATGATCGGGGTGTAGCTGCCGGGGCCGTACTGGGCGGCATACTGGGCCTGTAGGTCGTTGATGCCCTTGACTTCGCCGTCGAAGCTGCCGGTGCCGAGGAAGGACAGCAGGCCGGGGATCTTGAGGGAGTAGATTTCGCGGGTGCCGTCGAGGCTGCCGACGGTGAGTACGGAGAAGGCGGCGGGGCTTTCGGTTTCGTAGAGGCCTTCGGCGGCGGCCATCTTCATCGGCTGCACCTCGGTCATGATCTTGCCCTGGATGTCGCCGGTGAGCAGGACGCCGGCGGAGGCCAGCAGGGTGACCCAGGAGCCGAACTTGGCGGCGAACCGGTAGGTGGAGGTGTCCGGGCTGTCCTTGCGGCGGATGAGGTGCCACAGGGCGACGGTGACCATGAGGGAGCCGGCGACCAGGAAGGCGCCGAAGATGGTGTGCGGGAAGGTGATCAGCGCGACCTTGTTGGTGAGTACGGCGACGAAGTCGGTGAGTTCGGCGCGTCCGGTCTCGGGGTTGATGTGGTAGCCGACCGGGTTCTGCATCCAGGAGTTGGCGGCGAGGATGAAGTAGGCGCTGAAGGTGGAGCCGATGGCGGCGGCCCAGATGGTGGCGAGGTGGATGCGCTTGGGCAGCCGGTCCCAGCCGAAGATCCACAGTCCGAGGAAGGTGGATTCGAGGAAGAAGGCGACGAGGGCTTCGATGGCCAGCGGTGCGCCGAAGATGTCGCCGACGAAGCGGGAGTAGTCGCTCCAGTTCATGCCGAACTGGAATTCCTGCACGATGCCGGTGACGACGCCCATGGCGAAGTTGATGAGGAAGAGCTTGCCGTAGAACTTGGTGAGCTTGAGGTAGCGCTCGTTGCCGGTGCGGTGCCACATCGTCTGGAGGATGGCCACGAGCACGGACAGGCCGATGGTCAGCGGCACGAAGAGGAAGTGGTAGACGGTGGTTACACCGAACTGCCAACGGGCCACATCTAACGCGTCCACAGGACCCCCAGGTCGACGTACTACGAGATGTAGTAGAGAGTACCCGTTGCCCCGGTGCAGGTCGCAGGGGCGTCGGTCCCGACACACCAGGGCCGGAAGGCCCTGATCATCCAGGGACCGGTCGGACGTGCGACGATCAACCGCTGATGGACACCCCGCACTCCCCCTGGCAGCCACCGCGGCTGTGGCGCCTCGCGCAACTACTCGCCCGTGGCGTGGTCGGGCTGCTGGCCCGGTTGCGGGTCACCGGCGACGTTCCGGACGAACTGCGGCGCGGCCCGCTGATCCTGGCTGCCAACCACATCAGCCCGTTCGACCCTGTCGTGCTCACCGCGGCCTGCCAGGTACGCCGGATCTCCCCACGGATCATGGCCACCGGCGGACTGTTCCGGGTTCCGCTCATCGGGGCGGGAATGCGTCACAGCGGTCACATCCGCGTCGACCGGGGCACCTCGGGTGTCGCCCAGGCCCTGGACGACGCGGCATCGGCGGTCGCCGGCGGTTCCGTGGTGCTGGTGTATCCGGAGGGCCGCATCGGCCTGGACCCCGGCATGTGGCCGGAACGGGGCAAGACCGGTACCGCCCGGCTTGCCTTCGCCAGCGGCGCCACCGTCGTACCGGTTGCCCAGTGGGGCGCCCACGAGGTCCTACCGTACCGCGCCCCGAAAGGAATGCTGGGCGGCATCGTCCGGGCACTGGTCCGTCGCCCGGTGATCCGGGTGCACTTCGGCTCCCCCGTCGACCTGCGTGATATTCCGGTGGGCGTACCCGGTGCCGCCCTGCGGGCCACCGACCGGATCATCGACGCGCTGACCGACACCCTGGTGCCGCTGCGTCCCGACGAACCCGACCGACCGCGACACGTCGACCCCGGCCGGCCGACCGACACGACCCGGATGCATCGTCGCAGGCAGCCACCTTCGCCGTAGTCCGCGTCTCAGACCGGGCGGCCCGGCGGCGAGGGGGCCACCGGACCGGACCGACCCACCGACGGCGCGGCGACCGGGGGCAGTCCGGCCGACGGCTCTGCGGTGGACCACTGCAGGTACAGGATCGCGGCGATGAGCACGACACCACCGGTGATCTGGACGGCGTCGAGCACCTGTCCCAGCCAGGTCCAGGCGAGGACCGCACTGAAGACCGGTTCCAGGCAGATGTTCATCGCCCCGGCCGCCGACCCCACCCGTGCGGTTCCCCAGGCGTAGAGCACGAACGGCACGAGCGTGCCGAGGACCGCGACAGCGATCACCCCGGGCAGGTGCCGTGGGGACTGGGCTAGAACGGGCAGGCCGTGCGGTAGCTGGTAGATGATCCAGGCGGTGGCGGAGACACCGAAGGCGTAGCTGTTTGCCCGGATCGCGCCGTAACGGCGGGAGGCTCGGGCACCCAGGACGGAGAACGCCGCGACCCCGACGGCCGTGGCCAGGCCGAAACCGATACCGACCAGGTTCAGGCCGTGCAGCGGTGTGGTCGGCAACTGGACCACCAGGGCCACCCCGGTCAGCGCGACGAGCAACCCGGCCAGCACCCGGGGTCTGGGGCGACGGCGGGCGACGAGCAGACCCCAACCGATGACGAACGCCGGTGCCAGGTTCTGTAGGACCATGGCCACGGCAACCGGAAGGTGCTTGATCGCCAGGAAGAGGCTGGCGTTGGCGACCGCGATCGCGCCACCGAAACCCAGCAGCAGCGGCCAGGACAGTCGTTCGTGGTGGCGGGGCTCGCCGCCGGGGCGACGCCGCCGGGCGTCCGCGATCGACACCAGCAGGACCAGACCGAGCGACGAACGCCGGTGCCAGGTTCTGCAGGACCATGGCCACGGCAACCGGAAGATGCTTGATCGCCAGGAAGAGGCTGGCGTTGGCGACCGCGATCGCGCCACCGAAACCCAGCAGCAGCGGCCAGGACAGTCGTTCGTGGTGGCGGGGCTCGCCGCCGGGGCGACGCCGCCGGGCGTCCGCGATCGACACCAGCAGGACCAGACCGAGCATCGTGATGATCGTGCGGGCCTGTATCAGCTCGATGGGGTCGACCCCGGCGTCGAACAGCCAACTGGCGACGGTGCCGCCGAAGCCCCACGAGGCGGTGGCGGCGGTGACTGCGACGAGCCCGGCCCACGAGACCGTGCGGCTCGACGGTGCTGCTGCCATGCGGATCACCTCCGCCGGGCCGGCTGACAGTAGGTCGCCGGCAAACCATCAAGATCATATAGCGGTTGACCGATGGCTGTGGTGGGCTGCCACCACCGGCCGGGAACGATCAGGTCGTGGGGCCGCGTTGGCGCAGGTACGCCAGCACCGCCTCCCGGGTGGTGCGTACCCCCAGCGTCGCCCTGGCCTGTGCGATGCGCCGGTTGGCCGTACGCAACGACAGGAACTCGGCCGCCGCCGCCGCGGCGATGGTCTCCCCGTTGGCCAGCCGTTCCAGCAGCGCCCGCTGCTCCGGCACCAGTTGGCCCGCCACCGGTTCGGTGTCCGTACCCGGATCGTTGAGCGGGTCACGGTGGACCGGTCCCAGCCGGCTCAGGTCACCGAGCAGCGCCCGCCCCGCCTCCCCCGAGGTGTCGGCGATCGCCACCACCCCCACGCCCCGGGCGGCTGCCAGCACCGCCAACCGCGCCGTCTCGAGGTCGGGTACGCGGCCGTGCAACACCAGCTTCGCCTCGGCCAGATCCCACGCCGTATCGGTCAGGGCGAATCCTTCCCGGATCGACCAGCCCGCGCGGGCCAGCCGGCGCAGCACCGTGGTCGCGTCCGCCACCGACGGCAGCACATAACGGGGTGTATCGACGGTGCTCATGGTGCCAACCTCTGTTCCCGACTGCGCGGCTCGCTACTACGCCCACTCCTCGCCGGTACGGTGTCGAACCTCTGCTGACCACGGAGGGCGGCGCGGCCACCGCCGGGGCCAGTGCCGGCCGTGGCCAGGGCGAGCGCGGCCGCCTCGGTACGGGTCCGGGCACCGAGCTTGCGCATTCCCGCCCGGATGTGGGTCTCCACCGTCTCGGTCGAGATACCCAGCTGGCCGGCGATACGCCGGGACGGCTCACCGGCTGCCACCAGGTGGAACACGTCGCGTTCCCGGACGGTGAGGGCACCGTCGGTACGGGGTCCGCGCTGGTCGCGGCGTACCGCGTGGCGGCGCAACGCCCGTTGGACCCGCCCCAGCAGGACCACGAGACCGGCCCGCTGCGCCAACTGTTCGGCGGCCAGCAGGGACGCCACCGCCCGGGCCGGGTCCCGCTCGTGCAGTCCGTGGGCCAGCAGGCAGCGGACCTCCTCCCGTACCACCAGGTCGTGCCAGGCGGTGGCGGCGCTGTCGAATCCCTCCGGCTCGCTGCCGGTGGGGGTGCGCCACGCGGCCAGGGTCAGCCGTACCGGCGTCAGCGCCGACAGTGTGTCGGTGTCGGCCCAGTTGGCGGTCGCGCCGTCGTAGGCGGCCCACCGGGCGGTGATCCGTCGCAGCCCGTCGAGCAGCGGTGTTGCGGCCGTGGTGGGCGGGACGCTGGCCGGTTCCGGTTGCCCGTCGAGCCAGGCCGCCTCCCGGTCGACCCAGTCGAGCAGTTCGGTGGACGCGCCCGGTCCGTCCAGGTCGGCGGCGAGGCGGGCCCGGGCCGGTGCCAGCAGGCCGGCATCAGCCTCGATCAGGCTCACGGCCGCCACCGCGTAGTTGCGGGCCAGCGCCGGCTGGACCCGGTCGGCCAGGTCCCCGGCCCGACGCAGGG
>NZ_JBHTMP010000085.1:0-26057 GCF_042679305.1 Micromonospora sonneratiae | reverse complement strand
CCCGAAGCTCGGCCCGCTCATCCGACGACATCTCCACCGACACAGCCAACCACAACACATCTCAAGTAAAGACATCGGGATCACGAGACACTAGATGAGCTGCGGGCACAGTCGCTGGACGAGCGGGACAAGGGCGACCGCTTCGAGCGACTTATTTCGTCATACCTGAGTGTGGAGCCGGAGTGGCAGGCCCGGTTCGACAAGGTGTGGTTGTGGGCAGACTGGCCGGGCCGTGCCGGCCGGCCCGACACCGGTATCGACCTGGTCGCCCAGCTGCGCGACGGCGGCGGACTGGCTGCGATCCAGTGCAAGTTCTACGACTCGGGCAGGCAGGTGGCTAAGGCTGACATCGACGGTTTTCTGGCCACCTCAGCCCGTACCGAATTCACCGAACGTTACATCGTCGACACGTCGGCGGGTTGGTCAAAGAACGCTGCTGAGGTGTTAGCGGGGCAGGCAATCCCAGTGCAGCGTCTAGATGTCGGCTACCTCAACGAGGCCCGTATCGACTGGTCACAGTTCACCTGGTCCAAGCCTGAAGCCCTGACGTCCACCGCCCCGAAACAGTTACTCCCGCATCAGGAGGTGGCGTTAAAGAAGGTATGCGACGGATTGTCTGAGCACGACCGAGGCAAATTGATAATGGCGTGCGGGACGGGCAAGACGTTCACCGGTTTGAACATCGCCCTAACGCTAGTGCCGGCCGGTGGCAGTGTGTTGTTTCTAGTCCCGTCGATTCAGCTGTTGTCGCAGACGTTGCGGGAGTGGATGAACGAGGCCGGCACCAAGTTGCGCCCGTTCGCAGTCTGCTCGGATGTGCGCGTCGGGCGCTCGCGTGGCGGCGAGGACGCGGACATGGCGGTCAACGAGCTACAGGAACCCGCGACGACGAGTTCGGCAGCGTTGGCGGCCCGCTTCAACGCCCCGCACGGCGATGGGCGCCGGTCGGTGGTGTTTGCGACCTACCAGTCCATCGACGTGGTCGCGCAGGCCCAACACATGGGAATTCCGCGGTTCGATCTGGTGGTCTGTGATGAGGCGCACCGCACCACCGGGGTGACATTGTCCGGGGCTGACGAGTCCGCCTTTGTGCGTGTGCATGACGGCGACTACTTGAAGGCGGCCAAGCGGCTGTACATGACGGCCACGCCGCGGGTGTTCGGTGACGAGGCGCGTCGTAAGGCCGCTGACGCCGATGCGGTGATGGCGGACATGAACGACGAAGAAATCTTTGGCCCAGAGCTGCACCGGCTCGGTTTCGGTGAGGCGGTGGAGGCGGGTCTGCTCACCGACTACCGGGTGCAGGTCCTGGCGGTGGATGAGGCGTATGTTGCCCGGTATTTTCAGCAGGCGTTGGCGAAGTCCGGTGAGATCAGCCTACCGGATGCGGCGAAGCTGATCGGCTGCTGGCGGGGTTTGTCCAAGGACTACGGCCCCGCTACTACCACGCCTAACGGTGGTGGGTCCGACGGCGAGGATGCCGCGCCTATGCGTACCGCGGTAGCGTTCGCTAAGGACATCAAGGACTCCAAGCGGGCTGCCGACGCGCTTCCGTTCTTCGTCGACGAGGCCATCGACGACGGCGGCGTCGTGCGTGAGGGCGCCCACCCGATCAAGGTTGAGGCCCGGCATGTCGACGGGACGATGGGCATCCATCAGCGCAACGCCCACCTGGCGTGGTTGAAGGAGAACATCGGTTCCGATGACGCCGTATGCCGGGTGCTGACCAACGCCCGCTGTCTGTCCGAAGGTGTTGACGTGCCTGCCCTGGACGCGGTCATGTTCCTCACTCCCCGTGGTTCGCAGGTCGATGTGGTGCAGGCCGTCGGCAGGGTCATGCGCCGGGCGGTGGGCAAGAAGCTCGGCTACATCATCCTGCCCGTAGTCGTGCCCACCGGCGTCACCCCCGAGCAAGCCCTCGCCAATAACGAGCGTTACCGGGTGGTGTGGCAGGTGCTGCAAGCCCTGCGGTCGCATGACGAACGTTTCCAGGCTTTGGTCAACAGCATCGAGCTGAACAAGACACGCCCCGACCGCTTGCAGATCTTCGGCGTCACGGCCCCAAAGCCCGAGTCGGCCAACGACGTGCACACCGCTGCCGGGCAACGCACCACCTCCGGCGACGCGGACGCCGGGAACCAGGTGCCGACTGCGGCGCCCGGCGAACGCTTCGAGCAGATGCTCGCCGAGTTCCCACTCGAAGCGTTCCGTGATGCGATGTATGCACGGATCGTCACCAAGGTCGGGGAACGCCGCTACTGGGAGACCTGGGCTAAAGACGTCGCCGACATCGCCCACAACCACATCGAGCGCATCAACGGCCTGCTCGCCACCCCGGGAAGTCAGACGGCAGCCGAGTTCGACAGGTTCCTGACCGGGCTACGGGGCAACCTCAACGACTCGATCAGTCAGGCCGACGCCGTGGAGATGCTTGCCCAGCACCTGGTCACCCGGCCAGTCTTCGATGCCCTGTTCGCCGGCTACGACTTCACCGGCCACAACCCCGTAGCCCAGGCCATGGAACGCATGCTCGCGGCCCTCGACGAACATGCGCTCGAGACCGAAAACGATAGGCTGAAACGGTTCTACGCCTCAGTGCGCCGCCGCGTGGAAGGGGTGTCAGACGTCGAAGGCAAGCAGAAAATCATGGTTGAGCTGTATGACAAGTTTTTTGCCACCGCCTTCAAACGCACCGTCGATAAGCTCGGCATCGTCTACACCCCCGTTGAAATCGTCGACTTCATCCTCCGCTCCGCCGACGACATCTCCCGCCAGGAGTTCGGGCAAGGCCTCACGGATGAGGGAGTGCACATCCTCGACGGGTTCACCGGCACTGGCACCTTCCTCACCCGCCTCCTGCAAACCGGGTTGGTCAAGACCCATGATCTGGCCCGCAAGTACACCAGTGAGCTGCACGGCAACGAAATCCTTCTCCTGGCCTACTATATCGCCGCGGTAAACATCGAAACCACCTACGCCGCAATCACCGGCCAGCCAGCCCCGTTCCCCGGGCTTATCCTCACCGATACCTTCCAATCATGGGAAGACGACGACATCCCCGACCTGAAAATCTTTCCCGAAAACAACCAGCGCCTCGAAATCCTCAAGAAACTGCCTATCACCGTCATCGTCGGCAACCCGCCTTACTCTGTGGGGCAGGGGTCCGGCAACGACAACAATGCCAACGAGTCGTATCCCTCGCTCGACAGGGCCATCGAGTCGACTTATGCCGCACGCTCGAGGGCCACATCAAAGCGCACACTCTATGACTCCTACATTCGCGCTATTAAGTGGGCCAGCCTGCGCATCAAGGACCGCGGCATCATCGCCTATATCACCAACGGTGGATTCTTGGACTCCAACAGCGCGGACGGAATGCGCAGGAGTCTCGCCGAAGAATTCAGCAGCATCCATATCTACAACTTGCGCGGTAACCGTCGCGAAGGTGGCGCCGAGGGCAGGCCGATCTTCGAGGCGTACAACAAGGGGACCGGCGGCTCCATCGCCACCATCGCCATCGTCATCCTCGTCAAGAACCCGCACCAAAGCGAACCTTGCGTCATCCGATACGCGGAGGTCAGCGATCACACCACCGCACGCCAAAAGGTGGACGAACTCGTCGCAGCACGCTCGATCACAGGACTCCGATCCGTGCCGGTGAATCCCAACGGTCACGGTGACTGGCTCAACCAACGTCGCGACGACTTCCACCAATTTATCGCTGTCGGCGACAAGGACGGCGGCGCCGCGATCTTCAGCACCTTTTCACTCGGCTTGGCCACCGGTCGCGACGTTTGGGCATATGACTTCAGCCGAACACAGCTCTCCGAGAAGATCAGCCGGCTAGCAAACCACTTCAACAGCCAGGTCGAAGCGGTCGAATGCGATCCCGACCATCAGGTTGATCGCAACCCCATGCGGGTCAGTTGGAATCGCAACCTCGACCAGTATCTGGCGCGGAGACGACGGATCGCCTTGCAACCGGACGTCGCTGTCAGGCACGGGCAGTACCGTCCATTCACCCGACAGTTCGTCTATTTCGACCAAGACGTCAACGCAATGCGCTATCAGCTCCCACGACTCTTCCCTACCGCGACCACCGGCAACACGGGATTCACCCTGACCGGCCCATCCTCACACTATGACTTCTGCACGATCGCTGCTAACCGCCTGCCGGACCTGCACCTGCTCGACACAGGGCAGTTCTTCCCGCGCTGGCGATTCGAGCAGGTTGAGACCGGCGACGGCTTCGACTTTGCCGCGCTCGGCGCGGACGTACGCGAGGTGGTGGACGGGTATCGGCGGGTGGACAACATCACCGATGGGGCGCTGCGACGGTTCCGGGCCGCCTACGGGGACGAGATCGGCAAGGATGACATCTTCCACTACGTCTACGGGTTGCTGCACTCACCGGACTACCGCACCACCTACGCAGCGGACTTGAAAAAGTCGCTGCCGCGCATCCCGCTAGTAACCGACCCCCACCCCTACATCTTTACCGGCATGGAGCTGATGAGGCTGCACCTCGGCTACGAGCAGGAGGAGCCGTATCCGCTCGACGGCCTGGACGCCGGCCCACCGTCCGGTGCCGACCCGTACGACTTCTACCGGGTAGAGAAGTTGTCCTTCGCTAAGCGGCGAGTCGACGGCAAGCTCGTCCCCGACAGGTCGACGGTTATCTACAACCGGCACATCAGCGTGTCCGGCATCCCGGCGGACGCCTATGAGTACCAACTCGGCGCCCGGTCACCGATCGAGTGGATCCTCGACCGCTACCAGGTCAAGGCCGACAAGGCATCCGGCATAACCAACGACCCCAACGACTGGTCCCGCGAGGTGGGCGACCCTCGTTACATCCTCGATCTGCTGGCGCGGGTCGTGACGGTCAGCCTCCAGACGGTAGAGCTGATCCGGGCAATCCCGCCGTTGCGGATCCGGCCGTCGTGACGGTTTGGCTGCACGCAGTCCGTCAAGGTGCGCACGGCACCGACCGTTATCGACCCCACTGACGATCCCCGCCCCGGTCCTCGACGGGCAGACGGGTCCGCCGCCCCTCGTACTCAACCAATGCGTAGCGATGACAAGATTCCACAACCTACAGAACCGCAACAACGCAGCGTGGTCGGCACCTGGTTGTAGAAGCCACCTTCGCGCTCGCGTGAGTTTACGAGAATGCCCCGGCTGGTCTCGACCGCCGGGGCATTCTCGTGGCGCGATAATTGATCAATCCTGTGACCGGAAGCCGTTTCAAACTCGTGCGCACAGCGCCGTGTTCATTGCCTCCACGGCCGTCGCCACAGTGGTCGTGATCTTGCTTGTCACCGCCGCTGGCAGCTCCCCAACCCCGAGGCCCGCATCGGTCGCAATACGACGTAGGCGGGCGTACTGGTCTTGAGTGATGCCGGCCAGGGGCTCGCGGAACCCGAGGGCATCGCGGGCGGCGTAGCCGTCAGCGGTCTCAATTGCCCGTTGCGCCGTCTGGTGCAGGACCTGCGTCGCCACTCCCGAATCGATGGCGCCGGCAAGGATGGCGATGGTGAGCCCGAGGCGTGCGCGATACGACGCGTAGTTGGCGGCGGCTACAGGGCGGGCGAGCCGCTCGACGGCGGTAGCTAGATAGCGGCCGGCGCGAGGGCTGGCTGGTCCTGAGCAGATCAGATCGAGGCAGGCGGCGACCTCGTGCTCCCACAGCTCAGTGAGGGTGCTGGCCGCCAGTTCCGCACGGCCTTGGTCGGGGTTACCCTGGACGCACGAGGCGATGATGATCGCCTGCCGTCCCTCCATCATGTGATCGCCGATACCGTTGTGAGCGCGGTCGGCGGCCTCGGCCCATCGGTTGCTCAGCGCCCCTCAGACCGGCTCGGGGTGCCGAGGATGTCGATGGCGCACATCGCATAACGTCAACGGCGGCAGTCTCCGGTCGTGCGGGGTGTTAGCCGTTCGAAACTCTGCCGCCGGTAGTCAAAGGCCGGCTGCCGCTGGTAGGCAGCCGAGGATCGGCACCGCGCGGAACGCCTCCGCGCGGGCGGAGTTGATCCGGCGGCCGTGTAGGTTTCCGAGCGCTTCGGCCATCGGTTCGAAGTGATCGTTGATCGGCTGGGATCCGTGTAATCGAAGGGCATCAAGCTTAGTGGACCAGTGGGAGGTGACGTCAATGATGATTGGCAGGTCGAGTGGGCGGCCATGCTGGTCGAGGTTGTTGTAGCCGTCGCTGTGGTAGGCCCGTTTCGGGTGGCCGGTGGTGATGACGACGTCGGGTAGGGCGCTGAGGACCACTTCGGCGCATCGACGGTGGTCGGGATGGATGTCGCTCGTCGGGTGGGTGATCAGCACATCGGGGCGGACTTGTCTGAGCATGGTGGCGACGGTGGAGACGGAAAGTTGCTCCATCAGGCATAGGTCAGCTTCGAGGAGGCGTGCGCCGGATTTGGCCTCGGCGTCGCGGATTGCATCGTGGTGGGGTACGGCGATGATGGCCGTGCCTCCGTTGTGGACGTGGCGGGCGATGGTGCCGCCTGCCCAGAGTTCGGCGTCGTCTGGGTGCGCCATGACGGTGAGCAGGACGGAGGCGGGCGTCACCATAGGTTGAGTTCCTCGACGACGTCCGCCGGTGGGGGCAGGAGTTGACTCGGCTTACCGGTCGGGGAGACGGGGACGTCCAGGTCGTGGTTGAGGCGGATCATGTCGCGCCATTTGCGGGCAAGGTCGAGCTGTTCGCGAATCGTGCGGCCCCGTCCGGTGTCCAGGCGGCCAGAGGTTGGCAGGTTGTCAAGGTTGATGCCGTCGGCGAGGAGGGTGGCGGCGGTCTTGGCGCCGATGCCGTGTATGCCCGGGATGTTGTCGGCGGGGTCGCCGGTGAGTGCGCGGAAGTCGGCCCACTGCGCGGGTGTGACCTGGTGGCGGGCGAAGACGTCGGCTGGGCCGATGTAGCGCTTGCCGGGGTGCATCTTGGTGTTCAGGACGTGGACTCGGTCGGTGACGAGTTGGTAGTAGTCGCGGTCACGGGACATGATCACGATCTGGCGAGGTGGCGGGGTGGTGTGGACGAGAGTGGCGATGACGTCGTCGGCTTCGGCGTGGTCGAGTTCGGTCCAGACGATGCCGTGCTGGTCGAGGCCGCGCTTTACGTCTGGGAGGAATTGGATCGGGGCCAAGGATGCCTGATCGGTGGGCCGTTGGGCCTTGTAGGTTGGGTCGAGTTCTTTGCGGTCGCTACCGCCGTACTGGCCGTCGAACACGACGATGACCTCGGGTTGTTCGGTGAGGTCTTCGCGGATGGCGACGCGGAGCAGGGCGAAGAACGCGAATACGCCAGTGAGCAGGCGAGTTTTGTCGCGTGAGCGGATTTCGGCGGGGAAGCCGAAGGTAGCGCCCCAAAGCAGGTTGTGTCCGTCAACGAGCAGGAGCGGGCAGGGTTCGGGTGCGGATGGCAGGACGGAGCCGCCCATCAGCTCACCACCTTCAAGAGTTGGTTAGCGACAAGGGCGGGCCAATAGTCCCGCGAGCGGTAGTACGCGGCCCGTGATGCTGCGGCGTAGCTTACCGGGTCCGCCAGCAAATGCTGGGCGGCGCGCCACAGGCTGTGTGCGCGGGACCGGTACGGCACGATGACGCCGCCGTTGCGGATCAGGTGGGGTAGGTTCCCGACGTCGTAGGCGACCACCGGGGTGCTTGCGGCCATGGCTTCCAGTGCGACGAGGCCGAACGTTTCCGCGTGCGAGGGCACGATCACGACGCTTGCGCTGGCAAGCCAGGTCGGGACCTCGTGCCAGGGGAGGCCGGGCAGGAGGGTCACGCCGGGTGTCTCGGCGGCTAGGGCTTGGCACCTGCGGCGTACCTGTTGCTGGCTGCCGGTGGCCAGCTCGAAGGGCGCGTCGGCGAGCGCGATCTCGATGGGCCTGCCGAGCGTGGGGATTGGGTCGATTAGTTCAGCGACGCCTTTCTCCGGTCCCAGGCGGGCGAGAACACGGACGGGGCCTGTGGCCCAGAGCTGGTCGCGGCCGCTGTGGGATTGAGGTTCGGGCACGGTGAGCAGGGTGTTCGGCACCACGCTCCAGCTGCTGCTGTCGTAGCCCCGGGCTGCCGCCTCGCTCAGCACGGTGGCCGAGGGCGCGATGATGGCGTCAGGGTTTCGGGTGAGTGCCGCTTGCAGGTCTGCGTCGTGGCCGATGACGTGTGCGGCGAGGACGTTGCGGATGCCGGGGTGGGCCTGCATGATCCGGCCGAGTCCCCACAGCGCGTCAACGTAGACGACGGCGCGCACGTGACGCTGCCGGAATAGCCTCCCAAGCTCCTCGCCGACCGGTGCGGCCGATGCGTCGATCGCGGCGCGGAGGGTAGCGTCGTCGCAGGGAAACTGCACGTCGAGGCTGCGTAGTCGCTCGATGGGCACGTTGCGGTAAGTCAATGGAGCGGCCGGGTCGGCGGTCACGATAACGGCTTCAGCTTGAATCTGCTGGAGGCTGACGGCGTGCGCGATGACGGCGCGTTCCATGCCGGCCGGGACATCGGGTCGCCAGGAGGCAAGGACGAATGCGATGGTCATGTGGTCTCGACCTGGCTCGGGGTCGGCAGGTCTTCGATCATCGCGTCGACGGCGGGTGGCCGTTCCCAGGGGAACAAAACCCAGTCGTCGACGGTCCAGATCCACAGATCCGGGTCGAAGGTGCTTCCGGCGTTGCGGCACAGGGCCACGGTGCGCAGAGCTACATCTGCGCCGAGGTATGCACTGAGTTCGGGTAGCAGGGTGGTGAAGGTGGCACCCGTGCCGCAGATGTCGTCAACGACTAGAACGGTGCCGGTGAGGTGGTGCGCGGGCAATTGGGTGGTGAGGGGGCCGAGGTCGTAGGTGACGATGCCGCTCGCTTTGGTGTAGGTAGCGTCGGTGGGGTTGTGCTTGGCATTGACCTGGTAGGTCGGGATGTGCAGGAGTTCGCTGATGCCTCGTGCTGGGGCGAGGCCGCCGTTGGCGATACCGATGGTGGCGGTGATCTGCGAGTGTCGCTGCTGGACGGTGTCGGCCAGTACTTCGATCGCTCGGTCGTAGGTGTTGGGCTGGATGCGGAGGATGCGTTGGCGGCGGAACTGGCGTGGCCTGGCTGGTGGCTGGTGCACTGCTGAGGTGTTCATGCGGTGCCCTCCCGGGTGGCGAGGTCGGCGGCGCTGCGCAGGGGGTGCAGGCCGCTGATGTTCAGGGCGGTGCTGTCGTTGCGCCAGACGCGGCCGTCGGCGCGAATGACGGTGAAGTTGCCGGCGTCGTCGCGGGTGCGCAGCCGCATGTGGAGCCGTTTGGGAACGTTCAGCGCGGTGAATAGCCGTATCGCGTCGTCGTCGCTGAGCATCTCGTCGGGCAGGGTGGTGGCGGTACCGATGGGTAGCATCTGCAGTGCAGTGAACCCAGAGGCACCGAGCCTCTCGGCCAGGTCAACCATCTCTTGCAGGCAGTCTGCGGTGCGGCGCATGAGCACGGTCTGGATCTGTACGGGGATGCGCAGCGCGACAGCGGCCTGGATGCCCTCGATAGCTCTGCCGAAGCTAAGCGGTCCTCGGATAGCGTCGTGATGGTCCGCGTCGGGGCCGTCGAGGCTAATCCGGATGGCGTCGGCGTACTCGGCCAGCTCGGCGGCGCGGCGGGCCAGGTGCCAGCCATTGGTGGTAACAGACACGGCGCTGCGGCCCCCGGACCGGACGATGTCCAGCAGCTTGGGCAGGTCTCGCAGCAACAACGGCTCACCGCCGGAGATGTCAACCCCGAGTACGTCGGCATCGGCAAGGACGCGGGCGATGCGGTGCCGTTCAGTGGTGCCGGCCTCATACACAGTGGTGTCATCGAGGCACTGCGGGCAGCGCAGGTTGCACCGCACGATCGGCGACCAACACAAGCTGTCCGGGGTGGCGCGGCCAAGGTCGCCAGGTATGACGACGGGCCAGCCGGTCACTGTGGCCTCCGCGAGGGTGACTCGGCCTCTGCCGACGGGGGTGGGGGCGCGGTGAGTCATCCCGGATGCGGGGTCATGGACAAGGTCCCCATGGGCTGCGAAGGTTCGCATCATCGCAGAGCCACCGCCTTCAGCAGGAGAGCTTCGGCGCGCTCGGCGAGATCCGCAGCGCGGCCGGTGGGTGTGGGCTGCTCGCAGAGCTGCCGGTGCAGGGCGATTCGGTGTGCGGCCCCGGCGAGCTTTGTCTTCCACGCGACGGCGGGATCGGGTGGATCGATGTGCCAGCCTCGAGCTTGCCGCAGCGGGATGACGGTGCAGCCGTGGCTGATGAGAGCGGCACCGAGGTGGGTGTCCTCGGTGCCCCAGCCCGTCGCGTCGAAGCCGGCGTGGAAGCCGCCGACGTCCAGCACGGCGCGGCGAGGTACGGCAACAAGGGCGGTGACGACCATCCGGGGCAAGTCCCAGTCGTAGTACGTGCGGCCGTGGCCAAGGTCGAGAAACTCTCGGGTGTCCCGCAGAGGGCTCCCGATGAACGCCTTCGGGTAAACCTGGCCGGTGTAGAACATCGGGACACCTGCTGGTGGGGTCCAGCGCACCCGGTGATCTGCGTCGAGGTCAGGCTCGCCGGGCGGCACGACCGGGTAGCCGTTGCTGTCGCGCAGGTACAAAATGTTGTGCCGAAAGCCGACGAGGACGGTGTCGTGCCGGGCGCGGGCGGCGATGTCGGCCAGGACGTGGTCCCTTAGGACCATGTCGGCGTCAAGGAACACGATCGTGTCACCGGAGGCAAGGTGGACGCCGACGTTTCGGGCCGCTCCTGCCCCCGCGCGGGCGTGGAGGCGGACTGCCCGGTCGACGCGCGGATGCGCGGCGAGCAACTCGGTGGTGGCGTCGGTGGACGCGTCGTCGACCGCGATCACCTCGACGGACGCCGCAGTGCGCTGCTCGGCGAGCGCGTCAAGAACCGGCGGCAGACTGTAGGCGGTGTCGTAGGCGGGGATGACCACGCTGAGCCGGGCTCCGCCGCCGAGCTGCGGTGGTGTTAGGGCATGCCAGCCCAGGCCGGTGCGCTCGGTGAAGGCCGTGGTGATGTGGCGGTGATCGTTGGCAGTGGCGGCGAGCGCCTCGTTGAGGGTTGCGGGCACGCTCACCACCCCCACGCGTCGAGGATCGCGGCGGCCTCTGGCCAGCCGCCCGCGTGGTCGGCGATCCAGTGGATACGCGGCCGTCGCGGATCGGTGAGGAGGTCGGCTAGCAGCACCAGATAGAGCGGTTCAGCGACAACGAGGATGCCGCTGGGGACGTGATCGCCGTGTAGGTCGGGTTGCAACTGTGCCCGGACGCGGGGACGCAGCTCGACGGCGCGGACTCGGTTGAGGGGGCGGTCGTAGGTGTGCAGGCGGGTGTCGGCGGTGACGAGGCCGTGCTCGGCGGACAGGAACCGGACCCGGCTGCGCTGATGCGGCAGGTGACCGACCCGGGCGCGAAGGTGTGGCACACAGCCACCGTCGTAGAGGTCGAGGGCAGGCAACGGCGTGGACGTGGACGTCTTTTCCGCCGAACAGCCGACGATGACTAGCTCTGCCGGGTGGGTGTGGGCCCTGTCAATGGTGTGGGTGACGTGGTTGACGGGATGGACCAGTTGCGGGCGTCGGAGGTTCATGGGATGCGCACCGGCCTCACGGAGATGCCAGGACTACGGCGTTCGATGGGCGCCGCGTTGAGGAAGGTGGTGTACGCATACAGCGGCGGGGAGGCGTACGAACCACCCCGGATAATCTTCCCCTGGCCCATGGCGGTGCTACTGGTCCATTCCCAGACGTTGCCCGCCAGACCCAGCACACCCTGTGGCGTGGCACCCGCTGGGTACCGTCCGACCGGCTGCGGGGCACGTGGTGACTGTCCGGCACCCGTGAGCAGGGCACGGTCAGGGGTCCACGGTTCGTCGCCCCACGGGTATAGCCGGCGACTCGATCCGGCGGCGATCCATTCCCACTCCACCGACGTTGGCAGGCGCCCACCTGCTTCGGTGGCGAGCCGGACGGCGTCGTCGTAGCTGATATCGGTGACCGGTAGGTCGGTGTCGCCGACGTCGCACTGCGCGATAGTGAGCGGCGTCTCCGCGACGAGGAGAGCCGGCACGGAACGGGGGTTACGGGCGTCGCCGTAGAGGCAGGTACCGGCAGGGATATGCACCCAGCGCACGGTGCCGACGACTGCGAGCGGTCCGCTGTGCGTGATGGTCATCGGTGGGTTCCTTTCATCCGTCGATGAGGAACAGGTCTTCGGTGTTCGCCTCGTGTGGCGGCCGGACGCGGCTCTTGCGCGGGTGCGGCTGCATCTGCAGCGTGGCGAGGGCGGCGGTGAGGGCGTCGAACGCGGCGACCGCGCTTGGCTCGTCCGCTGTGAAGATCAGGTAGTTGTCGGCGAACCGCACGACTGGCCAGTCGGTGAGCAGCGCATCGACCTGGGACAGGCGCAGGTGGAACAGCACCGGCCATAGGCCGCTGCCCGGAACAAGTGGCGTCGGCAACGCCTCGACGGCGCGGCGAAACAGGTGCAGGAACGAGCCGTCGGCCACGTGGACGGCGAGCCAGTCCACGAACTGTTCGGTGCTGCCGCCCACCGAGGCACCTGCCACGTCGACATCGGCTACCCACCGCCGTCCCGCCGCCTGGTGCGGCTCGGCTTGTCGAAGGGCGGTGATCCGGTTGCGGCGTGGCCGGTACGCGGACACCCAGTCCGCCAAGACGTAGTGCTCGAGGATCGGCTCCAGTGCGCGGCGCATCGCTCGGTGCACGATGCGGTCCTCCACCGTCGGGATCACCGCCGGGAAAACCTTGCCCGTGTAGGAAGTGATCTCCACCTGCCGCAATGGGCCTGGCTCCCAGGTCCCCGTCCGTAACCGGTCGGACAGCTCACCGAGACGCGCTCGTAGCCCGCTGCGGTAGCCGGCCCAGGTAAGGCCGTCAGCACCCGGTGCGGCGGCACGGCGCATACACAGCCGTGCCGCCGCCACCAGATGCGGCAGGTCCAACAGGAAGGGCATGAGTGAGTGCGTTGGGGGCTGCGCAGGCGCGGCTGGTTGGGCTATCGTGGGGTTCGCTTGGACGGCAGGAACGATCCCGTCACTAACGATCGCAGGGCCGCTTCCCCACACGCGCGGCTCGTCACGGCGGGAACGACGGCCCCGTCCAAGCTCACTCGATCGGCGTGAACCCGGTGATTCAGCGGCCACGGGTGTCCTCCCACAACAACACGTGCAGGCGGCTGCTCAGGTGCCAGCCTCTGGCGCGGATCGCGTCCGCGAGGTTCCGCATCCCAGTCAGGACCTCATCGCTGCTGGTGCCTTCGGGCATCACCCACACTGGATCCAGCCCAAACCGATCTTGCAGCCGAGCAATCTCCTCCAGCTCCGCTGTGCTGGTGGCGACGAACTTGAACACGGCCCGCCCCGAGGCCGTCAGCGCCGACAGGGCGATCGGGTTGATGCGTCGCAGACCGTCCCTCGGCCCTGCGAAGCCCAGCAGCTTCGGAGACACGTTGAACGCGGCCATCGATGCGACCAGATCCGGTAGGGGAGCTACCGTGCCGTTGGTCTCGATCTCTACCCGTCGCCCCGCCTCGGTGACCGCCTTTACTACAGGCAACAGTCGATCCTGCTGTAACAGCGGCTCACCGCCGGTGATGACCAGCAGCCGCGTCGGCTGCGTCAATACCCACCTGACGACCTCCTCAGCGCTGCGCCGGGTTGTATGCCCGCGCAAATCAAACCGGGAGGTATCCCATGTGTATGGGGTGTCGCAGCGTGGGCAGGATAGGTTGCACCGCGACAAACGCAGGAACAGCGCCTGATGACCGGTGCTCGGTCCTTCACCTTGGAATGTCGGGCCAAATGTCTCCGCGACGAGCAACGGCAGCGCTGGCGAATCGACCGGAACCGGCGGCACGGCGGGCGTGGATGGCGCGGTCATGGCGAGCTCGGTGCGTACTCGGCGAAAGTAGACGCCGTTTCGGATATGCGGACCCTCTCCACCCGTACCTGATCCGGTAGTCGCAGATGGTCGCAGCACCACCGGTAGAAGTAGGCGGCGAGGTGTTCGCTCGTTGGTGGCGCGTCCAGGACGGTGTTGAGGTCGTGGTGGTCGAAGTTGTCGCGAATATGCGTACTGAACGGCCCGAGTTCGGCGAAGTCCACGACGAACCCCGATTGGGTCAGCTCGTCGGAGACGAGGTGCACCTCGACGGTGTAGCTGTGGCCGTGAACGCGGGCGCATTGGTGGCCTTCGGGCAGGTTCGGCAGCGAGTGCGCGGCCTCGAACCGGAACTGTTTGCCGATGCGGTACACCTAGATCACCCCGGGTATCGTGCCGTACGCAGTCGGATCCATCACGCCGGCAACCTCAAACGCCTCGCGCCGCTCGGCGCAGGTGCCACATGTTCCGCAGTGCCGTTGCCCGCCCTTGTAGCAGGACCATGTATCGGCGAACGGCACACCGATGACGTCGCCGAGCCGAGCGATGTCGGCCTTTGACCAATCGATGAACGGCGCAACGACCCGGAAGCCTGTGGGCAGGAAACCCTCGTTCGCCAACCGGGCAGTCGACTCGTACGCGGCAAGAAACGCCGGACGGCAGTCCGGATAAATCGGATGATCACCGGCGTGGGCACCGAACGCCACAGCGTCCGCACCTGCAGAGACGGCGTGCGCCACGGCCACATCGAGCATGATCGCGTTGCGATTCGGCACAACCGTGGCACGCATCGAGGCATCGGTGTAGTGCCCATCCGGCACATCGACCTGCACGTCTGTGAGGGCCGAGCCCGACAGCACACCGATGATGCCGGTCAGGTCGACCACCACGTGTGGCGCGTGTAGGGCTTCGGCGACCCGTGCCGCGTAGCCCAGCTCGCGGCGGTGCCGCTGCCCGTAGTCGCACGAGAGCAGCGTCACCGCCGACCCTGCCCGGTGCAAGGCATACGCCAACACGGTGCTATCCATGCCACCGGAGACAACGACGACGACGTGCGCAGGCACCGGAGTGACCAGCGGCAGTGCGATAGCGTTCACGCCCGGAACCTCCGCCCGGCCAGGCTAAAGAACTCCGACCGCAGCGTGGCGTCATGTTCCAGCGCCCCCCGCCACGTCGAGGTCACCGTCGAGGTGCCCCGCGCCTTCGCACCCCGCAGCGTGATGCACAGGTGTTCAGCCTCAACGATCACCCCAATGCCACATTGGTCCGGGACAACCTGTTGGAGCCCGTCGGCGATCTGTTGAGTCACGTTCTCCTGGACCTGCAACCCGCGCGTCGCGTACTCGACCAGTCGCGCCAGCTTCGACAGCCCCAACAGTCGTGCACCCGGGAGATATCCGACCGTCGCCGAGCCGACGAACGGCAGCAGATGATGGGCACAGATTGCGGCGAACGCCACATCCCGCACGATGACGAAGCCCTGATGATCCGCGTCGTTGACGAAGCCCGTCGCCTCGAACGGCGCAGGCGTCAGCACCTCGCCGTACGACAGCACCATCCGTTCCGCTGTCCGCCGGAGATGCTCTACCTGGGTATCAACTCCGAGCGCGACCAGCATCTGCTCAGCGGCGGCAATCGCTGCCGTGACATCTGCGCCCACCGTCCGAACGGTCGCAGGCGCTCGTGTTTCGATCACCGTCATGTGCCAACTCCTTGTGAGGTCCGAGCGCATCAGCGCTGCAGAGTCCCGACGTGGGTTCACATCCGAGGCAAGCCGCGTTAGCCCGGAGATGACTCGCTGAGGTTCAGGCTCGACCGGCGATGGGCAACAGTGCGATAACCATCGAGACACCTCTCTGCCGTCCTCGGTTCGCCATGCCGTAGACGGCGACGCAAGCAGCCAACTCGAGCGCCGGAGCGGATTGCCCGTTCAGGAAAGCCGAAGGACCAGATCAAAATCGACGCCCAGCTTGTTGTCTTGCTGTTGTCTCCCGACCAGAAGCGAGTAGTTTCCGCGGTTGGGGCCTCATCTTGTTCGCCAATCCGGATTAGGGTTACATCGATGACCGGGGAGGCAGGATGAGGCAGGGGCAATCGCCACGAAGCCAACTCTTGGTACATCCGCTGAGCTACGTTCGACAACAGCGAAACTGGACACAACAGGACCTTGTCAACGTCATCGCGCGCCGCCTAAACACCGCCGCCAGGCGGGAGAAGGCGTGGCGCTGGGAGCGATGGGGCGTAGTGCCGGATGAAGATACGCAGCTCGCACTGGCCGACGAGCTTGGCATCGATCAGCAGACAGTCAAGGCGCTCGGATGGCCGCACTGGCTCCCGACCGGCCCGGCGAGTAGCACCTCAACGCCGTGGACCGTCGATGGAGCAGTGGCCCTGCTTGACGACGCTGCTGGACCAGCGATGCTAGACCGCCGAGGATTTCTGGTCATGCAGGCTGGCCTAGCTGCTGCAATAGCCGAGCAGTGGCTTGTGGCTGAGCCGCCCAAGATCAATACGGCGCTTCAGGGAGGTATCGTCGATACGGATCTTCTCGACTGCTTTGAACAGCGGCTACCGGCGCTACGCGGCATGGACGCCAGCCTCGGCGGCGGGAGCGTGCGTGCGCTGGTTGACGCTGAGCTTCGCCTGGTTACAGATCTGCTACACCAGGGTAGCTACTCAGAGACGGCTGGCAATCGCCTGTTGACCATCGCCGCCGAACTGGGCCGGATCGCCGGCTGGGCAAGCTTCGACGCCGGCTTCCACGCTGCAGCCGAGCGCTACTGGGTCGCCGCCCTCCACGCTGCCCACTCCGCATCCGACCACGCAGCCGGTGCCAACATCCTGAAGTGCATGAGCCTGCAACGAGTCGACACAGAGCGGCCCACCGAGGCACTTCGCCTCGCCGAGACCGCGCGGGCCGGAGCGGAGAATGCACCGGCACGGGTACGAGCGATGATCATTACACGCCTGGCCCGTACCCACGCAGTACTCGGTGAGTCGGTTGCCTGTGAGCGACAGCTCGCAGAAGCCGACAGGGAGATGTCACGCGCTGACGAGGAACCCAGTCCCGCGTGGGCCAACTACTTCGATCACGCGGAGTACTGCGCCCAGGTAGCCGCATGCTATCTCCTCCTACGGCGTTACCGGACAAGCGACCATTGGCTTCAACAAACACTCGCTCTCCAGCCCGCCGAGCGCAGCCGAGACCGCGTAACCTATCTGATCTGGCGCGCCGGCTCCGTTCTGGGTTTCGGAGATATCGACCATGCATGCGCCCTCGTGGCCGAGGCCGCCCCTGACGTCGCTGCCACCAAATCGGTGCGCAATCACCGCCGCCTACTCGACATTCATGGTCGCCTGATGGTGCATCGACACCCCGCCGTGCAGGCGCTGGACGAGCGCGTGCGTATTCTGCTCGCATGAGTGTGGCCAAGCGTGTCGCTGTCGTTACCGGCTCCAACCGCGGACTCGGTAAGTCCATCGCCCGGGGCATAGCTCGAGCCGGTGCCCATGTGGTCGTCACGGCTCGTACTGAGGAAACCGCCGCGCGAGCCGCTGACGAACTGGTCGCGGAAGGACTGTCGGTATCCGGCCATCAGCTCGACATCGCCGATCCAGCTAGCGTCGCCCGTGCCATGGCTGACGTGGGCTATCAGTATGGCCGGTTGGACATCCTCGTGAACAACGCCGGAATCGCCATCGATCGTGGCCAGGCGGCGGCCAGCGCCGACATGGAAAAGGTGCGAGCCACCCTGGACACCAACGTCATGGGCACCTGGCGGTGCTGCACCGCAGCTATCCCCGAGATGAGAAAGAACAGGTACGGCAGAATCGTCAATGTATCCAGCCACATGGGCACCTTTGGCGAGATGGGAACTGGCAGCGTCTCCTACCGGGTATCCAAGGCAGGAGTGAACGCCTTGACCTGCATTCTTGCGTCTGAACTCAAGGACGAGGGCATCCTGGTAAACGCCGCTTCGCCAGGGAAAGTTGACACCCGTTTGGCGTACGGAAAGGCGAATTCTACGCCGGATGAAGCCGCCGACACCTTCGTATGGCTTGCCACACTGCCAGCAGACGGCCCAACCGGAGGACTCTTTTTTCAGCGGCGGCCCATCGATTGGTAGCTGCAGCACATTGGGTGGGTGCAGTGGAACGGTCACGCAAACGCGTTCACACGAGACCAGCAGGCCAATGCCTAGCGGAGGGCCGGGAGCGGCCATTCCACTTCCTGAGTGCGCCGGGTAGCGTCTCGATGCGCTTACAGCCCGGATGTCAGCCGTCCGACGACCGCCACGATCACGACAACGATTATCAGGGTGATGATCAGCCGTCCTAAGCGCCGCCGAAACAAGATCCAGGACAGGCTCGTCGAACCAGCTCTCCTCGAAGCCGCGTAAAGCAATACAAGGCCGACACTAGCAACTAAGAATTCCATCCCATTCTTCTCCTTCGTCTCACTTCACTGGTCCTGGCTCCACCCAGCCGCCGACCAGTGGCGATCAGCGTGCAAGCTTCCCGGGCAGCATCCGTGGGATACACCGTGCGCGGGCAGCAGTTGCGCCGAGCGCCCTGAGAATCGGGTGGATGGCCTCGTCTGTCGGGATGTCAGCGGGAGGCGTCAGAATGTCCACTCTTGCAAAGTTCTGGCCCGGCTGAGTCGTGGCGACCATGTAGCCCCTGTCGAGGATCACGACACAGGCCACCCCTTGGGGATCGAGCGTCTCGATGAGATGTGTGCGAGGGGTTAAGCCCAAGATTCCGGCGACGTTAAGCAAGGTGTCCAAGACCTCGCCACCGCTTGCGTCGGCTCGGTCACAGTTGGGCAGATCATAGACACTATGAATCATGCTGGCCTCTCAGTGATTCGTAACAGCAAAGAAGCGAGGGACACATGCATCTTTCATAAACATCTCTCCACATAGGTCGATGCGGAGGTAAGGTTTCCGATCGCTACATACAGAGGAAGCGTTTGGTCGAAACAGATAAATTCCGACACATCGCAGACCCCCATAGGTCCTTGTCTTTAGCCTTGCAGCTGCCGTTGCGGTAGCAGTGGGGCCGGCGTGACGACAGAACCGGACTTCAGCAATCTTCCTGCAAGCCATGCCCGACCTTTTCCGGATTACTTACCTTTCCGTCGAAACGCCAGCTCGGTAAGCACGGATCCAACCAAGGATTACATGGTCGACAACTAACCCAGCGGCCTCGGCAGCCAGTCTGATCTCTCTCATGGTGAGAATTCGCAGCTTGATGTTGTGCTCCAGAACTACATCGCGGCCATGATGCACGGTGAAGTCGACCTGGATCCGTCCACGTACACGTCGTTGGCGCTGGCGCCTTACTAGCTCGAAATCGCCTACCAGGAATCGGCGGTCCTCAACCCAGCGATCGTCCTTCCTCTCTGGCGCGTAGAAAGGGGCACTGTCACATGGATGCCCGAGGTCAATACGCATGACTTGTGCAAGAAGCCGCCCTTCGGGGGCCAACATGCTGGCAAAGGCCCGGACGGCGTCGGCAAGACCATCAGGGTCGACTGACAACATGTTGAGTGCTCCATTTGGAGAGATTTCAATGTCGAACGGATTGACACCTTCGGCGAGGGCTTCGGTGCTCCGGGATACGACGTGGACCATGGGGAGCGAATTGTCCATTGAGACCTCGCCGGTAGGCAGGTCGGGCAGGTAATTACTGGATACCTCGGCTATCCGAATCCCGGGGCACAACAGGCTGGGCAGCGTACGCGGTGGGAGCAAATGGGCAGCCTCAGCGGTGCAGTAGGCAATCCGCTCATCCTGCCGGGTGACAGTGGAGGTCATTTAATCAATCCGTGGTGAGAAGCATGCGCGTTCAAGCTGTTCGACACTTCAGAGGGTTCGTTCCGACGCAGGTACATCTTCGTTGCCGAAGGTCAGTGGTGCGCTATTTTCTGCGCCCGGGAAATGCTCTCGGTCAACTCTTGCCGTGCTGTTAACTGCGCAAGCTGTAGCAGTACCTCATTGATGCTTCCGAGGGTTTGAATGAGCGCTCCGGGATCGGCTCCTTGCAACACCCGCTGGGCTAGACCGGCGGCGTCGACAACGGCTCCGACGGCTGCCATAGTGGCGCGGTGGGCGGCTTCGTGGTGGTGCATCGCCCGGGTCAACGCGGAGATAACCAGCTCGGGAGTCGCCTCGTCGGATACCTCGGATGCAGCTACGTAGGCTTCATTTGCTGAGCCTCGCGCGGCTTCCAGAAGGCTGTGAATCCCCCGAACTGCCTCCGCTACCTGCTGCACAGCCCTGGCTACCATGAAAAAGCCGGAGGCTGCTGCGCTTGTTGCTGTCATCTCGATTAGCGCGCCTGCGGCATTGACTCTGTCGAGCGCTACGCTAATTCCTGTCCGCCCTCTGTCAAGGCTGTCAACAGCGGCTATCGCCCGCGACACTCTTTCTCCGATCGATATCGAAACCATGGTTTGCGTTAGACTTTGATTCGAAGCAGTTAAACAGCGAGCCCCTGCGCGACCTACCGGCTCGACACGTCCCGCAGCACGACTGCGGCTTACCTACCCGTGTACGACAGCAGCAGTGATAGCGGCAGCCACAAACACAACCAGAAACGGAAGCAGAAGAACGGCTACGGTCCGCGCCATTCCGTATCGGAAGGACGCTGCGGCGGACGCTTCTGCCCCCGTAGAAATAATGAGCCAAAGCACGCCAGGGCCAAGCAGCAGGACTCCCGCTAGGGTGAATACGAGGTCACGCAAGATCAATTCGTCCTTACGATTGGAACTAGCCCGCTCTCACGACCTGCGGGCGCTTTAGCCAATCAAAGTCGGGCGATGACAGCCACCCTGGCACGAATCTCTGTCATGACAGGAATCATGGCGCAGATTCCCGGTTGAACATTTCCCTCGCTGCGACCGTCTGAGGTCCTACCGCCTTCCAGGCCGGACTCGACTTAAATATCCGTGGGGATGATTTCCTATTTCCTTGCATTGGCTGGACAGCCGGGCAGCGGCCGAAGCTTGTGGAGCCGCGGGTCACTTCCGGATGCGACCGAGGCTCCATCCGGCCGCCTAGTTAGGCTCCCACTTCGCGGCGTGCCGAGATAAGTAGATCATGAAATTGCACGACAGCGGGCCTGCTGCGTTCGCCGACCGGCACGGCGTCGAGAACGTACCCGGCGACAGTCAGGACCAACATATTGCGCTCGGTCGGAGCGAGTTGGCCGAGCTGTGATTGTGCGTGATTCGCACCTTGAGCGACATCGCCCTTCACTACCAGGCTCTTTGCGCGGTGCATCTCGACCTGGCATCGCGCGACGCGCTGCTCGGGTGAATACAGACTTAGGGCACGGTCTTGTGCCATGAATGCGTGACGGAGACTCCCGTTCACGGAGTGCACAAAAGATTTGGTATGCCACATACAACCTTCGGGCCAGCCAAAGATCGAACTTGTGTCTGTGGTGACATGTGTTGGCAGCCGCTCGAACACACGTTCTTGTTCTTCGAGCGCTGTGCGAGCTTCCTCCGGCCTTCCGAGCAGGGCGAGAACCTGGGCGCGACCGCCCTGCACCTCAGCTTGTCCGGCAGTGACGCTGCTGTTGTTGCTACTAGCGGCGATACTCGATGCCTGGTTCGCCAAGTCAAGAAGGACGCTCAATGGGCGCCCTTGGTAGATCCCCGACACGATTTCGTGCCCGCGCACCCAGAGTTGCGCTCTACGGTCCGCAGATTCGTTCGCGCGGCTGCGGGCGACGCGCCACAGGTGAGTTGCCTCACGCGACCGCCCGATACGCGCGCTCGTTTTGGCGGCCAAGCCTGTCAACTGGGCCATGATCGCCAGCAGTGGCTGGTGGTCTCGCGTGCCGGCTTGTCGGTTCACCACCCGTTGAAGCGCAGCTAGGTCAGCGCCCAAGCTGGCGAGTAGTTGCCCCGGTGGTTCAGTGAAGTAGGAGTGGCCGTACTCCCAAGCAGTCTCGCGCCAATGATCGACATCAGGCGGCAGGTCAGGCAGGTGACCAACAGTGTGACCGGCCGCCGCCGCCATCACTGCCAGGACGCTTCGCCGTAGCATGTCCCCAGTGTCACCCTGTTCG
This sequence comes from Micromonospora sonneratiae, assembly GCF_042679305.1. Lineage (NCBI taxonomy): Bacteria > Bacillati > Actinomycetota > Actinomycetes > Micromonosporales > Micromonosporaceae > Micromonospora > Micromonospora sonneratiae. The sequence goes on along the minus strand of NZ_JBHTMP010000085.1, from coordinate 4,063 downwards.
TCATCGTTGTCGATACGAGCCGTAGTGCCGAGCTGCACATCTAGGAACGCAGGGGCGGTGGCCAACGACATCGAGGTGCGGCTGCCGGGTTCGGGGGCGGACCGGTGTGGCATGGTGAGGGAGAGTTGCACCCGCCTTCGCTTGCTTTCCTTCTGGACTTTCAACTCTTCGCTAAGCCGCTGACACCTCTCGAATGCGGAAAGCAACTCCCCCTGGGCTCCCAGCATGGCATCTACGGCTGGCCAGAAGGATTGCCCCAAGGGGGACACCCCGCGTTCAGCAGCGGAGATACTCTGCCGCGACCATGCCAGCGCGGAAGATAGATCGCTCTGCGTAAGTTCCGCCCGCTTCCGGTAGTCACACAGCAACTTTCCAAGATCCTTTTTTGCGAGCTGAACCTCGTGCTCCTGGATCATTCCCGGTTCTCCGTTGCTGGTTAGGTCATCGTCAAAGACAGGATGCATCGCCATTACGGTTTGCGGATCATCGCAATGGCGACGTCACGATAGCTGACCACAGTGACGCCGGTCATGCCCTATGGACAGCTTGTTGACTTTCGCAGGCAAGCCAACAGCGCGGTGATCGGCGTGCTCCTACGACATTGACACTGGCATTAGGACAGAGGTCCTGTCGCAACTCTCAGTTGGGAGTTCTCTCAGCAGGGGCATCAGGCGCGCTCAAACTCGTTACGGATCGTCGTTGTCGCAGGTAATCCGGCTGAGGTCTGGGTTTGACCGTCGCTCTCGCAGTTCACGGAGTGTCACGCATCGCGACATGCGCTCTGTCATCACGACAGGGCTTCCCGCCGCACCGTTGCGACGCTTAGCTGATCACCGGTGGATGCCGGGGTGCCGGGTTCGCAGACATCACCTGGGGCCTCGCTACAGGGCGAGACGCCGAGACACTACGGCCACAGCGAATGGGAGGAGCGGGTACTGATGTCCGGCAGAAGAATTGCAATGGTCGGAGCAGACGCGCTGCCATCCGCTGCGCGCGTCCACAACGCCCTCCTCGGCGGAGCACGCAACTACCGCTCAGATCGCGAATTGGCGCGTCAACTGCTCGCTCTGTCTCCCACGCTCGCGGACCGGTTGTGCGCCCGCCGGGCCTTCGCCGGTCGCGCGGTTCGATGGATGTTGGTCGCAGGCATACGGCAGGTGGTTGACATCGGCGCTGGCCTACCGGTTCCGGGCGATGCTCACGAGATTGCCGCCGACGCAGCACCTGATGCACACGTGCTCTACATCGACAACGACCCGGTCGTGGTCGCTGCACGCCTCATTCACGGCTCAGTATCGGTACACGCTGATGTACGAAACCCCAGATGCCTGCTGCGCTCGGCCGCCGTCCGCGGGTTGGACCTACAGCGTCCGGTTGGGCTGCTGCTCACGGGCGTACTCGATCACATCAAGGACTCGTATGAGGTAGCGCAGATTTTGAACCAGCTACGGACTGCCACCCCCTACGGGTCGGTGTTGGTGTTGTCGGCCTACGCCGACAACGACGAAGAGAAAACAAGGGAGGCCGTGAACTTGTATCGAAGCCGGGTCGGCCCGTTGATAGGGCGTGCCCGCGACGAGGTGGCGAGTTGGTTCGCTGGCTGGGAACTGGTGGCACCGGGAGTGAGTTCCCCGCAGTCGTGGAGGTTGCAGTCACCGGTGCCTGACGCTCATCCGTGGGAGTGGGCCGCTGCGGGCCTGAATCTGCCACCCGGTCATCGTGTCGCAGAGGCTGGCACATGACCGTGGCGGCCTCCGCTCCAGTGCTGGCGATATCGGACGCGCAAGCCGAGCTTGACGCGCACCTGCCCCTCGACGCGGCAGGACGCTGTCAGAGATGCGGACAGTACGGACCATGCCCATGGTACGAGGCGGCCACCAGGACGTTCGCCCGCCACGGCCGCCTACCCCGCCGTACTGCTGGCGCTACCGGAATCGGCATCGGGTCGATTGATCAAACGCCGTTTGGCTGGTTGGGGGCACCGCAGGGAGCTTCCACCCGGCGTTGACCGGGTGGCCCGTTCCCGGACACGCCGGGACGTTATCGATGGGGAGGATGGATGCGAGGACAACAAGCGGTCCCGTACGCGCTCAACAATGAGAGTTCAACGGCATCGAAAATGCTGGATTGCCTTTCAGAGGTTCTAGACCCTACGACACGGCAACTGTTCGAGGCCGAAACACTAAAGCCCAACGGACGCTACTGGGAAGTCGCCGCTGGCACCGGCTCTATCGCAGGCTGGCTATGCCGCACACTCGGGCCAACCGCCGAGGTGGTCGCCACGGACATCAACACCAGGCACGTCCAGCCGGCGCCTGGGCTTGAGGTCCGCCGGCGTGACGACGCCGACGGCCCATTACAAGGGCGGTGGGACGGCATCCATGCCCGACTGGCACTCGCGCACTGGCCCAACCGGCGAGAGGTGGTAACCGGGTACGCCTCAGCGTTGGCCCCTGGTGGGTTCCTCCTCGTTGAGGACTGGGGGCCATGGACGGGTAAGGTGCTCGCCTCTCCCGTGCCGGACGCCGCCGGGATCTACACCCGCTACCAGAATGCTCTGCGCAAGGTGTTCGACAGCCGAGGCAACGACTCCACCTGGGCTGAGTCAACCGCCGAGGCGATGCTCGCCGCCGGCCTGGCATCCGCCAAGACCACCGTCAATGCCCAAACGTGGCGGGGTGGCACCCCCGGCTGCATCCTTCCGATGCTGGTGGCTGCCGAACTGCGATACAGCCTGATCGAGCATGGCGCGACCTCCGAGGATCTGGACGTTCTTACCGCGGTCATGTCCGACCCGGACACGTACGTGCTCGGCAACGCGACCTGGTCAACCATCGGCTACGCCTCAACAGCTCGGGCGTAATTGGTCTCTGCCCGCCGCATAGGGCGGTGCGCACTCCCCGACGCCTCCTCACCCAGTCGCCCAGCGGGCGGTCCAGCCCAGGCCGTTCGCTGGGTAACTGCACCCTTCACACGATTGATTCGCCCGATAAGGACACGTTTATGAAAGTTGGAGTGCGGCGTGCTGCCGCTCTGCTTACCGCTGCAATCATCTTCGTCAGTAGCGGCTGCACCGGAGGGCCGAGCAACGAGACCTTTCAGCCGGTGACGGTGCTGACCGGGTTTGGAACGCTCGGCCAGGACGCCTGGCTGGACGTAGCCATTGAGCGGGGGTACTTCAAAAGCGTTGGCCTTGAGGTGACAGTGCGCCCCGGCAAGGGCACGGCGAACAACTTGACTGTCCTGACGGGACACCAGGCGGACTTCGCAATCGTCGACATGACCGGCGCAATCATCGCAGCCTCTCAGCACCCGGACTACAACTTCCGCGCTCTAGCAGCCATCTACCAGCGGTCCGTCTCCACGATCACCACTCTGCCTGGCACGGGCATAACATCGCCCAAAGACCTGGCAGGCCGCACCATCGCCTATCAGCCAGGAGGCGTCAACCACACCCTATTCCCAGCATATGCAGCCAAGGCCGGTCTCGACGCCACCGCAATAGCATCGATCCAATGGCGACAGGTTGCCCCAGACCAAATCCGGCAAGCACTGGCCACCCGCACTGTTGACGCCATAACAGAGACGGTGGTCGGCAAGCCTGGTGTCCGCGCCGCCACTGGCCGAGATCCTGTAGTGCTGCCCTACAGCGACTATCTCTCCGACCTTTACGGCAACGTGCTCGTCGCCCCAGCCGACTCGGACCGAGACCTGGTCCGACGATTCCGCACCGCAGCGACACGTGGCCTGGCTGACGCGATGGACAATCCCGACAGCGCCGGCAGGATCTTCGCCATACGCCACCCCGGTTATCCCGCTCAGGTGGCGACCGAAGAGATCAAGCTCATGAACTCGTACGTACGCGTGAATGGCGAGATCGGGCAAATTGAGCTTAACCGGGTAATGAGATCCATATCTTTGCTCCAAAGCCTCGGCAATGTCAAAGACGGGCTCTGGCCAGAGCAACTAGTACGGCAGCCGCCGTTCGGGATCATGGTTGGAGTTCGAGGTTGAGGCGGCGTGTGTAGTGGGCTCGGCGGGCTCGGGCTTGATGTTGGCGTCG
>NZ_JBHTMP010000084.1:0-26075 GCF_042679305.1 Micromonospora sonneratiae | reverse complement strand
GCCCGAAGCTCGGCCCGCTCATCCGACGACATCTCCACCGACACAGCCAACCACAACACATCTCAAGTAAAGACATCGGGATCACGAGACACTAGATCCCCAAATCTATTGACGGCAGATCCACGCGACCTCCACCGATCACCGACAGACGGCGGAGACCTTGCAAGAAAGCAAATAACCCTTCATTACTCCAGGAAGGATCACCAATTAGGTGACTGAGCGCACTATGATCGAGACTGGAATACTGCCGCAACCCATGAGACTCCCAGTTAGCTTCGATACAGCCTCCGAACTCAGCCCACCAGGTCTCGTCTTCGATCAGAACAAGAGATGCAACCTCGAAGTTTCCGCTCACCAAATTGAGCCCAAATCCCGTAGCTTCCAATCGCCACGACGACTCCCCAAAAGCACGCTCGGAGAGCCATCTCATCGGCGGCGACAATCGGCTGGGATGCAGTGGGTCAGCACGCCGAGGTAGGGTGCTGGTCGAGTCGACCTCGGCTCGCCCAAACAACTCCTCCTCCATCTCTCGCATTAGCGTAGACGCAAGCTGCGCATCGTCAGCAAAATCACTGATTGGCTCATGGAAAGATTTTGGAATAACAGCAAGACGTCGAGCCGCATTCAAAACCTGCCCGGAGCGCTGCTGAATAAGCAGGACATAATCACCCTGCGGCCTTCGTCGAGTTGCAGGACGCGCGGCAGCGAAGAGCGCTAGAACCCCTCCGCAACAAATCCGCTCACCAATTTCCACCACTGACTCATAAGTGGGCAAGCGCTGATCACGAAGAGGCATTCGACCAGGACGCACAGACCTTCCAGCAGCAAGCGCGTCCACCAGCTCATTCTCCAGCAGGTCTACAGTGAGGGCATAACCAACAAAGTCCGACAAGCCGACGTCGCCTCGGATTCCGCGTTTTGACACGTCGATGTCAAGCAGTCTATATATTGGCGTATCCGCAATCTTACCCCCCAGAGCAAGAGCTTCCGCAATACGACGAACGGCGGCGTCAGCACCCACTCCGTCCAATGAAGCGACTGGGAGACGGTGATCCCACCGTAAACGCAAATCGTCTCGCCCCACACCTAACGGCATCGCAAGGTCGAGCCATTCCCTTCGCGTCAAAATGCTGGTCATCGCTCGAACATCGGCAGATTCCGTCCGATACAAGTCAAAACCTTTGCCCACATCCCCGTAGTAAGAGGCTAACGCGTCAGATATCCTCCTTTGACTGACACGGCCTCGCCCATGAGCAAGGTCCTGGAACCGGCAAACCTCCATTGCGGAGAGGGCGGCCCCGACCTTCTGTCGCGCCTGCCCAACCGACCAACCCACTTGGTCGTCCAACCAAGAAAGAATTTGTCCGATATCAGCGTCATACAGTAATCGATATTCCGCATTTTCAGATTTGCGATCAAATCCGGCCTGTCGAACAATCCCTGTGGACGACATACTATTAGGCACCGGATGGTTCTTCAGCAGGGACACAAAACGTGCCACTGCCTCCTGCGATGCGCGTTGCAGGGCAGTGTCGAGGGCTCGTTGCAGCTCTGTGACCGGCACCAGATCAGGTTCCGCGTTCCATTTTGCGACCGTACGCGTCGCGGTCCCCAGGGTTTGCGCGAACGACTCGTTCGTCAGACGGAGCGCCGTACGTAGCGCGTTGGCATGCCTGCCTGTCCAAACGTCCACAACCTGCATAGGCTCCGTCTCCAACCTGCCTGATCGACACCAAAGTGCACTGTGAATACACTCGCGTTACATAGTCGCACACCGCCCCATGGGATCGAATTGCCTCAGCAGGACGACTGGTACCCGTGAGTACCCGTAGCCCTCCGCGACATGACGGTAAGCCAGTAACGGATCTGATGGTCACATGATCTAGAAGAAGTGGAGTGATTGTGAGCCGGCAAGTGGAGCCGTACGTACTGGACAATGGCGAGTCGATGGCGAGCCTGATGCTTGATCATTTGTCGGCAGTCCTGGACGACGTCACCTTGGCGCGGTTGACGGAGGTGCAACTCTCGCCTACGGGGCGGTTCTGGGAGGTGGCGGCGGGTAACGGGTCAATTGCCCGGTGGCTGTGCCGGACGCTCGGGCCGACTGCGGAGGTGGTCGCCTCCGATATCAACGCCCGACACATCCCGGCGACCGCCGGGCTGCACGTGCTGCGGCGCAACGACGCCACCGACGGGCCGCTGGCCGGGGCGTGGGACGGGATCCACGCCCGGCTGGCATTGGCACACTGGCCCAATCGCCATGAGGTCCTGGCCAGCTACGCGCAAGCGCTACGGCCCGGTGGGTGGCTGCTGGTCGAGGACTGGGGGCCGTGGACCGGCATGGTGCTGTCGTCACCGGTCCACGGTGCCGCCGGGATCTATGGCCGCTATCAGGACGCCCTCGGGCGGGTCTTCCGTTCCCGGGGTAACGACACAAGCTGGGCAACCACGACGGCCGGGGCGATGAGGGCGATCGGGCTGGTCGAGGTGACGACCACGGTCACCGCCAGGTCGTGGCCTGGCGGTAGCCCGGGTTGCCTACTTCCGCTGGTGGTTGCCACCGAACTCCGAGAACTGCTGATCGCCCACAACGCAGACGCGGGCGAACTGGACGCCCTGCCGTCGATCATGAACGCCCCCGGCACCATCGTGCTCGGAAACGCCATCTGGTCCACGATCGGCTACACGCCGACGACGCTCTAGCCAGGTTTCCACCCCGCCAGCGTACGACCATCCATGGCCGTACGCCGAACCGTCTTGCCCTCTGCCCTTTCACCAACGAATCCGAGGACACCGCTGCTGATGTCTGCTTCCACAGCCCTGGTCGAGTTCCGTACTGCCACAATGGACGACGCTGAGCGGATCGCTGGTCTGCTCACGGATGCGTTTCTGGACGGGCCGCTCGCCGTCTGGTTGGTCGGCTGGGAGCGGGAGCGGCGTGCCGTACTGCACGGGTATCTGGCTCTTCAGGTCGAGCGTGCGGTGCAGTTCGGAACGGTGTACGTCACCGCTGATCTGTCGGCCGTGGCGTGCTGGCTTCCCCACGCGGCTGGTCGTGCCTGTCCGCCGCCGAGTTATCCGGTCCGGTTGATGGGGGTCTGTGACGGGTGGGCGGACCGGTTCTTCACCCTGGAGGACAGCTTCGCCGCGCATCATCTGCCGGTGCCGCACCAGCACCTCACCCACCTCGCCGTGGCACCCGACCAGGACCTCCAGACTGTGGGCGGAAAGCTGCTCGACCACTGCCACACCAGCTTCGACGAGACAGGCGTGGTCACCTACGTCGAGGCCGTCAACCCGGAGAACCGGAAACTGTACGAGGCCCACGGCTACCAGGCCAGCGACCCGATCCAACTGCCGGAACTCGGCCCACACTGGTGGCCCATGACCCGCACCCCCAACCCCAACCCAGGGGACGGGCAGTCGTGAACCGGCAGCGGACCATCCGACACGCCCGCTACGTCGAAGCCACGATCGTCGCCAAACTCATCGCCGCGACCAGCCACGACCTTCCGATCGCCGCCTGGCTCGTACCCGACGCCCAGCAGCGGCCGGTCGTCCTGACCGACGTGGCCCGGATCTGGGTCGAACACGCCCTGTTCTACGGCGAGATCGACATCGCCCTCGACGCCAACAGCGGCATCACCGGGGCCGCGGTCTGGTTCCACCGCTACGGGCACATCCCTGCACCGACCGCCTACCAGCAACGCCTCACCGCCGCCTGCCGCGAACACACCGACCGGTTCACCCACCTCGGAGCAACCCTGACCGCCGAGCCACCAGACCTGCCCTGCCAACAACTGGCCTTCCTCGCCACCACAGACCAGACCGACGACGAAACCACCGAGCGGCTACTCACCCATCACAATGCCCGGCTCGACGCGCACGAAAGTCCCGCCCACACCTTCGCCTTCGGCGACCGAGACCGGGAACTGCTCAGCCGCCACGGCTACCAGCCCGGCCAACCCATCGACCTGCCGGGCCAACACACCATCGTCCCCATGCGCCGAGCAGCCCAACCCCGAACCTGACCCCGGCACGGCCCGCCATCCACCCGAACGGCAGGCCGCCGAGCAGCCGTACAACCGACGACTTCCCGCAAACACTCGTCGGCCGGCTGCACCGTGCGGCGGGGGCGTAACCTCCACGCCCCCGCCGCACCCCCAAGTGTCGGCACGTCTCGTGGACCGGCGTCGCGACCCCCGCTGCCCGGCAAGGTTCGACGACTGGCCTGGGCTCTGACCCAACCGATACCCGCCGTCCTCGCCAGTTACGAGGATCGATCCCTGCATAGTGTTGGATTTCGGTTCTGTTGCATCCGTCCGCCATCGTCGTTACGTTCGCCCCGCGCCAAGCGTCGGGTCTTATCTGTCTGCGACGATCCGGTTATCGTGAGTATCCCCAAAAGAAAGAGAGGACCTCATGCCGTTGTCACTGGCGGATTTCGCGTCGCTCGGGAACACACCGATCACGATCCAATCGACGTTCTTTCCGAATGTGTATCTGCGCATGGACGGCACCGGGGTGACGACCTTCACCGGGCCCGGCGGCGGTACGGTCAACTGCCAATTCGGCGCGGGTCCCCTGGAGAAGTTCAAGCTGCACACGCAAGCGGACGGTTCCTTCTCTTTCGAGTCGGTGACCTTTCCTAATGTGTATCTGCGCATGGACGGCACCGGGCTGCCGGCCATCACTTCAGGGCCTGGCGGCGGTACGGTCAACTGCCAGTTCGGCGCAGAGCCCTTCGAGAAGTTCAAGCTGCACGCCCAGGCTGACGGTTCCTTCTCCTTCGAGTCGGCGACGGCCTTCCCGAATGCGTATCTGCGGATGGTCGGCTCCGGAGTGACGGCCTCCACCGACTCCGGCGGCGGGATAGTCAACTGTCAGTTCAACGCCAACGGCGGCGGCCACGAAAAATTCGTTCTCAACGTGGCCGGCTAGCCACGGTCCCAGCAAGGTAATGGAATGTCCTGATTAGACGCGGCTGGGTCATGCTCCCGGCCGTGGAGATTAGCAGATAGGGCAGGCACGGCTTCCTGATCAGTTGGCCACCAGAGCCAACGGTCGCGCTGGAAGACCGTGCCTGTGCCTGTCTCTTCCTGTCGCTCGGACAGCGGCCCGGTGGGGTATCCCTACCGGACTCGGCCGCCGCCCGGCAGTTGCTAGCTTGATCGTCGTGACAGAGCTGGAAGAGCTGGTCCTGACCCCCGACGAGCAGGTCCGAGGGGTCCGAGTCGACAGTGCGATGTTCATGATGGACTGGACCGGCGAGGATCACCCGGGCCAGCTGGCGGCCTTCGTGGCTGGTCGGGTACGGGCCTTCGGGGAAGAGCCGACGGACGTCGACACCGACGTCGTCTACCACGCGGCCGAGGCCGACCCGACTCTGCGCCGCGGTGACTTCCCGGTCCGCCTGCTCGATCATCTCTCCGGTGTGCTGGCAAATCTCGGCTACACGCTCGTGGTGCGGGACAGCGGCACCGACACCTACGAGGTAATGGTCGCGCTGACCGGCGAGCGTGACCTGACCGGGTTGATGCACAAGGGCCTCCCGGTGCGGGCCTGGGACTCGGAACCCGAAGAGACCCTGGTCAGCCTGAACTGCCCGAACTGTTCGGAGATGCTGGTCTGGCAACTGTCAGCGACCGAAACCCTGGCCGACGAACGCTGCGATTGCGGAACCCCATTGTTCGACGCTACCGGCCGCCCACTACCCGACGTCACTCTTCACGACTGAGCCGCTCGGTGTCCCCTGAGCGGAATGCCTGGTCAGGCCGGTGTGGGACGGGGGCTGGCCTGCGCGGCGTACCACTGTTCGCTGCGCGGGTCGGCCAGCGCGGCCAGCCCGAGGATCATCGTCCCCAGCGCCAGCAGGTAGGACACGACCAGTAGCGCGCCGAGCATCATCGACGGGACGGTGGGCAGCAGGGCGGCCTCACGTTGCTCGGCGCTGCCGACCACCGCTGCCGCCGCTGCGAAGCCGCTGATCAGGAGGAACACCGCCGTACCCGGCACGGCCAACCCGCCACCCACCCTGGCCAGGGTGGCCCCGCGACGCCGGCCACGCTCGGCCCGCCGTGCCCCGAGCAGTCCGAGGACCATCGGGAGCACGATGACGAGCAGGAAGACGATCGGAAGGACGACCATCATGACCAGGATGTCGGGGTCCTCACCGAGCGCGGAGGCCGGTATGTACAGGAAGAGGAGCACGCCGGACACCACGAAGACGATCAGCGAGCGCCGCATCCGTACCGTCGCGTTGTGCACGGTGGCCGGCGGCTGCCCGATCTGAGGCGGTACGGCGTTGGCCAGCACACGCCTCGCCACATGGCGGCGGGTCGACGGGATGCCCAGCAGTACGGCGGCGCAGAGCAGTGCCGCCACAGCCAGCGATCCACCGAGTAGCCCCGCCCAGCCGGAAACCCGTACAGCCGGGTCGTCACCATGCTCACCGAGCACGACGGTCAGCGAGAACAGGGTGATGTAGAGCAGCCACGGCATCAGCGCGGCGGCGATCCACACGGTCGACGAGCGGCCCGCGTCCCGACCGAGGAGCAGGAAGGTCAGTCCGGCCCCGACAGCCAGCAGGCCGACGGCACACACCAGGGCGAGCATCGCAGGTGCCCAGGCGTTCTGCCTGTCGATCGGGTCGGCGTCGATCAGCAGGCTGATCGCGACGAATCCGCCGACGGCCGCGCAGCCGAGCATGGCGATCAGACCGCCTGTGGCGGCGATCAAGCCGGAAAGGTACGTGACGGAGGAGCCGGCGGGCACCGATGCCCCGGCCGGGTCCGGATCGAACACTGGAGGCCGCGTCACGATCGGCTGACCCGGCCAGCCGTCCGGTGCGGGCCGGGGGTGTGGGAAGGTCACCCGCGCACCCTATCTGCGATAGGTCCGGCTCGATAGCCCGAAAAGCGCCAGCACCTTCGCGACGATGATGATCTTCGATCGGATTGAAGCGAGGAGTGACGCGACGATGCGTAGGATCGTGGCGACCCTGGTGGTCGCTCTCACCGCTGCACTACTGCCCGGGGTCGGGACCGTCCGTGAACGTCGGTGACGAGGTGCACCCGACGTCCCCGGTGTGCCCGGCCCGGGACAGCTCGGACTCCGATTTTCGGTGGCCGTACCTCGCCGGAATGGCCACGATGGCACTCGTGACACGTACCTTCGATGATCTGGTGACCGAGGCCGACTCCGTCCCCGTCGCCGGCTGGGACTTCTCCTGGCTCGACGGCCGGGCCAGCGAGGAGCGCCCGTCGTGGGGCTACGCGCGGTCCATGGCCGTACGGATGGCCGACGCCGACGCCGCGCTGGACATCCAGACCGGTGGCGGGGAGGTCCTCGCCGGAGTCGACCGGCTACCGCGCCTGACCGTGGCCACGGAATCCTGGCCACCGAACATCGTGCTGGCCAACCGCCTGCTGCGTCCCCGAGGGGTAACGGTCGTGGCGACCGCTGACGACGCGCCGCTGCCGTTCGCGGACGACAGCTTCGACCTGGTGGTCTGTCGGCATCCGGTCAGCACGGACTGGGCGGAGATCGCCCGGGTGCTGCAACCGGGCGGCACCTACCTCTCCCAGGAGGTCGGCCCGGCCAGCGTCTTCGAACTGGTCGAGTGGTTCCTCGGCCCACAACCGCCCGAGGTACGCCACACGCGCCACCCCGACCGGGCCAGGACGGCGGCCGAGGCGGCCGGGTTGACCGTTGTCGACCTGCGCATGGAGTCGCTGCGTACCGAGTTCCACGACATCGGCGCGGTGGTCTACTTCCTCCGCAAGGTGATCTGGATGGTGCCGGGCTTCACCGTCGACCGGTACCGGCCCCGACTACGCGCCCTGCACGACCGGATCCAGGCCGACGGCCCCTTCGTCGCGTACGCCACGCGGTTCCTGGTCGAGGCCCGCAAGCCAAGTTGACCGGTGATACGCCGGATGCTCCCACCCGGCTGGCCGGGTGGGAGCATCGTGTCGGCGCGACAGGCTGACGCCGAAGCGTGGTGCCGGTACTGCTAGCCGAGCTGGTAGGCCCGGGTCACCGTCTGCTCGACGGAGTTGCCGTCAGCGTCGGTGGCCTGCACCCGAAGCGACACGAAGCCGTTGGTCTCGGCCAGCTTCGGGTGCCGGATGGTGGCCCCGAACTGTCCGTTCCGCTTCGCCTCGACGTCGGCCAACTGCCAGGTCGCGCCGTCGTCGTAGGAGACCCACAGCTTGGCGTCCCGTACCGCCGGACCGTCCAGGCCCTTCACGTGCCGTAGGTTCAGCCCGATGTCGAACCGCCGGTCGGCCCGGGCCCGGTTGTTGATGTCGACGTCCACGTCGTAGTCGACCGACAGCATCGGTACGAGCTGCCGGGCGTCCGGACGCTGTGAGTGGAACGTCCAGGCGGTGTTGACCTTCGTGGAGGTCGTCCACCAGGCGTCCTCCCGTGCCACGTCGAGCGTGACCCGGTACTCGGCCCGTTCCGGCACCGCCGGGAAGGCGAACGTGGGGAAGTTCGACGTTCCGAGGCGCTCACCGTTGCGGTAGACGGTGGCAAGCACCTTGTCGGTCTGGATGACGTGCGCCTGCTGCGAGTGGTCGGCTCCGACATCGAGCAGACCGGAGGCCAGGACCACGACCAGGTCGTTCTCGCGGAAGGCAGCATCCGCCAGATCCGGTGGCAGCGCCGTACGGACCACGGCCTTGTTCCAGGTCTGGGTCAGCCGCTGGCCGGCACGCAGCACCTTGACCGTTTCGGTCTGCTCCGACCCGCCCACCTGCCACACCGGACCGAGCTGCGTGACCTGCCTGGTCCTCAGTCCGGTGCTGACGTACTCGGTCCGGGTCGTCGGCATGATCATACGGTCCAGGAAGCCGTACGCCACCTGCTGTCGCGGCGCCCAGAAGTACCGGAACTGGCCACCCTCGGTGCCGTTGGCCGAGGCGTGGTACGAGGTCCGCAGGGTAGCCAGGTCCTTGTCCCGGACCCGGTACCGCTGGTCCTTCGGGAAGCCGCCGTTCTCCACCTGGAGCAGTTCGTAGGCGTACGGGCTGACCGCCACGCCCTTGAACTCGACCGTGACCCGGTCCCGACTCAGCAGGTCGAGCAGCTGTCCGCCCTGCTTGCCGGAGAGGGTCATCGCCGGGATCGCGGTGGGGACACGGGTCCAGAAGTCGACGCCCCAACGCGCGGGGGTGTCGTTGTAGACGATGATCGCCGCTGCGCCGGCGGCGACCGCGTTGGCGAGTTGCTGCGCGGGAGTGACGGTAGCGCTGCGCTTGACCAGCGCGGTCCTACCCCGTACGTCGATTCCCGCGTACTCCTCGGTGGTACCCGTTCCGGCCGACACCACCTGGAGTCGCCGGGTGCCGTCGAACCGGACGGAGCCACCGTTGCCGCTGAAGTAGGCGAGGTCGTCCAGCGACACCGCATTCCGGCCGACGACCCGCGCGGCCAGGTCGGGCGCGGTCAGCGTCCACCCGGTGTACGCCTCCAGGTTGTCGTTGGTCTGCGCCGTCGGGATCGAGTAGAGCGCGGTCTCACCACCCGCCCACATCTCGAAGCCGTACCTGTTCTGCTGGTTTGCGCTGTAGCTGTTGAAGCCGAGCCGGGCCCGGTCGGTCTTGGTGGGCTTCGACGTCCGTACGCTCACCGACGAGGCCTTACGCCCGTCGAAGGTGATCGACCGGTCGCCGTTGATCGTCACGTTCGGTAGGACACCCTGGGTGTACTCCCAGAGCCGGTTGTACTCCGGGCTCATGTCGGAGATTCCCATGTGGAAGGTGTATTCGCCGGCCGGCAGGGACAGCGTCACCATCCCGTTCACATCCGGGTAGAACGCCTCGGGCAGGGCGAGTTGCCCAAGATTGAAGAGTCGGACCTCGGCCGCGGCAAGCGCAGGGGCCTTTCCGTCCCGACCAATGACCTTGATCTTGGTCTGGAACCGCTCCACGTCCTTCACCAGGCCGACAGCGGTGGAGACGACGGTCGCACCGTCGGCGGAGACACCGGCCAGGTGGGCACTGTAGGTGCCGGTCGGCACCCCGGCCGGGGTCATCGTCACCGGCACGGTGGCGGTGCCCTTCGCCGGCACGGTCACCGTGTCGACGCCGAGGCTGAGCAGCCCGGCGGGCAGTTCGGCACCCGAGCCCCGCAGGGCCAGGGCCAGGGTGATCGGCTGGTCACCGTCGTTGGTGTACGTCACCTGCTTGACCACGGGCGCGGTGGCGTCCCACTGCACGGTCCCGTAGTTGACCACACCGGTGCCGGACACCGCCTGCCGGACCGCCCGGGACGCGTCCACCCGGCCCGCGCCCTGGGCGAACACCGAGTCACTGGCGTGTGCCTTGGCGGTGCTGACCAGCTGGCCCTTGAGCCGCTCGGCGGTCCAGTCCGGATGTTGCTGGGCGAGGATCGCGGCAGCACCGGCGACGTGCGGGGTGGCCATCGACGTACCGCTGGCCGAGGTGTAGTGCTGGTCGACGACCCGCCCCATCGATGTTCCGCTGGCCCGTGCGGCGACGATGTCCACCCCGGGTGCGGTGATCTCCGGCTTGACCGCTCCGTTGCCGGTCCGTGGGCCACGGCTGGAGAAGTCGGCGATGTCGTCCGCGTCGTTGACCGCCCCCACGGTCAGTGCCGCGTCCGCCGTACCCGGAGAGCCGAGGGTGTTCGGTTGCGGGCCACTGTTGCCGGCGGCGATGGTGAACAACGCACCCGTTTCGGCGGTCAATTCGTTGACCGCCAGCGCCATCGGGTCGGTGCCGTCGCCGCCCCCGCCGCCGAGGCTCATCGAAATGACCTTCGCGCCGGAGCGCGCGGCCCACTCCATGCCGGCGATGATCTCGGAGTCCGTCCCGACACCGCCGTCGCTGAGCACCTTGCCGACGAGCAGCTGCGCGCCCGGAGCCACCCCCTTGTACCTCCCACCGGAGGCCGCGCCGGAGCCGGCGATCGTCGAGGCGACGTGCGTGCCGTGGCCGTGACCGTCCTTGACCTCCTCACCCGCGATGAAACTCCGGCTGTCGACGATCTTCCCGGCGAAGTCCGGGTGACCCAGGTCGATCCCGGTGTCCAGCACCGCCACCTTCACCCCGGTGCCGTCGTAGCCCGCCGCCCAGGCGCCCGGCGCGCCGATCTGGGGCACGCTCACGTCGAGCAGCGCCTTCGCCTTGCCGTCCAGCCAGACCCGCTCGATCCCACCGGCGAGTTGGGTACGCGCCGTACCTGCCTGCGGGCCGTCGTCGTCGATGGCCTCCCAGAACGCTTCCGCCTGCTTCTTGTCTGCCCTCATCGCCGCGCCGTTGATGCTGGTCAGCGGTTGACGCACCTGCCCACCGGTGGGTGCGGGCGACGCGGCCGAGCGCGCGTTGGCCGTGCCCCGGTAGCGCACGATCAGCGGGATCGACCCGGTACGCGCGTCGTCGTACCCCTGCTCGATCAGGTCGGTGACATTGAACAGCCTCCGGTCCAACCGCCCGGCGGCGATCAGCGACTGGGCCTCCCGGGGCAGGACGTAGATGTCCTCGCCGACGGTGGTGATGGTGATTCTTCCGTTCGAGCCGGTACGCCCGTTCACGGTCACCGCGGTCGGCTGGTTCGCACCGGTTGCCACCGTCACGACGTCACCGGTGATCAGTGTGACCGTGGTGGTCGTCTGCCCCGACCGGGGCGCCTCGGTCACGCCGTCAGGAGTGCTCGACGGTTGCCCGTGGGCCGCCGCCCCTCCGCTCGTCACGACGAGCGCGGCTGCGACGGTGACGCCGAGCAACGTGCGTCTACGCCATGTCCGCATTTCAATGACTCCCCTCTATAGACGCTGTTGAGCGCCCATTGATCGAACAGCTTGGTCAAGGTCCGACCAACGGCGCTACGGCGCAGCCTGGCGAGCACCGGACATGTCGGGTTTTCGCCAGACGGTCCGTACCGTTGGAGCCGTCAGCCGGCCCGGCCGTCCCACATGGCGAATCCCTGGTCAGCAGGCTGATCATCGTGACCGAGACTGGTACCGGTAAAACGGCACGTGGGAGGCAGGATGCTCGGCGGATTCGGCATCGACGAACGCGAGGAAGCGGTGTACGTCGAACTTCTCCGACGCCGACACGGAACCGCCACGGAGGTGTCGGAACTCCTCGACTTCGATTCGGCCACCGTCGGTGACTGCCTGGCCAAGCTCGTCTCACTCGGCCTGGTCACCGGTCACGACGACGGGCTCTACACGGCGGTCGCGCCGGACGTCGGGCTCGGCACCCTGATCGTGCAGCGCCAGGCCGAACTGCAACGCGTACACGGCCGGCTGGCGGAGTTGATGGCGGTCTACCGCACCGGATCGTCCTGGATGGCCGGTCAGGTGGAGGCGATCACCACTCCCGAGCAACTCGCCACCTGGCTCGGCAGCATGGAACGGGGTGCCCAGATGGAGATTCTGGCCTTCTTCCGGCCGCCGTACATTCTCAATCCCGATCTGGAAACAATCAGTAGGTTCGCGCCGACATACCGTTACGTGTACGAGCGCAGCGCCTTTGACGACCCCCGGGTCCCCGAAGAGATCAGCGGATACCTGAAGAACGGCTACGAGATCCGGATCGCGGATGCCCTGCCCAGCAAAATAATCATTATCGACCGGCAGGCCGTCCTCCTGCCGATGCGGCCCGACCAAACCAGCATGCACCCTGGGTTCCTATTGGTCCGGGGCGAGTCTCTGGTCCGGGCACTGGTCGACCTGTTCGAACGGGTATGGGCTACGGCGACGCCGCTGAGGGTCACGGCCACCGGCCTGACCGACGACGTACCGGGCATGGACGAGGTCGACGTCCTGCTGCTCAGTCTGCTGCTGTCCGGGCTGCCGGACAAGACCGTGGCCACCCGTCTCGGAACCAGCGAGCGGACTGTCCAACGTAGACTGCGACGGCTGATGGAGCTGACCGGTGCCAACAGTCGGATGCAACTCGGCTGGTACGCCGCGCGGTCCGGTCTCATCCCGACCTGACCCTCAGGAATCCATCTGCGATTGGTGCATCATCGTCCTGTTTGGAGGATAATCCCCACGAGGGATCGGTTTTGTAAAACTGGGATGAGGCAGCAAAATGCAACGACCGGACTGGGCCCCCGAAGGCATCGACATGGAGCAGTTCAGCGCTGCCCGGGTCTACGACTACCTGTTGGGTGGCAGTCACAACTTCGCCGTCGATCGGGAGTACGCTCGACGGGGTCTTACCGCCATTCCTGATCTGGCGATCCAGGCACAGGCCAACCGCGCTTTCCTGCACCGCGCGGTCCGGCACCTGACCGACGCCGGGGTCCGCCAGTTCCTGGACCTCGGGTCCGGCATACCCACCCGGGGCAACGTGCACGAGGTCGCACAGCGGGCCGCCCCGGACGCCCGCGTGGTCTACGTGGACATCGATCCGGTCGCGGTGGCACACAGCCGACACATGCTCCTCGACAACGACCTGGCGATCGCCATCCAGGAGGACATGCGCCAACCGGAGACGATCTTCGCGAACCCGGAACTGGGCAAGCTGCTGGACCTCGACCAGCCGGTGGCCGTGCTCATGCTGGCCGTACTGCACGCCATCCCGGACGAAGCCGACCCGTACGGCATCATCGCCCGCATCCGCGACGTGCTGCCCAACGGCAGCTACCTGGTCCTGGCTCAGGCATCGCACGAGAGCCGGCCCGAGGGGTGGCGGCAGATGGTGGAGATGTCCCGGAACACCCCCTATCCGCTGACGCCCCGTAGCCAGGCCGACATCTCCCGTTTCTTCGAAGGGCTCACCCTCGTGGAGCCGGGCGTGGTGTGGGCGCCGCTGTGGCACCCCGAGCACCCGGACGACGTCGACAACGACCCCGGTCGGTCCAGCAACATGGTCGGCGTGGGACGGAAGATGTGACCGACCCAGCAGATCCGGTCACCCCGAACCTGACGGCTTTCGTCCGCGACTGGACGAAAGCCATCGTTGGCACGTGTTACGTACCGATGACCCGGGAGGAGAAGAGCCAGCTCCTACACAGACTCGCCGAGCGGCTGGCAGCGGCGCTGGTCGCGGAGACGTTCGACCCCTCGGTGGGTTACTGGATCGCCGCCGACCTGGTGGCTGCGGACTTCGACGCGCCGGAGGCACTGGGCCGGACGATCGTCGTCATCAACGAGCGGTTCCTCACCGACCTGGGCCTGGACGATCGACCCGATCACCGGGCCCGGCTGGCCGAACTGGTCCGGGAGTTCGCCACCGGCTTCGCCCGGGCCCAACAGGCCCGTACGTTCGACGCACAGGAGGAGATCAGGGCCGCCGCACTCGTCGCCCGCTACGAGGCCGAGCGGAGCCTACGGGCCAGCGAAGCCCGGTTCCGGCACGCGGCGACGCACGACGCCCTGACCGGCCTGCCCAATCGCTCGCTGTTCACCGAACGACTGGCGAAACTGTTGGCCAACCCGCCGCCGGGGCTCAGGTTCGGGGTCTGCGTCGTCGACCTCGAAGGATTCGGCGCGGTCAACAACAGCCTCGGCCCGCAGGTCGGTGACAGCCTGCTCGTGGTGGTCGCCGACCGGTTACGTGGTTTCGCCACCGAGTCGGGGCACCTGGTGGCCAGACAGAGCGGCGACGAGTTCGCAATCCTGATCACCAACACGACCTGCACCGACGACGCGGTCAAGGTCGCCGATCAGGTGGTGGCGCTGCTCGGCCAGCCGATCCGCCTCAACGGTCTGGAGCTGCCGATCGCGGCCCGGGTCGGTGTGGTCGAGTTGTCGGCCACCGACGCGGACCCCGCCGAGGTGATGCGTGCCGCCGACATGACGTTGCACTGGGTCAAGGCCGATGGCAAGGTCCGCTGGCTGGTGTTCGACCCGGCCCGTAACGCCCGCGAGGTGAGCCGCTACCGGCTGTCCGCGGACATGCCGGGTGCTCTGGACCGTGGCGAGTTCATCCTGGTCTACCAGCCACTGGTGAACCTCGACACCGGGCTGCTGGAGGGGTTGGAGGCACTTGTCCGGTGGCGGCACCCGGGCCGGGGTCTACTCAGTCCGGACGAGTTCATCGGATTGGCCGAGGACACCAGCCTCATCGTGCCGCTCGGCATCCACCTGCTGGAACAGGCCTGCCGGCAGGCCGTACGCTGGCAGCAGTTGACCAAGGACCCGCCGTACGTCAGCGTCAACCTCTCGGTACGGCAACTGCGTTCCCCCGCCCTGGTCGCCGACGTGGCAGCGGTCCTCGACCGTACCGGGCTGGCACCGGAGCAGCTGCAACTGGAGATCACCGAGAGCGCGATCATCGACCCGGACGACGACACCAACCTGATCGCTACGCTCCAGACCCTTGCTGACCTCGGCATCCGGATCACCATCGACGACTTCGGCACCGGCTACTCCAACCTCGCCTATCTCCCGACGCTGCCGGTGCACGGCCTCAAGCTGGACCGTACGCTGCTGCTCGGCCCGGACCGCTGGAAGGTACCCGAGCCGGTCGCCGACAGTTTCCTGGCCAACCTCGTCTCGCTCGGGCACTCCCTCGGTCTCAACGTCACCGCCGAAGGCGTGGAGACCGCCGAACACGTCCGCCGGTTACGGGTGGCCGGCGCCGACACCGGGCAGGGCTGGTACTTCGGTCGACCGGAGTACGCCGAACAGTTCGCCGACCGGCTACCCGGCCCCTGGACATGACCCACTGACCATCGGTCGACAGGTTCGACTCCCCAGGACCTCACCCGCACCGGCCGAACGCCCGGAGCGCGGCTCTCCCACCGGCCCGATCGGCCCGGGAGCGAGAGCGAACTCCCGCTCCCGAGGCCTCGATCTCTCCCGTCGCCTCAGTCCCCTGAGCCGACGTAGGCCGCGAGGTGCTTGCCGGTGAGGGTGGAGCGGGCGGCGACGAGGTCGGCGGGTGTGCCCTCGAAGACGATCCGGCCACCGTCGTGGCCCGCGCCGGGGCCGAGGTCGATGATCCAGTCGGCGTGTGCCATGACCGCCTGGTGGTGCTCGATGACGATGACCGACTTGCCGGAGTCGACCAGCCGGTCGAGCAGGCCGAGCAGCTGCTCGACGTCGGCGAGGTGGAGGCCGGTGGTCGGCTCGTCGAGTACGTAGACGCCGCCCTTCTCCCCCATGTGCGTGGCCAGCTTGAGCCGCTGCCGCTCGCCGCCGGACAGTGTCGTGAGCGGCTGGCCCAGCGAGACATAGCCGAGCCCGACGTCGGCGAGCCGCCGCAGGATCGTGTGGGCCGCCGGGATCCGCGACTCGCCGGCGGCGAAGAACTCCTCGGCCTCGGTCACCGACATCGCGAGCACCTCGCTGATGTCGCGGCCGGCGAGGTGGTAACCGAGCACCTCGGCCTGGAACCGCTTCCCCTCGCACTCCTCGCACGTGGTGGCGACGCCAGCCATCATCGCCAGGTCCGTGTAGATGACGCCGGCACCGTTGCAGGCGGGGCAGGCACCCTCGGAGTTGGCGCTGAACAACGCCGGCTTCACGCCGTTGGCCTTCGCGAACGCCTTGCGGATCGGGTCGAGGAGCCCGGTGTACGTCGCCGGGTTGCTCCGTCGCGAGCCGCGGATCGCACCCTGGTCGATCGACACCACACCCGCACCGGCGGGGATCGACCCGTGTACGAGCGAGCTCTTGCCGGAGCCGGCGACACCGGTGAGGACGACGAGCACCCCGAGCGGGATGTCGACGTCGACGTCGCGCAGGTTGTGCGTCGTCGCGCCGCGGATCTCCAGCTTGCCGGTCGGCGTCCGTACCGTCTCCTTGAGGCTGGCCCGGTCGTCGAGGTGACGGCCGGTGAGGGTGCCACTGGCCCGCAGCCCCTCGACGGTGCCCTCGAAGCAGACCGCGCCGCCCGCCGCACCGGCCCCCGGGCCGAGGTCGACGACGTGGTCGGCGATCACGATCGTCTCCGGCTTGTGCTCCACGACCAGCACCGTGTTGCCCTTGTCCCGCAGCCGCAGCAGCAGGTCGTTCATCCGCTGGATGTCGTGGGGGTGCAGGCCGATGGTGGGCTCGTCGAAGACGTAGGTGACGTCGGTGAGCGCGGAGCCGAGGTGGCGGATCAGCTTCGTGCGCTGCGCCTCACCGCCGGACAGCGTGCCCGACGGTCGGTCGAGCGAAAGGTACCCCAGCCCGATCTCCACGAACGAGTCGAGGGTGTGCTGCAGCTTCCCAAGCAGCGGCGCCACCGACGGCGCGGCCAGGTCCCGTACCCAGGCGGCGAGGTCGCTGATCTGCATCGCACACGCGTCGGCGATGTTGATCCCGCCGATCCGTGACGACCGGGCCGCCTCGCTGAGCCGGGTGCCGTCGCAGTCGGGGCAGACGGTGAACGTCACCGCCCGCTCCACGAAGGCGCGGATGTGCGGCTGCATCGCGTCGACGTCCTTGGACAGGAACGACTTCTGGATCTTCGGGATCAGGCCCTCGTAGGTCAGGTTGATGTTGTCGACCTTGATCTTGGTCGGTTCCTTGTAGAGGAGGTCGTGGAGTTCGCGCTTGGTGAACCTGCGGATCGGCTTGTCCGGGTCGAAGAAGCCGCAGCCACCGAAAATGCGGCCGTACCAGCCGTCGACGCTGTAGCCGGGGACCGTGAGGGCACCCTCGTTGAGCGACTTGCTCTCGTCGTACAGCGCGGACAGGTCGAAGTCGGTCACGTTACCCATGCCCTCGCAGCGCGGGCACATGCCGCCGAGACGGGTGAACGTCGCCTTCTCGGCCTTCGACTTGCCACCCCGCTCGACGGTGATCGCACCACTGGCCTTCACCGAGGGGACGTTGAAGGAGTACGCGTTCGGCGAGCCGATGTGCGGCTCCCCGAGCCGACTGAAGAGAATGCGCAGCATCGCGTTGGCGTCGGTGGCGGTACCCACGGTCGAGCGGGGGTTCGCGCCCAGCCGCTCCTGGTCGACGATGATCGCGGTCGTCAGCCCGTCGAGGACGTCGACCTCCGGCCGCGCCAGCGTCGGCATGAAGCCCTGCACGAAGGCGCTGTAGGTCTCGTTGATCATCCGCTGCGACTCCGCAGCGATCGTGCCGAACACCAGGGAGCTCTTCCCGGAGCCGGAGACGCCGGTGAACACCGTCAGCCGACGCTTCGGAATCTCAACACTCACGTCCTTGAGGTTGTTCTCCCGCGCGCCCTGTACGCGGATCAGGTCGTGGCTGTCGGCAACGTGCAGCGCGGCTGACTGCGGGTCTGTCCCCGTGACCTTACTCATCGTGTCTCCATCTGTTGGCGGGGCCGCCGTTCGCGACCTCCCTCGACGCCATCTGCTTGATCTGGGAAAACCCCAAGCAGTACGTCCGTTTTCCGTTGTCGTGCCGTCGCGGAACGGTCCGCTGGCCGTACCGCGCCCGGCCGAGGGGTCGGACCAACCAGCGGCCGTCGCGCATCAGCCCCCGACCGGGCATCTCGTCCACCTCGCGCCACGACTGGACGCGGCGCGGGCGAACGCGGAACCAACGGTACGACGTGTCCGGCGCACGCGGGTCAAAGCCGGTACGCGTGGCGAACCCGTCACCCCGCTCCGCCGACGGGAGCGGGGTCTGGCACTCATCGCAGCTCGTTGATGCGGATCAGGTTGCCGGCGGGATCGCGGAAGGCGCAGTCGCGGACCCCGTACGGCTGCTCGGTCGGCTCCTGGACGACCTCGGCGTCGCCGGCCTGTAGCCGCTCGAAGACGCCGTCGAGGTCCTTGGTGGCCAGGGTGACGGCACCGTAGCTGCCCTTGGCCATCAGCTCGAGGATGGTGCGGCGCTCGTCGTCGGTGATGCCGGGGTCGGCGGCCGGCGGGTGCAGGACGATGGACGTGCCCGGCTGGTTGACGGGACCGACGGTGATCCACCGCATCCCGCCGTAGCCGACGTCGTTGCGGACCTCGAAGCCGAGGGCGTCGCGGTAGAAGGCCAGGGTGGCGTCCGGGTCGGTGTGTGGGAGGAAGGCGTAGTGAATGACGATGTCCATGCGGGTCAGGCTAGTTGCGGCCGGGTGAGCCGTGCTTCTCGATTCCTGATCGGTCTGGTTACCTGTTTCGCGATGCACGGTGGCAGCTCCGCCGTCGCCTGAGCCGCCTGCGCGCGGTAGGTGCTCGGCGGCACACCGACCAACTCGGTGAAGCGGGTGCTGAAGGTGCCCAGCGACGCACAGCCGACCGCGAAACAGACTTCGGTGACGCTGAGGTCGCCACGACGCAGCAGGGCCATGGCGCGCTCGATGCGGCGCGTCATCAGATAGGCGTACGGTGACTCGCCGTAGGCCAGCCGGAACTGGCGGCTGAGGTGCCCGGCCGACATGTTCACGCCACGGGCGAGCGCCTCGACGTCCAGCGGCTGGGCGAACTCCCGGTCGATTCGGTCCCGGACGCGGCGCAGCCGCGCAAGATCACGCAGGTGCTGTACTGCGGCGGATGTGCTGGTCACCTTCGAAATCATGCCACCCCGCTCCGCGTCCGCCCTGGTCCGGGCCGGTCCCCTCGGCGGGCGGACGGGTCTCGGCCCAGCACCGACCGCCACGGAACTCCACCCCCGGTACGCCTTCCAGGATCCGACTGATGTCCGCGACCGCAGCGAGTGCCGCAGCACCGTCCTCCCGCAGTTCCACGATCGCCGACTCGAGGTCGTCCTCTTCCGTCGCCCAGTCGATGTCCGCTTCCCGTAGCTCGGCGATCGCGTGGTCGGCGACGGCCCCCGCGTCGGTGATCATCACGTCGACCCGGCAGTACAGGTGCATCACCCTCGGTACGGGCGCGCGCTCGTCCGTCACGCAGTCAGCATGACGGCACCGTCGCGGGATGGGAAGACCGTGGAATCGGCCGGACAGCTGCCGCGTCGGCGTCCACCGGCACCGAAACCGGAACGGCGATCGATGGCTACCCGTCGTAGGGTCTGGGAGGGGGGATCAGGATTGACGGGCGGTGAGCCACAATGCGACAGACGGCGGAACACACGGTGGCCGGGGCGGGGCGGAGGCCACGGGAGCATCGATGCGGGGGGCCGACGCCGCCCGAGCAGGGTACGGCGGGTCGGAACGCGTCGTTGCCGGTCCACCGGCTGGACGTACCCACGCCGGAGGTGCTGCCGTTCGCGGTCGGCACCTTCGAGAGCATCGGTCCCCTGTCCCGGGCGAGCTTCCCGCACCGGCACAACTTCTACGAGGTCGTACTGGTCACCGGTGGCACCGGCACGCACGTCGTCGACTTCGCCGAGTGGGAGCTACGACCACCCCACCTCTTCGTGATCGCTCCCGGACAGGTGCACTTCTGGGACCGCAGCGCCGGCCTGTGCGGCCGGGTGCTGTTGTTCACCGACGAGTTCCTCCTCCCCCATCCGGGTGACCGGGCCGCCCTCCAGGCGCTGGGTGAGCGGCCATGGCTGCGACTGTCCCCGGGCGACGCGTCGAGCTTCGCGGCGTTGACGGCCCAGATGGAACGTGAGTACCGCCGCCGCAG
The DNA here is from genome assembly GCF_042679305.1 of Micromonospora sonneratiae. Classification (NCBI taxonomy): domain Bacteria; kingdom Bacillati; phylum Actinomycetota; class Actinomycetes; order Micromonosporales; family Micromonosporaceae; genus Micromonospora; species Micromonospora sonneratiae. The sequence continues at coordinate 5,654 of NZ_JBHTMP010000084.1, read as the reverse complement.
CGAAGGGTTCGTCACGGTGTTGCAGGCGTACCTGCACGTGCTCATCGTGTGGGCCAGCCGACTGCCGGGTACCCGGTCGGCGGAGTCGGGTACGGATCGGGCCCTGACCGTGGTCCAGCAGTTCACCCGGCTGCTCAGCCGGCCGGAACAGGGCGACCGCTCGGTGTCGGCGTACGCCGCCCGCATCGGTGTGTCGGTGAGCTATCTCAACGACGTGGTCAAGGAGGGCACCGGCCGGACACCGGGCAAGCTGATCCGCGAGGTCCAGGTGCTGGAGGCGAAACGCCTGTTGGCCCGTACCGGGATGACGGTGGGGCAGGTCGCGCGGGAGGTGGGGTTCGCCGATCCGGCGTACTTCTGCCGCTTCTTCCGTCGGGAGACCGGGTTGAGTCCGGGCGACTTCCGTCGAAGCATCGGTGGAAATCACCATGTTTACCGACTGGAGTCCATCGACGTTTCCAAATCAGAAACATAGCGTCGAAACACACCCGTTGAGCGGGCCCCGCAACCGACGGCCGGCGATGGCGAGGGCTTCGCGGCCTGCCCGGCAGACCACGAAGTCCCGCCGGCCGTTGGCGGGGATCCACACATCAACCACAGCGGAGGGGAACAGGGCGCGATATATCGATTATTGTCGATGAATAGGCTACCGGCCGCATCCCCCGCGCGGACCGGGCGCGACATTCCGCCCACCCTCCCCCGCAGGTCGAGGAGATCAACATGACTGCCGAGCAGAGCGACCCCACCCGCGACGGCGACGCTACCGCCGAACCGGGCAACGGCATCACCCGAAAGAAGCTTCTCAAGGCGGCGATGGTCGCCGCCCCCGCGCCCTTCCTCGTCGGCGCGCTGCCCGCCCTGGCTGGCGACCGGACGCCCTCCGGGCAATCGCTGGACCCGACGCCGTTCTGCGACGACGGCGACGACCCGACGCCGCCGCAGATGGAGGGGCCCTACTTCAAGCCCAACTCGCCGCAGCGTACGACGATGCTGGACGGCAACGGCACCCGGCTGGTCCTCACCGGGACCGTGTACGGCCTCGCCTGCCGGCCAATCGCCAACGCGCTGCTCGACTTCTGGCAGGCCGACGCCAACGGGGTGTACGACAACACCACCTACCGCTTCCGGGGCCACCAGTACACCAACGCCCAGGGCGCCTTCACCCTCACCACCATCGTCCCGGGCCTCTACCCCGGGCGTACCCGACACATCCACGTCAAGGTGCAGGCACCGGGCCGACCCATCCTCACCACCCAGCTCTACTTCCCCGGCGAGCCGCGTAACGCCACCGACTCGCTCTACAACCCGGTGCTGCTGATGTCGGTCCAGACGACGCCGACGGAGCGACGGGCCACCTTCGACTTCGTGCTCAACGTCAACCAGACACCCGGCCCGACGCCGACCGCGACCGGCACCACCCCGCCGCCCAGCGGCACCTGGCGGGCCGGCGTCGTCTACGCGGTCGGCGCCCAGGTCAGCTACGGCAACCTGAACTACCGCTGCCAGATCGCCCACACCTCGCAGGTCGGCTGGGAGCCGCCGAACGCCCCGGCGCTCTGGCAGCAGATCTGACCCGCCGGACGACCGGTTCCGACAGCTACGAAGCCGCGACCGGCACGGGCCGCACGGTTCACGTCGACGGCAGCGAGCCAGGTCCCGGCCGATCAGTGACACCCGGTCCCGGGCGACCCCCACCCACCAGGTGGGGCCGCCCGGGACCTCGTCATGGCAACCTCGACTCCGACCTCGGCCGGAACACCGGTCCGGTCAGGCCGCCGAGTGGGCGTAGCGGGAGGCCCGTTCCGCCAGCCACAACCACCTACGCTGCACCTCACCGGAGGTCGCCGCCACCTGGTCGAGCGCCTCGCCCCGGACCCGGGCCAGGGCCGACGCGGTGGCGGACGGGTCGTCGAGGACCAGCGCACCGGTTCGGAACGCCTCCGCTTCGGCGTCACCACCGAACCGGGGAGCCACCTCGTCGCGCCAGAACGACGCCCAGCTCAGCGTGGGGTTCCAGGTGAACCGGGCGTACGCCAGGTAGTTGATCTCGTTGGTCGGGTGGTAGGCGGACGGCTCGGCGAAGATGGTCAGCCCCCGCATCCCGGCCGCACCGCTGCGGCCGGCCATGTCGGCGAACATCTCCGGCGCCCAGGCGTGCCGCTGCCGGTTCCACTGCGACCCCGCGTGGGTACGCAGCACGTTCGTGCTGTGCGGCAGCCGGGCGACGTGCGCGGCGGTCAACTCGTCCCGCCGCTCGTACCAGAACGCACGGTTGACGCAGTACTGGTACGCCACGTCGTCGGGCAGGTCCGCCAACGGCTTCTGCGCCGCCAGGTCGAAGATGTTGTCCCAGTAGACCTCGACCAGGTGCCGCAGCGGCACCCCGCCCGGGCCGGTCCGTCGGGCCGTCTCCAGCAGCGTGGGATAGACCGAGCGCATCGCCTCGTACGACCACGAGGTGCGCTCACCGCCGGTCCGGGAGGTGCACCGCTCACAGGCGCAGCTGCCGTAGTCACCGGTCTCGAAGTTGATCCCGCCGACCGGCAGGGTGTCGAGCAGCCAGTCGATCGCGTCCCGGTGCCAGGCCAGGTTGTCCGGCTGCGACGGGCAGGCCGCCATCAGGTAGTCGCTGGCCGGGAAGTGCAGGTCGCCGAACTCGTCGATGTCGAAGCCGACCTTGCGGGGCATGGTCGCGGCCAGGTCCGGACGTTGCCGCAACCAGGTGGCGAGGTTGTAGCGGTGCCGACCGTCGAAGTAGATCCCGCCGTAGGCGTTGATGCCGACCCCGGCCAGGATCCGCACGCCCCGCGCGTTGGCGTACTCGCACAGCTCGCGGGCGGCGTCGACCCCGCCGTGGGCGTCCCGCAGCAGCCCGTAGACGACCACCCCGCCGATCCGCTCCCGGCTACAGAAGTCGACCAGCCGCCGGTAGTCCTCGCCGAACGCCTCGGCCGACTTGCTGTACGGGTTGAGCGCGCCGATCTCCTGCTGCCCCAACTGCCGGTCGTCCCAGTTGGTGGAGTGGTCCCAGGTCCACAGCATCCGCAACGGCAGCTCCGGCCGGTCCACCGTGGAGCCGACCGGCAGTCCGGTCCCGGTGCCCCCACCGGCCGCGCCGGTGACCTGGCCGGCCAGCGTACGGGCGGCGTGGACCAGGCCGGCGAACGGATCACCGGTCAGGGTGACCTCGCCGTCGGCCGGTACCTCGATCCGGAAGCCGCCCTCGGGCAGGGTCGGATCGACGGCCAGCCGCACCGGCACGCCGTCCGCCGTGGTCCCGCCGAGCGCGTCGCGGACCAGGCCCGCTGCGTACGGTGAAAGCTCCTCGCCCACCAGCCGGATCCCGGTGACCGGGCGGACCGATGTCGTCACTGTGTTACCTCCCGATGTTGTCCGGCGTGGCCGCGAGGTAGGGGACCACCTCGACCGATGTCCAGACGCCGTGTTGCCAGTAGGGGTCACGTTCGATCACGGCGCGGGCCGCCTCGGCGCTCTCCGCCGGCAGCACCAGCACCGAGGCGGACAGGTCCGCCAGCGCCCCGACGATCAGCGCGGAGCCGTCGGCCAGCAGTTGCCGCATGTGCGCCAGGTGGGCGGCCCGGTACGGCTCCCGCCGGGTGGCGGCGTCCGCCGCGTACGCCGCGGTGACCAGGAAACATGGTTCGAAGTTCACGTGTCGCTCCCCAACGCCTCCACCAGGCGCTGCATCGCCACCCGGTACACCGTCTGCGGGCGGCCCGCCCCGGTGCTGACGTGCAGACCGGCCTCCTCGGCGAAGCCGGCGGCCCGCAACGCGTTGAGCAGCCGACGGGCGGAGCGGGTCTCCACCCCGTACGCGTCGGCCAGCCCCCGGGCGGTGACCTCACCCGGATCCATCTGGTGCAGGGCCTCCAGCAACCGGCGGGTGGACAGTGGGCCGAGCCGCAGCTGCTCGGAGACCCGCAGCACGCCCGGTGCGGTCTCCCGCAGTCGTTGCGGGACGGCGGTCTCCCGACTGGAGTAGACCTCCCCGTCGGGGAACACCACCTGGGTGTGTCCGCTCTGCCGGCCGAGCGTCAGCGCCTTGCGGGCGTTGTCCTCGGCGGCGGCGATGGTGGTGCCGGCACCGAACCCGACGGCATGCGGGGTGTCGATGCCCCGCAGGGTCAGCAGGGACGCGTGCCCGGCCCGGTGCCGGGCGATGGCACTCTCCACCGTGCCCCGGGTGGTGGTGACGAGGAAGGTGCTGTCGTCCAGTGTGGTCAGTCGGCCCCGCATCCGCTCGGCGTGTTCCAGCAGCGCCTCACGTAGGCGCAACCGCATCCGCTCGGCCTGGTAGGGGTCACGCGGCAGGGCGTTCTGGCCGGTGAGCTGGATCAGCATCACCGCGATCTGGGTCGCCCGGGACTGGCGTACCTCAGCGGCCAGCCAGGCCCGGCGCAGCGCGTCCCGTACCGAGGCCCGGGTGTGCTCCACCCGCCAGACCGGCACCCCGGCCGCGCTCAGCTCCCGGTGGACCGCACCGAGGCAGGTCAGGCAGGCCTGCACCGCCCCGGACTCGTACCGCTCACGGTGGTAGGCGGTGATCTCGTCCAGCCCGGAGAAGAGCAGGCCGGTGGAGTCGACGATCGGCCGGATCTCGGTGGGCGGCTCGACGTCGATGTCGTGGTAGGTCTCCCGGACCGTCGCCACCTCGATGGTGTCGACACTCACCGTCGGCAGCCGCCCGCCGTTGGCGATCAGCATCCGCGACAGGGTCCGGTAGAGGTCGATCCCGGCATGCGCCACGAAGTCGATCTCCGCCCGCAGTGGACCGGCGTCGGCCGCGAAGGCGTACGGGATGTGCCCGGTGAAGAGCAGCACCTGGCACAGGTCGTCCAGCTCCCTGGCCAGCGCCGGGGCTTCCTCCGGGCGGGTGTACGTGCGCGCCGTGACGTCCTGCGCGCGCCCCTCCCCCGCGGCCACCTCCAGCACCAGCTGGATCGAGTCCTCCGGACCGATGATCCCGATCAATTCCCCTGCCTCCGCGTCATATGCCCAGTCCGCCGAACGGTCACCGCTCAGCTGGTGAAGACCGCGCCGTCGAGCCCATCGGCGGCCGACGAGCAGAGCAGCGCGAGCACCTGAGCCACCTCTTCGGGACGCCCCAACCCAGCCTGGATTCCCGCGACCCGGTCGGCCTCGGCCCCGTTGGCGCGCGCCTCGTCCAACGAGCGCCGCATCAACGGGGTATCGATGTCACCGGGACACAGGGTGTGCACCCGGATCCCCTGTGGACGCAGTTGCCGGGCGAGGGTCAGGGCCAGGCCGTGCAGCCCGCCCTTGCTCGCGCCATAGGGTACCGATCCCGACCCGGTCACAATGCCCGCCTTCGAAGCGACGAGGACGATGACGCCCCCACCGGCCGCCACCAGGTGCGGTACGGCGTGCTTGGCCACCAGGAACGGCCCGGTCAGGTTGGCGGCGATGACCTCCGCCCACAGTTGCGTGGACACCTCGCGTACGTCGAGTCCCTGGCCGCGCATGATCCCGGCGACGTGCAGCAGTCCGTCGAGCCCGCCGAGGTCGGCGGCGGCGCTGTCCAGCGCCGCCGCCACCTGGGCCTCGTCGGTGATGTCCACCCGGTACGCCCGGGCCTGGGCACCGGCCGCGCGGGCGGCTGCCGCGGCAGCCTC
>NZ_JBHTMP010000083.1:0-26460 GCF_042679305.1 Micromonospora sonneratiae | reverse complement strand
CTGGGCCTTCGCCGCCTCCGACGACGCCGGCGGATGCGCCGACATCTGCTTCTGCTTACCGCGTACGTCCGCCGTCAACGCCGTGAACTTCGGATCCGCAGACGCCGGCGGCCGGGACACCACCGGCGCATCCGCCGCCAACCGCTGCACCGGTGCAACCAGCCCTGCGGAGGAAACTCCACCGGTGCTGATCGACTCGCCACCCGCAACCGCAGGGGAGACGGCACCTGTATGAGTCGAGCCTGAGTCGGAGGGCGACCGCTGAGCCGACGACCCACCCGTTGCACGCGTCGACCCGGTACCGCCCGACTGTGACTTCGGCCTTGGCCGTGCCGTCGCCAGGGACGTCCCACGATGCTTGGCGATCAACCCGGCCACCGCACGGTTGCCGGCGGCGGCCTGCAACCGCTGCGCCACGGCAGGACTCAACGAGCGAGCGGAAGCAGCAACTGTGCCGTCAGCGACAGTCGAGTCGCTGACGGTCGACCGTGCGGCAGTGACGAGGTCGGGGGGCAGCACGGCTGGACGGCGTACCGGATCTCTGTCCGACCCCAGGTCTTCAGCCGGTGCCTTCACACGCACCTCCTACGCGGCGGGCGTTTCTTCTTCCTCTTCCTCGCCGGTCCCCTGACGCTGGACGTACGTCTGGGCGGCGGCCTCGTCCTCTTCGTATTCGTCACCGCTCTCGGCCCGCTGGACGTACGTCTGGGCGTGGTGGTCGTGTCCGTCGTCCTCGGTGTGCCGTTGCACCGCCGGCTCTGTTGCGGCGGGTGCGGGTTGGGACATCAACCGGTCGGCGTTGGCCACCGCCTCCCGTTCGAACCGGTCCGACGGGTCGCTGACCTTCACCCCGCCTCCGGTGTCGGTGCCGTCCACCGGACCGCTGCGCTGCTGCACCACGTGGGTCAGTTCGTGGGCCAGCATGTGCTGACCGGCCGGGCTCGACGGATCGTAGGTGTCGCGCTGGAAGACGATGTTCGAGCCGACGGTGTAGGCCTGCGCGTTGACCGACTTCGCGGACTCGTGTGCCGCCCCGTCGGTGTGCACTCGTACGTCACCGAAGTCCTGTCCGCCGAACCGCGCCTCCATGTCGGTGCGTACGTCCGGTGCGAGCGCAGACCCGCCGCCTGAGCTGATCACCGAGTGCACCGGCGAACGCTCCTCGGTCGGCTCCATCAACTCGGTCACGCCGGCGTTGCCCACCGCCCGCTGCAGTCCGAGCAGACCCTGCGGGCCGAGCACGTCAGTGCGGCCGGTCGCGGCGGCCTGGTACATCAACGCGTCGTGTTCCGAATCGGTCGGCCGGAGCCGGTCACCGGCCGGCCGTGCATCCGCCTCGGAGTCGAACTCGCGATGTCCACGCATGATTACCCCCTTCGCCACGGGCCTCTTCTGACGGTCCACCTCTCGAGGGCTGGCGGCTATACCCGGGCGCCTCGCCCTACAGGCAGACGCTGCTGCCCCTTCGGGCACTCGCGAGGGATCGGTCCCACGGCGAAGGGGCCGGTATCAGTGCGCCAGCGCCAGGTACGGGCCGAACTCGCTTTCCAGGGTGAGCCGGCCGAGTTTGCGGTACTCGCGGCCGACCGCGCCGATCAGTTCGGCCATGCCCACCGGCTGGCCCACCCCGGCGGCCAGGTACGCGGCGGTCACCGCAGCCGAGCGGATGTGCCCGCCGGCCAGCTCGAACGACCGGGCCAGGAAGCCCAGGTCCAGGTCAGCGCCCCGGGGGACCCGATTGCCCAGGCAGCGTTCCCAGAGCGCCAGTCGGGCCTCCTCGTCGGGAACCGGGAAGTCGACGACGATGTCCAGCCGCCGGGTGAACGCCTCGTCCAGGTTGGCCCGCAGATTGGTGGCCAGCACCGCCAACCCGTCGAAGGTCTCCATCCGCTGAAGCAGATAGGCGCTCTCGATGTTGGCGTACCGGTCGTGGGCGTCCCGTACCTCGGAACGTTTTCCGAAGATCGCGTCGGCCTCGTCGAAGAGGAGTACGCCGTTGACCCCGGCCGCCTCGGCGAAGATGCGCTCCAGGTTCTTCTCGGTCTCCCCGACGTACTTGTCGACCACGGTGGCCAGGTTGACCGTGTAGAGGTCCAGGCCGAGGCTGCCGGCAACCACCTCCGCCGACATGGTCTTGCCGGTGCCGGAGTCGCCGGCGAAGAGCGCCGTCACCCCGTGCCCCCGGCCGCCCCCCGGCCGCATCCGCCATTCCCGCAGCACCCGGTCCCGGAACCGGGCCCGGTCGGCCAACTCGTGCAACAGCGCCAGGATCGAGCCGGGCAACACCAGGTCGTCCCAGGAGACCTCGGGAACGATCCGCCGGGCCAGTCGTTCCAGCCCGGCCGCGTTCTGGGTACGCGCCCCAGCGCGCAGATGCGATTCGTCGACCGGCTCACCAGCGGCGGCGGCGATCTGTGCGGCGACCGAGGCGGCCCGACGTATCGCCGGGGCACCGAGAATGAACTGGGCGGTCGCCGAGGCCGGATCCACCCCGTCAGCGAGCGTGCCGGCCAGCGTTTCCCGCCACACCGCGGCCCGATCCACGGCGGACAGTGGTGCCACCTCGACCTGCAACGGTGCCTGCGGGCTCCAGCCCGGGTCCCAGGCCTGTCCGCCGTAGGCGAGGACAGGGGCTGACCCGGTCGCCAGTTGCGCCCAGATCTCCCAGGGCTCGTCACCGCCTACCGGACCGATGACCACCCCGGCCCCGGTCAGCACCGCCTCCCGTACGACGAGGGTGGCCAACTCGGCCGAGCGTGGACTGTCCGCCAGGCGGGGCAGGTCGACGGCCAGGGCGGTGCGGCCCACCCGGGCCAGTGCGGCCACGCCCAGGGCCAGCGCGCTCGCACCTGGCCGCTCCCGCAGATAGGCCAGCCGGACCCGGGCCCGGTCCAGTGCCTGACCGAGTTCGGTGGCGCCCGGCGGCGGCGTTCCATGGTCGTCGACCGGCTCGACCAGCCCGGTCAGCAACGGCTCGGGCGCATCCGCGCCGAGCAGATGCGCGCTGACCCGGTCCGGCACCCGTAACGCGCGAGTCAGCACCGGCCGGTCCGGATCGTCCACCTGGATGAGTCGGAGGTCGACCAGGGGAGCACCGCTGGCCAGTCGGACCCGGGCCGAGGCGGCGGCCTCGGGCAGGCCACACAGCCGCAACGCCAGCCCGATCGTGGCCCGACGTCGGGTGACGTCGTCGTTGAGATAGCCGTAGAACTGCTCGAACCGGCTGTCCACGTCCGGAGCGAGCGCCACCAGCAGCAGCGCCACGTCCAGCGGGGTGAGCCCGGCCGCCGTGGCCAGCGCGTCGAGCCGATCGGTCCCGCCCGCCGGCCCGGCCCGGCGCGGCTGCTCGTCCTCCTCAGGCCAGGGCAGGTACGGGCCCCGACCGGTGGCCAGGGTGGCGTCGAGCGCCTCGTCGGACAGGTAGAGCCCACGGAACGGGTCGTCCGGGTTCGGGTCCGTCTCGCGGCGTTGCGCCACGGCGGCGCGGACCGCCACCTCCACCCGTTGCAGGCGACGCAACAGCGCCGGAAGGTTCGTTGCCATGATGGTCAACTCCCGGTGGCCCGACGCATCGCCACCCGTCCGTCACCAGCCGGATCGGCGTCCGGTCGATGGCCGACCCGATCACTGTCACCGGCCTCGCCGGTGAGGTCCGCGACGTCGATCTGCACACCCTCGCGAGCGGGCGGCCCCGCAGGCGTCGCCTGGCCGCTGAGCAGGGGAGTGCTCACCACGACGTCCAGCGACGGCTTCAGTTCACCGCCGAGCGCCGTCCACACGTCGGCAAAGGCGCGGTCCTCCGGTGGGGGAAGTGCGATGGTCATCGGAACGGGCATGCCGATCTGGGCGACGGAGCCGGTCAGCAGCGCCGGTGGCACCGCATCGAACCGGATGAAGCCGAGAAGCAGGGCGGAGAGTAGGCGGTGTTCGTCCTCTGGCCGTTGCGTCCAGGCGGTGACCAGGTACGACAGTTTGATGTAGCGGGGCGGTGCCACGCGGCGGGCGACCACCCCCCGCTCGTCGTACTCGTTGATCAGGCCCCGTGATCGGCGGCGCAGGTCCTCCCGGATGTCGTAGAGGTAGATGTTGACGGTGGGGGCGTTCCGTCGGGCCGCCCACTCCTTCGTGGGGGCGTCGAACACTATGTCCACCGTGGCCGACGGCAGCGCCTCCTCCTTCACCAGTCGACGCATCGCCTCATCGATTTCATGGATCATCAGTCACCGCCGGCCGTGGAAGTTGGGCGGATCCAGGGCGCGGGGTACGACCAGGAATGGTTGCTCGGTGGTTACCGGTCCGAACCGCGTGCCGCTTACCAGCACGGCCTTCAACCGACGCGGGCCAAGTGGATCCTTGCGGAGGATCAGTACCTGGGTGCGGAAGGTGCCGTCGGGGTTGACGGGGACCGTGTCCGGCGTCGCGGTGATGCCGAAGTCCCAGGTCAAACGCACCCTGGCACCGGGTGGGAAGTTCGTGCCGACGGCCACGGTGACGAATCCGGGTGGGCCGATCAGCGGGTCGACCACCAGGGTCGGCGCGAGTATCGACAGGGGGGCCTGGGCGAACCGGGTGGCCGGCACACCGTTGCCGACGGTCGCGGTCAGCCGACCGGAGACCGGCAGCGAGATCGCGGCGCGGGCGGGCAGCACCACGGTGATCACCTGTTGGTCACCGATGCCCAGCGAGCCGAGTCGACACAGGCCGGTTGCCGGGTCGCACCGGCTGTCGATTGACACCGGCGGTAGTAGCGCCGCTGGCAGGGACAGGGTCAGCCAGGTGTTGCGGGCCGCTTGTTTCGAGTCGTTGCGGACGGTGAAGGTGACGGTGACGTTCTCCCCGCCGACGTAGCCGGGCTGTCCGCTGACCGAGACCGAGAGGCTCAGGTCGGGGATCGGGATCGTCTGGTAGGCCGGCTGGTAGCCGACATCCCTGATCACGGTGAGCGCCGGTCCTCCACCCGGGGGTACGGTCACGATCGAACTCACCGTGCTGCAGTCGCAGACGGCGGCGAAGTCCGGCCCCACAGCGGTGCGCAGCGCGACCGCGATCCGGGTACCGTCCGGTGCCCATGCCGGGTCTGCCGCCGGCCGGTTGCCCTGGTCCACACCGGAAAGGGGGATGCGGGCGTTGGACCCGTCGGCGTCGACCACACAGAGCGCCGCAGGCGCCGCGCTGTCCGTGAAGGCCAGTGCCGCGCCATTCGGTGACCAGGCCGGACCGTGGTCCCAGGAGCGGGCGGTGCAGGGCTCACCCACCCGGACGCTGAGGTCGTGCTGGTCGCCGAAGGTCAGCGCGTCGACGGTGGACGACACGATCCTCGCCACCCAGATCCGGATTCCGTTGCCGTTCGGATCCACCACGGTGACGACCGCGGTGTCCTGGCCGGTCCGGCCCTCGGAGTCGACCGCGGTGCAGGTCACCACGGTCTGCCCGACCGGGAACAGGGAACCCGATGCGGGCGTGCACTGCGGCACCAGTGGCCGTCCGGCGAGGTCGGTCGCGGTCGCCTGGTATGTCACCCAGGCCCCGTCGGCGCCGGTCGCCGGCACGGTGACGCTGTCGACCCGGACGAACGGTCGATCCGGGTATGCCACCTGGACCACCAGTTCCTGTACGGAGTCCACCCCGGGCTGTGGCGCGTTGACGTCGAAACGGAGTCGGCAGCGTAGCAGCGCCCCCGGCGTCGCCCCCGGTGCCACGGTCACCAGTTCCCGGAACACCGCCGGATCACCGGCCGGCACGCGGGCCGGATCCGGGTCGAACGTCACCCCGAGCCCGTCGTCGCAGTGCTCGACGATCGGCCGTACGGTCAGGGTCAGTTCCCGGATGGCGTCCTTGATCGCTTGAATGAGCTGACCCGGTTGGCTGTTGGGGGTGAGTCGCCCACCGGTCTGCTGGGCCAGTGAACTGGCGATGTCGTCGGCGTCGAGACCCGCCTCACCGCTGGAGCTGATGATCGGGACACCGATCAGCGATATGCCCGCGCCGACCAGCGCGTCACCGAGCGCGTCCCGGCTGATCTCCTCACCCTGGGGGGTGGTCTTGTCGATGCTGTAGGTGTCGCTGATCAGTACGACGATCCGGCTGCTGTCCGGCCGGAAACCGACCCGGTCGTTGCCGGCGATCTGCCGCAGCGCGTAGAACCAGTTCTCGGTGCCGTACTGGCTGTCCGCCATCAGGGTCTGGATCGCCCGGTTGATTGTCTCCCTGTTCTGGTCGGTGTCGGCGGGAGTCAGCACCAGGCGCGGGTCGTAGAGATCCGGGTCCCCCAGACCGCCGAAGGTGGCCAGGCCGAAGTGCGCGTCGGGCTGGTCCTCCCGCACACTACTGATCACTTCGGGGATTCGTGCCTTGAGCTGCCCGATGACGCTGCTGCCGTCCTCACCCGGCGTGGCCATCGAGCCGGTGTTGTCGACCAGGAAGACGATGTCCGGTCGAGGGGGAACCGACGGGGTCCGTACGCTCTGCGTGACGGTGAACTCGCTGCCCGGTAGTGCCGGCCGGTCGACCACGGGGTCTTCCACGATGCTCTCCCGGCGGGTGGCGTTCCGGGAGATGGCGATCCGGGTGCCGTCCGGCGACCAGGCCGGCTCGGCGTCCCAGGCGGACAGATGGGACGGCACCGGCAGGGTGGCGAGCTGGTGACCGTCCCGGACCCGGACCACCAGGATCCGCGACGGCAGTGACCGGTTGGCCGGACGCCGGGTGAACGCGATGGCGCTGGCATCGGGGGACCAGGTGGGGTCGGTGTCCCGATCCTGCGCGACGGTGCCGGGGGGAGCCAGCAGCCGGGGGTTGCGGCCATCGCCGTCGGCGACCATGATCCGGGCTCCACCGTCCGACTGGTCGGCGCTGTAGGCCAGCTGGGTTCCGTCACTGCTGAACGCCGGCCCGGCCTCCTCGAGCTCGGGCCGTGCGGTGAGGTCGCGCCGGTCCTGCCCGTTCGAGTCCGCGCTCCAGACGTCGGCGTCGGAGTCGATCGCGGAGGCGGTGTAGATCACCTCGGTACCGCGCCAGTCCGGATCGCCCTCGGCCAGTTCGGTGGCGGCCACCGGGGTGACCGTGGTGCCGGTGACGAGATAGACGTCCCCGGCGTTGTCGAACCGGGTGGTGACGAAGGCCAGTCGGCGGCTGTCCGGTGCCCACGCGGCCTGCGCCGAGTCCCAGGGCCGGGGGATGACCCGGGTCACCGGGCCACCGGAGGCCGGCATGGTTACCACCTCGGTGGCCGGTGCCGAGCCGTCCGCCGGTGCGAACCGGGTGGTGGTGAAGGCGATCCGGCTGCCGTCCGGGGACCAGGCCGGCTGGTTGTCCGCCGCAGGGTCGGTGGTCAACCGGGTGGTCCGGCCACTCGTGACATCCAGGACGTAGAGATCTCCCGCCGGATCGTCGCGGGTGCTGCTGAACACGATCCGGCTGCCGTCCGGGGACCAGGTCGGCCAGTTGTCCTCGCCCGGATGCTCGGTCAGTTGGCGCGGTGTCGAGCCATCCGTCGACACGAGCCAGATGTCGTCGCTACCGCCCCGGTCCGAGGTGAACACCACCTGGCGCCCGTCCGGCGACAGGGCAGGGTGGCGTTTCCGGCCGGGGTCGGTGGTCAACCGGAGGGCCGCTCGGTCCGGGCGTAGTAGATAGAGGTCCCCGTCCGGGACGGCCTCCCCGTCCGACGAGCGGTGGCCCACCCAGACCAGTGCCCCACCCCGGGCGTCGGGGTCCAGGTCGGCACTGCCCTCCTCGCCCTCCGGGAGGGCCGGTGCACTCGGTCGACCGGGAACCACCACGCGCAGGGTGGGACGTTCGGTGCTGGTGTAGCCGAGCCGGTAACCGGTAGCGGCAGGTGCGGCCAGCAGCGCGGACGGCGTCGACCGTCCGGGTGGCTCAGGGCCGAGCACGACCAGACTGCACAGCAGTCCAAGGACGAGCAGCGCCGCCCGTAGGTTCCCCCTGCGCACAACACCTCCCGCAGTCTCGGGTGCCTCCCACGGTGGCCGTACCCGGCCGTCCAGGTAGTGCCGCGCAGTGCCGGATTGAGGGCACCCGCAACTGCCCGTTCGGGCAGCGCGGCTCAGATCAGGCCGTTGCGCAGCGCGTACGCCACGGCATGGGAGCGATTGCGCAGGTGCAGCCGACTGGTGATGTCGTGCAGCACGTTCTTGATGGTTCGCTGGGAGTACGACAGCTTCGCGGCGATCTCCGCGGTGTCCAGGCCTTCGGCGACCAGGCGCAGGACCTCGACCTCCCGATCGGCCAGCCCGGTGAAGGAGAGTCCACGGGGTCCCAGCACGTTGCGTTGCAGGGCGCCGACCTGTTGCAGCAGGCGGCCGAGCAGGTCCGGCGGGACGGAACCGTCGCCTGCGGCAGCCGCCCGGATGACACCGACGAGCCGGTCGGCGTTCGCCTCGGCGCGACGCACCAGGCCCGCCACCCCGCCCTCCACCGCCGCGACCAGACCGGCGTCGTCCACCTGCGTCACCACCAGGACCAGTGCCGGTACCCCCCGGGAACGCAGGGACCGCAGGGTCTGCAGGGTCTGCTCGTCGATGCTGTCGTTCATCACGATCGCGACCCGGGCCTGGGCGGCCTCCTCCTCGGAGAGCAGGAGGACCTCCGGTCGGGGCCGTAACTGACTGGCCAGTCCGGCTCGTGAGATCATGTCCGTCGCCGACAGATATACGGGTATCCGGTCCACAGCGTCCCCCATTCCGATCCCCGGTACGAATTGGTGGCCAGTATCGTCGCGGGCACCAACCGCGCAGTTAACGTGGACTCAACGGGCCGGCCGGATTGCCCAAAGGTCTTCCTCTCCGGCAAGCGGTGGATACCCGAAGTGTTCCTAGGGTCACGCCATGACCACGGTTGCCAACCTGGACCGAATCTCCGTGGAGGTCACCCCGGGCGAGGAAGCCCTGTGCCTGCTGGAGATCCGCAACGACGGCTCCATCGTCGAGTCGTACGTGGTGGAGGTGGTCGGGGATGCGGCCGCCTGGACGACAGCCGAGCCGTCCCTGATCTCCGTCTACCCTGGCACGGCCGAGCGGGTGTCACTCTATTTCCGGCCACCGCGTTCCGCGCAGGTGCCTTCCGGTGCGGTGCCGTACGCGGTTCGCGTCACCCCGACCGAGAACCCCGCCGGGCTGACGGTGCCGGAAGGTGTCGTGCACGTCCTGCCCTTCGTGGACACGACGGCGGAGATCGTTCCCCGTACCTCGAAGGGGCGTTGGGGTGCCCGGCACGAGGTGGCGATCGACAACCGGAGCAATACGCCGGTCCAGATCGCGATGACCGGCAGTGATCCGGACAATCGGCTGAAACTCGGGTTCGAGCCGGAGACGTTGTCGATCACCCCTGGGCAGGCCGCCTTCGTGAAGGTCAGGGCGAAACCCCGGCGGTTGCTCTGGCGGGGCCATCCGGCCACCCTGCCGTTCCAGGTGGTGGTGACGCCGGCCGACGCTCCACCTGCGGCGCTGGACGCGGCCACCGTCCAGACCCCGATCCTGCCGCGCAACCTCGGGCGGCTCATCGCGGCGCTGCTGGTGCTGCTGCTGCTCGGCGCCGGTCTGTGGATGGCACTGGTGCGTGAGGTCAAGTCGCTGGCCAAGGAGGTGACGGCGGAGCAACTCGCACCGATCGCCCAGAAGGCCGACGAGGCCAACGAGAACGCGAAACGGGCCGTGAACGCCGCAGGCGCAACGACCGCCCCGGGGCAGCCCACGCCGAGTGCCGCGACCACGGTGCCGCCCTCGCCAGCACTGCCGGGCGTCCCGGCGGGAGCCAGTGCCTTTGCCCGTCGACTGCAGACCACCGTGGGCACGAACGGCACACGCAGTGATCAGTACACGGTGCCGACCGGGAAGACCTTCGTGCTCACCGACATCTTCCTGCAGAACCCGCAGGGAGACGAGGGACGGCTCGACCTGATCGTCGACGGCACCACCGTGCTCACCGTGGCCCTCAACAACTTCCGGGACCTCGACTACCACATGGTCTCGCCGATGGAGGTGCCCGCCGGCAAGGTGATCAGCATCCGGGTGACCTGCCGGTTGGCCGGTGCGGCACTACCCGGTACCGGTGGTGGCGGGCAGTGCCGGGACTTTGCGCTCCTCAGCGGCTACCACCGGAACCAGCCGTCGACCCCTCGGCCATAACGCTTCGTCGATCGTCGTTGCCCCGGGACACCGCGTCCCGGGGCAACGACGATCTGCTCGGGTGCGGCGCTCACCCCGGCAGCCGTCACCGCGATGCCGTCGGCGCCCCGAGGACCGGGTCGTTCCCGCCGGTGGTCGGTTCACGGACAGACGTGAGCAACATCCGACTACCCGGGGCCTACGCTGAGCGTCCCGTCGAGGTAACGGATTGGAGCGCACGATGACTGACCGGATGAGCACGGGCCATCGGCGAGCAGCCCTGTTCGTCGATTTCGAGAACGTCTATCCGGGACTTTGTGCCTCCAGTCGCGAAGCGGGCCGCCGGTTCGCCACAGATCCGGCGCGTTGGGTGCAGTGGATGGAACGGGACCTGGGGCCGTTGCTCGTGGACGACGACGAGCAGCCCCGGGCGTTGTTGCGGCGGATCTGCTACCTGGATCCGGCCAGGTCCAGCAAGTTCCGGCCGTACTTCACCCGGGCCGGATTCCGGATCGTCGACTGTCCGGCCCTGACCGCGGCGGGCAAGAACAGCGCGGACATCTACATGGTGCTCGACATCCTCGACACGTTGACCCATCCGACCTGGTTCGACGAGTTCATCGTGTTGTCCGTCGACGCGGACTTCACTCCGGTGCTGCTGCGGCTGCGCGAGCATGATCGCCGGACCGCGATGCTGGTCAGTGGCCCGGCCGCCGCCGCGATGCAGGCCGCCTGCGACTTCGCCATCCCGGACGCGATGTTCCTCGACGAGGCGCTCGGCATGGGGGTGGATGAGCATGAGCCGTCGACCGGTGCCGGCCCCACCGGCCTGGTCGAGTTGCCCGGCGGGATCGACCAGGAGGACCGGCGGGAACTGCGGATCCAGATCGAGTCGGTGGTCCGGGACATGGTGGGCGCTGCCGCCGAGCCGGTCACCATGGCGGCGGCGGCGCACGAGGTGCGGCAGGTCGTCGGTGAGCGGGTCGACACGACAGGTTGGGCGGGCAGCGGCGGGTTCGGCAAGCTCGTCGCCGGATTCACCGATGAGCGGCTGGCGGTCTACACCAGGCGGCCCCCGGGCTGGCTGTACGACCCGACGCGACACCCGGTGCCCAACAACGTGGGGCCGAGCCGGGTCCGACCCGCAGGGGTCCCGGAGGTCGCCGAGCGTGTCCACCGGGTGGTCGGCGCGCCGCTGCTCACCGTCCAAGGCTATCGCGCCCTCTTCACCGCCCTGGTCACCGATGCGCGGATGGCCAGCAGCGATGGTCAGGCTCGTGCCGAACAGGCGGCCCGTGACGCCTGCGCCCGGGAAGGTCATCCCGTACCCCGGGCTGCGGTCCACTTCGTGCTACTCGGTTTCCGCTACAGCGGTCTGGACTGGACCGATCCGCACCTGGACGAACACGCCCTGGCCGACGCGTTCGCCGACAACATCCTGCGGCTGGCAGCCGACGCCCAGATGGACCTGGGGCAGGCCGAGCAGGCTCAGATCAGGGCGTGGATCGACGGACGATCCGATCCCGATCTCTAGCTGCGGCGCCGTTCGGGTGATTCGGCAGGGGGAGTGGGCAGCGATATCCTGGCCATCCCACCATTGCCGTACCGGCACCCAGGATGAGGTGATCGATGCCGCACGTGTCCCCGCTGTCCAACCGAGCCGGTCGGCTGCTGGCCGGCCACGGCCGTACGGCAGGCCCGGCCCGATACGGTGCGCGGTGATCCCGTCGTGAGCGGTGCCCTGCTGGCCATCAGCGACCTGCACGTGGCTCATCAGGAGAACCGTGACATCGTCGAACGGCTGCGACCACACTCCGCGGACGACTGGCTGCTGGTGGCCGGCGATGTCGGAGAGTTGGTAGCCGACATCGAGTGGGCGCTGCGGCTGCTCAGCCAGCGGTTCGCCAAGGTGGTGTGGGCACCGGGGAACCACGAGCTCTGGACACCGTCGAAGGACCCGGTGCAGTTGCGCGGTGAGCAGCGTTACCGACACCTGGTGGAGCTGTGCCGGCAACTGGGCGTCAGCACACCCGAGGATCCGTACCCGGTGTGGCAGGGGGAGACGACGGCGGTGACCGTGGCACCGCTGTTCGTGCTGTACGACTACTCGTTCCTGCCCAGTGGGGCCACCACCAAGGAACAGGCGCTCGCTCAGGCGTACTCGGAAGGCATCGTCTGCGCCGACGAGTTCCTGCTGCACCCGGATCCGTACCCGACCAGGGACGAGTGGTGCCGGCACCGGCTGGCGGTGACCGAACAGCGGCTGGCTGAGCGCGATCCCACCCTGCCGACCGTGCTCGTCAACCACTTCCCGCTGGTCCGGCACCCGACCGAGGTCCTGAGATATCCGGTGTTCGCCCAGTGGTGTGGTACCGAGCACACCGCCGACTGGCACCTGCGGTTCGACGCGGCAGCGGTGGTGTACGGCCATCTACACATTCCACGCACCACCTGGCAGGACGGGGTGCGCTTCGAGGAGGTTTCGGTGGGCTATCCGCGGGAGTGGCGTCGGCGCGCGACGAGGCCGGGACAGTTGCGGCAGATCCTGCCGGCTCCTCGGGGTTGACGATGATCGAGCAGATTCTGCCGTCGGTGGTGGTGGTCGTCGAAGCGTTCGAGGACGACGTGGATGCGCATCTCTTCCCCCAGGAGGAAGCGCTGGTGGCCAGGGCGGTCGACAAGCGACGTCGGGAGTTCACGACGGTACGCGCCTGTGCCCGCCGCGCGCTGACCACACTGGGGGTCCCGGCCGGGCCGATCCTCTCCGGCCTCCGTGGCGCGCCGCTGTGGCCGGACGGCACGGTGGGCAGCATGACCCACTGCGCCGGCTACCGGGCCGCGGTGGTGGGCCGTGCCGACGAGGTGGTGACCGTCGGCATCGACGCGGAGCCGCACGAACCGCTACCGGACGGGGTGCTGGACGCGATCTCGATTCCCGAGGAGCGCAAGTCCCTGACGGTACTGGCCGAGCAACGGCCGGACGTGCACTGGGACCGGCTGCTGTTCAGTGCCAAGGAATCCGTCTACAAGGCCTGGTTCCCGTTGACCCAGCGCTGGCTGGGCTTCGAGGACGCCGCCCTGACCATGGATGCCGGGGGAGACGGATTCACCGCGCGTCTACTCGTTCCCGGCCCGGTGGTTGCCGGCCAGGTGGTGGATGGGTTCGCCGGACGTTGGCTGGTCCGGGGTGGGCTGGTCTGCACTGCGATCACGGTCCTGGTTCGCTGACGGTCCTTCCATCCGTCACGGCGGCCCGGCCCCGGGACTGCCCACCGCCCTGACCAGGGATACCGGCCCGGACCGAGGCAACCGACGCGGTGGGGCCGAACCGAATGACGGCTGGACGGCCTGGCGGGCCGATCTTGGTGTGGGTTACCTTCGTTCCGCGACAGCGACACGTGCGACTGTCGCTTCCGTTGGTGTGCCCGCTGAGAAGGGCCGTCCGGGCCGGTGTCCGGTTCGGACACCACAGGTCCCGGCGGCCACCTGGGCGGGGTGACGGTGGACGTGACCGGGGACCGAGCTGGACCGATGCGCCTCCCGTTCACGGTGACCGGCGCCCGTCGTGGCCCGCCGTGGTGCGTCCTGGCCGGTGCGTACCTCGGTGGCGCACAGAAGGAAGTGAGGTTGCCGCCGTGCGCTTCCAACTGCTCGGTCAGTTGCAGGTGACAGTCGACGACGTACCGGTGCCGCTCGGACCGCCCAAACAGCAGATCCTGCTGGCTGTCCTGCTGCTCGGCCGTACCCGGCTGGTCTCCACCGAACGCATCAACGACGCACTGTGGGACTCGGTGCCGCCCGCCACCGCCCGCGCCCAGGTGCACAGCTATGTTGCGGCGTTACGCAACCTGCTGCGCGACGCGGGTGGGGACCGGGGGATGCTGCGCAGCGGACCGTCGGGTTATCTGCTGGACACCGCGCCGGGCAGCGTGGACCTGGATGTCTTCGACGACCGGGTGAGGTGTGCCCGGCAACTCCTCGCCGACGGTCGACCCGATGAGGCCGGCACCCTGCTCCGCGAGGCGATGGGACTGTGGCGCGGTCCGGCGCTCGTCGGCCTGCAGACGCGGTTCGCCCGCACCGCCGCCGCTGACCTCGACCAGCGGCGGTTGGCCGGTGCGGAACTGCTGGTGGACGCCTACCTGGCGGCCCGGCGGGAGGCGGAGATCATTCCGGAGCTGGCCGAGTTGGTGGCTGCCCAGCCGCTGCACGAGGGGCTGCGCCACCGACTCATGCTGGCGCTGCACCGCGCCGGCCGCTCCGCCGAGTCGCTGCAGGCGTACCGGGAGTGGTGGCGGCTGGCCAACGACGAGCTGGGTATCGAGCCGGGGACGAAGCTGCGTGAGCTGGAGGGCATCATCCTGCGCGGAGAGCAGCCGCAGCCGATGCCCCGAGAGGTGGCGACGCCGGTGCCGAGGTTCCAGCTTCCCGCCGACGTACCCGCCTTCGTCGGGCGTGACCGGGAGAAGCGTGAGGTGCTGCGGCTGCTGCGGGCGAACCGGGATCATCCGGCGGTGATCCTGGTGACCGGCCCGGCGGGTAGCGGCAAGACCGCGCTCGCCGTCCACCTAGGCTGGTCCGCCCGGGAGCACTACCCAGACGGGCAGCTCTACCTGGACCTACGCCGACCCAGGGGAGCGGCGGTACCCGCAGCCGAAGCGCTGGGGACGCTGCTGCGCGGCCTCGGTCTGCCCGGAGCGACGATTCCCGCCGAGGAAGGTGAACGACGCGCCGTGTTCCGATCGGTGTTGGGCGACCGGCGGGTCCTGATCGTGCTCGACGACGCCGTCTCGGCCGCACAGGTTCGTCCCCTGCTACCACCGCACCCCGGCTGTGCGGTCCTGGTGACCAGTCGCAGTGCGGCGACCGGGCTGGACGGCATCCGGCTCCGGCTGGCCCCGCTGACCGGGGACGAGGCGTTGGAACTGCTGGCGAACTCCGCCGGTGCGCAACGGGTGGCCGAGGACCGGCGGTCCGCGTACCGGATCGTGCGTCGCTGCGGCTACCTTCCGCTGGCCGTACGCATCGCCGGGGCCCGGCTGGCCGGTAACCCCAACCGGCGGCTGGCCGACCTCGCCGAGGCCCTACGGGACCAACGCCGGCGTCTCGACGAACTCGCCGTACCGGATCTGGCGGTCCGGGCCGCGCTCGCCTCCACCGACCAACTGCTGTCCGATCCCGCCCGGCGGGCCTACCACCTGCTCGGTGCGTTGCTGCCGGGCCACGATGTCGCCGGCTGGGTGGTGGCGGCGCTGTTGGACACCACCCCGCGCCAGGCGGAGCGGGTGGTCGACGAGTTGGTGGAGGTGCACCTGCTGACCCCGGTCCGGCGACCCGGGGACGAGGCCCGGTACCGGCTGCACGACCTGGTCCGGATCTACGGACGGGAGCAGGCGCTGCTGCGACAGCCGGACTCCGAGCGACAGGCGGCGGCGGAGCGGCTCCGCGATGCGTACCTGGATCTGGCGCAACGGGCCGACAAGGCCCTCGGTGGCGGCTTCCTTGGTCGGGCGCTGCGGGCCACCCCCGCCTGGTCGCTGCCGGAGTCCCTGGTCCGGCGGCTGGTCGCGGATCCGGTCGCCTGGTTCGAAGCCGAGCGGCAACCGTTGAACACCGTGGTGATCCGGGCCGCAGCGGCCGGCGCGGCCCGGACCTCGGCCTGTCTGGCCACCGCGGCGGCGACCTTCTACGAGATCCGCAACTACTTCGACGACTGGCGTAGCGGGCATGAGCGGGCGTTGGCCGCTGCCGAGGCCACCGGTGACGCCCCGGCAGCGATGGCGATGCTGCGTAACCTCGGCGAGCTGCACACCATCCAGGACCGGTACGACGTGGCGGTGGACTGTTTCGCGGTGGCGCTGCGCTACGCCGAACGGCTCGGCATACCCGAGTACGAGGCGGCGGCCAGTTCCGGCCTCGGATACGTCTACCGTCTGACCGGGCGTTACGAGGAGGCGCTGGCCTGCTTCACCCGGGCCCGCGAGTTGTGTCGACGCACCGGAAACCCGCACGGCGAGGCCTATGCCACCCACGGCATCGGCATCGTGTACCTGGATCAGCGGCAGTGGGAGCAGGCCCGCCGGGAGTTCGCCGCCTGCCTGACGCACAGCCGTACGGCCGGCTACCTCGCGGGTGAGGCCCAGGCGTTGCGCTGTCTCGGGTTGGCGCACCGCAACGAGGGACGGCTGGTGTCGGCAGAGCGGTACTTCCGCCGGGCGCACGCGGTCAGCGTCCGGCTCGGGGACCGGCTCATCGAGATGTACGCCCTACAGTGGCTGGCCGACGTTCGGATCCGCCGTGGCGAGCCGGACGAGGGAGCCGAGTTGCTGCACCGGTGCCTGAAGGTGTTCCGGGAGTACGGGCAGCGGTTCGGTGAGGCGTCGGCACTGCGCAGCCTGGCCAGTGCCGCGATCGCCACCGGGGATGTCGGCCAGGCACGACACCATCTGACCCAGGCCCGACGGATCTGGGAGCAGATCGGCTCCCCGTACTGGCTGGACGACACCCTCGCCGCCCTGGCCGAGCTGGACCCCCGGGCACCGGCTCCGGCCGGTTCCCGACACACGGGGTCGTCGGGGCCGTCCGGAGACGGCCCCGACGACGAGGGCTAGCTACCTGTCCGGTCGAGGTACTTCTGAACGGCCCACTTGGTCCCGCCCGGGATGATTCCGGAAGCGATGTCGCCACCCAGCTGGACCCACGACCTCACGCATTCGCTCCGGCTGTCGTTGAGGCAGGCATCGGCCGTGAGCCAGCCCGCCGCACCGACCTGGATGCCCCAGGCGGTCTTGGCCACCGCCAACGCCACCGCGGAACATGGCGCGTTACCGGTCAGAAGACAGCCCGCCGAGACGGCCGATCCTCCGACGTTGACGTAACCGGCGATCGTCTTGGTCCACTTGGCCGCATCCCTTCCGTCCCTGAAGAACTCGTCGGCCGGCTTGCGGGTACCGGTGTCCGGCGGATCGCAGATCGCCGGATAGTAACCGTCCACGCAGCCCGGATTGGCGCCGGCGGTGCGTACGTTGAAGGGAGACTTCCTACCCGACCGCTGACTTCCTCTTCCGGACTTCAGGAGCGTCTTCTTGGCTGAGGTGAGTTTCTTCCTGGCGTACTTCACCGCCTTCTTGGTCGCACGCTGGATCTTCTTGTAGACCCGCTTCGCCACCTTTGCGGCGCGCTTGACGAACTTCTTGGCCTTCTTCACGTACTTCTTCGCCGCCTTGTAGACGCGGCTCTTCGTCACCTTCCGGTGGACCTTCCGGACCGCCTTCTTGACGTACTTCTTGGCCTTCTTGAAGACCTTTCCGCACCACCTGCACTTGGGCCACAGCCCGTCGGCGTCCTCGTAGGTCACCGGGCTGTTGTTGGCGTACGCATACGCCTGGATCTGCTGCGGATCCTGGAAGTTGACCACCGGGTCGGCCGAGATGAACCGGCCGATCGTCGGGTCGTACTCGCGGGCGCCGAGGTGGGTCAGGCCGACCTGGTCGTCCATAGTGCCACCGACGAAGCCCTGCTGGTTCGGCCAGCCCTGCGGCGCGGATCCCCGGAGCGCACCGAACGGCAGGTACCGGCGTCGGGTCTCCGCGCCGGTGGTCGCGTCCACCGACAGTTGGGCCGTGTCGTGGTGGTCGGTGATCAGCCAGCTCACCGACGATCCGGTACGCGAGGCGAAGGTCTCCTCACCGTTGGTGTAGAACCGGGTGCCGGTGACCGAGGAGTTGGCCAGGCGCAGCTCCATCCCGGCCAGGTACAACGTGGTCGCGTCCGGATCCCGGCGCAGCATCCGCTGCCCGTTGGTGTCGTAGACGAAGGTGGTCGTCCGGCCGTTCGCGCTCACCGAGGCGAGGTTGCCCTCGGCGTCCCAGTCCAGGGTCTGCGCGGTGCCATCGACCTTGCGGGTGATGGTGTTGCCGGTGGCGTCGTAGCCGTACTCGTCGAGTTGGTCGACCCCCGGGCCCTGCGTGCGGACCGACCGCAGGGTGTGCGGCTGGGCCGCGCCGGTCGCCGGGTAACGGTAGCTCCGGACGGTGTCACCGCTGCCGGAGTGCTGCGTCTCCGACAGCCGGTTGCCGAGCTTGTCGTACGTGTAGGAGTGCCAGTACGGGGCGACGCCACCCAGCCGGCCGGTGGACCGCTCGGTCGCGCAGTTGCCGTCACCCGGTGTCCACGCCTCGGTCAGCCGGCGCACCTGGTCGTAGGTGAAGCACTGGACGTCGCTGTCCTGCCCACCGCCGGGGGTGTCGGCCACCCGGGTGATGTTGCCGGCCGCGTCGTAGGCGTAGCTGACGTCGCTGATCCGCACCGGGTTGACGTCCCGCTCGGTGACCACCCGTTGCAGCCGGTCGGTCCCCTCCTCGTGGTAGAAGGCCCGCAGCACCTTGCGCGCGCCGGTGGAGTACACCTGCCGCTGCCGCTGGCCCAGTCTGGTGTACGTGGTCTCGGTGACGTAGCTGGTCAGGCCGCTGATCGTGGTGCTCAGCCCCTGCTCGTCGTAGCCGAAGCGGATCGTCTCGGCCGGCAGGCCACCGGCGGCCGGATGCGTGACCTGGGCAACCGAGCCGTCGAGGTTGTAGCCACTGGTGAACCGGTACGTCCCCGCGAGAGCACCCTCCGATGCGGGAACGGTGATGCTCTGGTTGGTGGGCCGGTAGTCGCTGTCGTAGGCGTGCACCGTCTGCGTGTACGGCTGACCGTTGACGTAGCGGGTGGCGGAGCTGACCTGGCCCTTCGCGACCGTGTCGTAGGTGAAGGCGGTCAGCTTCGGACCCGACAGTGATCCGTCGTGGGTGGCCGTGACCCGCCCCAGACTGTCGTAACTGGTGGCGATGGTTCGCCCCCGCCCGTCGGTGGTCGAGACGACCCGGTCCAGGGCGTCGTAGACGTTGGTCTCCGTACCCCGGTCGGGATCCTCCTTCCGGACGAGCCGGCCCTGTGCGTCGTAGTGGTTGCGCCACACGTTGCCCGCCGCGTCGGTGACGGTGAGCAGTTCGTCGTCCGCCGAGTAGGTGTACCGGGTCGCGTCGTAGCTGCCGGACGGGGTGCGGCCGTGGTACTGACGCAGCTCGACCGCCCGGCCCCGACCGTCCACGATCGTCGTGGTCGCCGTGTCCCCGTCCGGCGGGGTGACGTGTATCCGGTCACCCTCGTAGCTCGTGGTGGTCCGCCACTTCTCCACGCCCCTGACCAGGAAGGCACTGACCGTGGGCCGGCCCTGGCCGTCGTACGTGGTGAGGGTGGCGGCTGGCACCTCGTTGTCCGCCGGCACGAACAGATCGGTTCCCGGGGGCTGGTCGTTGTAGTAGGGCTCGTGCTCCCGGACCACCTGGCCCCGGGAGTCGTACCGGGTGTCGGTGACCAGCCGACCGCCGCCGGTCGCCGGTTCCTGTGTCTGACGGGGACGCAGCAGCGCATCCAGCAGTTCGTACTCGACGGAGTAGGTACGGCCGTCGTTGTTGAGCGTCCTCGTGGTGACCACGCTCGGCCCGTCGGTGCGTACCAGGTAGGTGAACTCGGTGCTCGGGGTCTGGGTGTTGCGGTCGCGGTCCGGCAGCCACACCTTGCTGAGCCGGCCGAGCGGGTCGTAGCTCAGATCGGTACGACGACCGTTGGCGTCGATCGTCACGATCGGCTCACCCCAGGCCGGTTCGTATTCGGTGACCTCGACGTGCCCGGCCGCGTTGGTCTCGGTGACCTTCGTGACCGGTCCGCCGCCGGCGGGGGTGTACGCCGTGGTGGTCCTGTTGCCCAGCGCGTCGTACGCCTCGACCACCCGGCCGTACTCGTCGTACACCTCCCGCTCCAGCGTCTCGTACGACCCGGGAGCGGTCAGGCGTTCCTGCTTCGTGACGTCGCCCCGGACCGGGGTGGCCCCGTGCGTGGCCAGATTGTCGTAGTAGAGCCGCTCGTCGGCCAGCACCTCGGCAGCGGCCAGCCCGGTCGCGCCACAGCCGGCGGCGATGGTCTCCACCCGGCTCGGGTTGTCCAGCAGCCAGGCGGTCTGGTTACGGACGTAGGTGGTCCGCGTGCACCTGTCGTCGGCACCGGTGCTGACGTCGCCCTTGTCGTCGGTCTGGGTGAGCAGCCCTTCGGCGGTGTAGCTGTGGGCCGTCTCGGTGCGCCGGTGCCCGCCGGTGGTGAGGGTGACGCGTTCCCGGGTCCGACTGTTGGCCAGGACGTACGCGTTCGTGGTGCCCCAGCTACGGGTCCGGGTGGCGGTCGGGCCGTGTGTCCACGGGTCGTTGATGGTGCCGCTGACCTCGGCGCCGCCCGTCCCGGCAAGCTCGATCTCCTCGCGGAGGAAGCCGGCCAGGTGCGGTTGGTCGGTCAGCGTGGTGCCCTCGGAGTCGGTTACGGTCACGTTCTTCGTGCCACCGGCGGCCAGCCGGTCGCCGTGCATGCCGCGGAAGTAGAGTTGCTCGGTCACCGAGCGCTGCTCGTTGAGCTGGCCGGAGGTGATCCGGACCCGCTCGTAGCCCCGCCACTGTCCCCAGGTCCGGTACTTGTCCTGCACCAGACCGTCGTCCTCGGCGTGGTGCCAGGCCGCGCCGCCCAGGTATTCGTAGGCGGTGATCTCGTCGGGGGAGCCCTCCAGTCGGTCGTCCTCGACCACCGACGTGACGACGTACTTGTGGAACCAGTCCTGGGTCGCCGTGGTCGCACCCTCGGGTGCCCAGTACGACGGGAAGCACCGCCGGGTGTTGCTGTCCGGTGTCGGCAGCGCGCCGCGCGCGCAGTCCAGCGACGAGTAGTTCACCGAGAGCAGGCCGCCGGACTCCGAGGCGATGATGTTCACCCGGTACTTCGCCATCGGCGGTACCCCTTCGGCACCGTCGACCCGGTTGGGCAGGGCGGTCCCGAAGAACTTCACCTCCGCTTCGGTGGCGGTGCCGCCGACCTTGCCGGTGTGGGTGATGCCGGCCAGCCACAGCGCGGGCGTGGACGAGTCGGCCGAGACGAACTGGTGCCGCAACGTCCACTGGTCCACGTCCCGGTACGCCGAGCCGCCCCACACCTGGGTGGTGATGTCGGTCAGCCGCTTACGGGTCCAGAACGACGGGGAGAACTGGTCGGTGCAGTTGGTGCCGGTTCTGCAGTCCAGGTCGACCGGCACGTCCGGCCAGTGGGCCGCGTTGGCCGTGGTGAACTGCGCGTCCGAGCAGGTGATGGTGCCGCTGGGCAGGCAGCGCTCGGCCACCGTGAAGTTCACCCGCATCGGCGCCTGGGCGTACGGGGCAGTGCTGCGCAGTCCGTAGTCGATGCGGTTGAGGTAACCGCCCCGGACGTACGGGGTGCGGGCGCTGGCCGTGCGGTTGCGTCCGTAGTGGTTCTGCTCGGCGGTGTAGTGGTAGCTCATCGCGTTGCCGTTGGCGTCCACCACGTAGTCGAGGTTCCACCGCCAGGCCTGTTGACACCAGGACGCCTCGAAGGTCGAGGCGTTGCACGGCTCACCGGAGTTGTTGCCGTAGACCGGCACCGTCCAGGTGGAGTTGGTCACCGGCTTTCCGGTGGTCCAGCCGGGCAGTTGGTTGAGGCCGAAGTGGTACTGGACCCCGTCGACGGTGGTGACCCGCCAGTGCTCGCCGTTGTTGTCGCCGTTGGGGGCGCCGGTGAGTCGTTCGACCCGCGACCCGTCGTCGTTCTTCGGTCGCCAGGTGCCGGTGGCGTCGTCCAGGATCAGCTCCGTGGCCCTGCCGTCGAGCATCAGCATCGCGTTGTCGTACGCCCAGCACTGGTCACCGCGCTTCGGTGAGCCGGCCGAGCCGTCGTCGGCACACGCCTTGTAGCGGCGCTCGACGTAGCCGGACCACATGTCGAAGCCCTCACCGAGCCACGACGACTGGTTGTTGGTCGAGGCGGTCCGACCGTCGACGCTCCCCGAGGAGTAACCGAGTGTCAGGTCGGGTGCGGGCCCGTTGAGTGACGGGGGCGTATCCAACGGATAGCTCCAGTTGAAGTCACCGGTCTGTTCGCTGATGCCCCAGGTGGCCGATGGCGACAGCGACGTCGCCTTGTAGTCGCCCGAACTGCCCGAACTGCCGGCCGTCACCGCGTAGACCGCTCCGCCGACCAGGCCGGGATCCTGCCGGGTGGAGAGTGCCGGTGCGGATACCCGGGCGGTGAGCCGGCGCGTGCGGACGTCGTTGGCGGTGGGCAGCACCTCGCCGTTCTGGCACTCCGGGCGTTCCGGGGTGCTCAGTGCACAGGCGGGGAGCCGAACGATTCGCAGCCGGTTCATCCAGTCGCCGCCGAAGGCGTGGGCGAAGCCGGCGTAGTCCACCTCCAGGTCGAGCGGACCGTTCTGTGCTGCTCCCGGCCGGCCGACCCGCAGCAGCAGGCCGCGTACCCCGGCGCGGTCGGTGGTCGCCCGGTCGTACACCTGGACCTGGACCCGGTCCGCAGCCGGTGCGGTGCTGCGGCTTGCCACGGTCGCGGCGACCGGGGTCACCCAGACCGGCAGTTCACCCGCGCGTACCCGAGCCCGGGTGGCGGTCGCGTCCGTGCTGGTGGTCGTGTCCGTGCTGGTGGTCGTGTCCGTGCTGGTGGTCCGTGCGGCCGTACCGGTCAACTCCACCTGGGCGGTGCCGGCCGCCGGCCACACGGTTGCCGGCAGTTGCCGGACCGCCCGCTTGGCGATTCCGTCGTCCGGCAGTGGCGTCAGCTTCACCGTCCGGCCGGATACCGAGCGGTCATCCGGCTGACCGGTGGCCTGCAACGCCGGTGCCTGTGCGCTGGCCGGTGTCGCAGCGACCAGGAGCGAGGCCGCCATGACGATGGCCGTACCAACGGCCACCCCGATCGTCGGTCGGGACACCGCCGGCCCCACCCCCCTTCGTCGGCGTTCCATCCGATGTTCTTCACGCGTCGGTCTCTGCACGGTTACCTCCATCGAGGGTCAACGGGACGTGCTGGTGCCTGGCGGTGCGCGGGGGGACATCACCCGCCGGTAGCTCCAGACCTCGGCCAGGTCACCCCGACCGGGTCCGGAGCCCGGCCGGCTACTGGAAGCGCAGGTTGTCGATCTCGTACTGGGACAGCACCCCGGTGTAGATGCGTACGTCGGCGACGTCTCCCGGGAAGTGCTCGCCGAAGACGCCCCCGACCTTGGAACGGCCGACCTGGAGGGGGCCGGGGGCATGCCAGGCCGCCGGGTTCGCCGCCGTGCCGGCCAGTTCGCCGTCGACGTACAACCGGAGTTGGCCGGCAGCGGCGTCGTGGACACCGACCAGGTGGACCCAGCGGTCCACGACCGGGTCGCGCGGTGGCGTCGACGCCATCGCCCGCAGATACGTCGGCTTGTCCATGTCCGCGTTGGTCATGTTGAAGATCCACCGCTGGTAGGAGGTGGAGTAGTAGAGGGTGAACCCACAGGCCCGGTTACCCGCCTGGCACAGCACGACCGCCTGGGCGGAGCGGGCCAGCCGTACCCGGGCCGCCACCGAGAAGCTGCGGTCGGTCTCCACCACCTGGCCGGTGGACGCGGCGTACTGTCCGCTGCCGTCGAGGGCAATGGCCTGACCGGGTACGCCCTGATGGTCGGCGGTCCAGCCGGCGCCGCCGGACAGGGTCAGCGGACGCCCGTGACCAGAACCGTCGACCAACTCGGTACCGGTCGACTCGTCCATCGCCCAGTGGCCGAACCCGGCCGCCGGCCGGTTGGCGACGTCGGCGATCTCCCCGGGGTACACCACCCGGTCCCAGATCCGGACGTCGTCGATCTCACCCGGCCAGTGCTCCACGAACATCGCGTTGAACTTCAACCGGCCGATCTGTAGCGGTCCGTTCGCATGCCACGCGCTGGTGTACGCCGTCGTGCCCACCAGCGCGCCGTTGACGTGGAACCGCAACTGCCGGGCGCTGTGGTCGTACACCCCGGCCAGGTGGGTCCAGCGGCCGACCTGAGGTGCCCGGTCGGCCGCCACCCAGGCCACCGCCGCGTTCGGGACGTCGGCGACGTGCCGGTCGAAGACCCACTTCTTCAGGAACCCGGAGTAGTGCAGCTGGAACCCACTGGCCTGGTTGCCGGCCTGGGACAGTACGGTCGCGTTGACGGAGTCGTCGCGCAGTCGTACCCAGGCGGCGACGGTGAAGCTGGTGGCGGTGTCCACCACCGGCCCGGCTGTGGCGGCGTGGCCTGCCGATCCGTCGAACGTCGTCGTCCGATCGGCCAGCATCTGCCAGTCCGCGGTCGTCGAGTCGGCCAACCGGCCCGTTACCCAACCGACCCCACCCGACAGGGTGGCGGTGTGACCGTTGCCGGAGCTGTCCGCAGCGGTCGCTCCCGTGCCCTCGTCGAAGGCCCACTGCCCGGCCGGCGGGGCGGCGGGGGCGACGTAGAAGTCGTACGCCCGCAGCGGTCCCGCGTTGCCGGCGTTGTCCACGCCGCGTACGTAGAGCGTCCGCAACCAGCTCTCCGACGGTCCCGGGGTGAGCGAGACGGTCGCCGTCCGGTCGGCCCCCGTTGCGGCTACCGAGTCACGCGGGTCGGAGTCGTCGACGGCGTAGCGGTAGGCGACGATGCCAGTCTGGCCGTTCGCGCCGAACGTGAAGGTTCCGGGGCGACCGACCCCACCGGAGAGCACCGGGTTGTTCGGGTCGGCCTCCGGATAGTCCGGCGAGGTGACGGTCGGTACCGCGCTCGGCGCGGTCACGTCGACCGCGAAATGACACCAGCCGCTCCACCCGCTGACGTCCACGCCGTCCTCCGCGCGTACCCGCCACTGGTAGGTGGTCCCGTTCTGTAGCGCGGGTGTGCTGGTCTCGAATCCGCCGGCCTTCTTGGCCGGGGTCACGTACTCCCAGAGCCGGACACCCCCGGTCCACAGTTCGTAGCGGGCGCTCACCGTCTGGGTGGCGCTGTCACCGTCGGTCAGGTTCGCCAACAGCCGGGGCTGGACAGTGCCGATCTGGGGCGCGTCCGCGGCCGTGTCACCGCACCCGTAGGCCGGGTAGATCTTCAACGAGGCGGGCACGTCCGGTACCGAGTTGTACTCGATCTCCAGGACGGGGTTGTTCCGGAACTTCTTCCAGCCGTTGGTGTCCGCCTCGCTGGCCGCCCGCAGTCCCAGGGTGGTGCTGGCCCAGTTCTTCTCCGCCGCCTCCCGTACCGCGTCGGTGGCGTCGAGGTCCAGCCCGCCGGCCGGGCAGTTGGTCCCCCATCCCTTGGCGGCCGTCACCGCGGCGAGCTGCCGGGTCCAGGCCGGCTGGTTCTTCCAGGTGGTGGCGGCACTGATGCCGCCGGTCAACCAGAGCTGCACCTCGCGCTTGGTGCAGGAGTACGACCAGGTTTCGAAGGCGTTGAAGGTCGCCCGGTAGATCTTCTTGCCGTTGACCGGTGCGGTGTCCATCCGGAAGAACGACCGGTAGGTGTCCGATGACGGCGAGGAGTACGGGTCGTTGTAGTAGCCGACCTTGGCCGCTCCGGAGTTGTTGAAGTACGACGTGCCGGAGAAGTGCTTCGACACGTGCGTCCACGCCGTCCTGTTCCCGGCGTGGTAGAGGTACGGGTCGACGTAGACCGGATACCGTGTCGCCGGATCCGCCAGCATTTTCGCGTCCGGCTCCAGGACGAGTCCCGTCGCGTCCGCCCGTACCGCCATCGCCGCCTGCCGTGCTCCCGCGCCGGGCGCCGCCGCACTGGTCCGTTCCGTGGCAGTGGCACCGGGGGCCGCGCTGCTGTCCCACATCACCGGGGTGGGACCGTGGAACACGACGGTTCCGTTCTGGTCGACGACGTCGATGTTGCCCGCCCGGTCGGTGCGTACGGACAGCCCGGCACCGCTCGTCGGGAAACGCAGGGGCCTGAGCCGGGACGACATCGCCGCCTGCGGTGTCTTCACCACGAGGACCTCGGAGAACCCCTGCGAATCGGCGGTCAGCCGCAGGTCGACCCCGGGTAGTACGTCGTGGTAGATGGCCGTGTCACCGATCAGCGTCGGCGCCGGCAGCGCTCCGACCCACTCCAGAGCCAGCCGCTTGTCGCCCTGCCCGAGATTGACGAGCGCTCCCGACCCGCCACCGGAGAAGGACACGTCGACGGTTGCGGCGATCGGGGCGACCCTCCCGTCCGGGCGGACGCGCAGTGTCGTGTCCACCGGCACCCAACGATCACCCTGACGGACCTGGACCGGTCGGGCGTGCTGGCGTAGCAGCATCCTGCCGTCCGGCTGAGCGTAGACCTGCCTGGTCTGGGTCGCCAGGCTCGCCACCTCGACCCGCTGCCCGGACGCCCTGGCCGTCGCGCGGGCCGAGGCCTCGTCCGATCTGACCCTGGTCGGCTCGGTGTGCCGCTCCTGGGCGGTGGCAGGCGGGCCGGCGGGCATCGTGGCACCCG
>NZ_JBHTMP010000082.1:0-26972 GCF_042679305.1 Micromonospora sonneratiae | reverse complement strand
GGCGCGGCCCGCTTGCGGGCCGCATTGATCCTCAGCCCAGCAGCAAGCCGCGCCAGCAAAGTCGCAACCGCCAACCAAGATCAAAACTAGGTTGAGGATGTACTCGATGATCATGATTCAGGCGGAGCGCCTGGTCAGACACACAAAAGTGGAGCCGAGGGGACTCGAACCCCTAATGCCGTGGGCCGGGTAGAGATCATCCGGAATCGGGCAGATCTGGCCGCTGACCAGGGCGGGAACCGTCAACGTCTCTCGACGTTTTACACGAGTTTCTGGTCTCAGTTGTACTGAATTTGTACTTGCTGATCATGAAGCAGATGAGTCACCGGGTTCGGACCTGCCGCCCCCTCGCTTGTAAGTTCGATCACGCATCGTTCGGCCACGTCTGCCGACGTCCGTGACCTGCGGATGCAAGCGCAGACACCAAGTGGCCCCTGACCTCGGTCGGGGTGGCCGGATTCGAACCTACGACCTCTTCGTCCCGAAGGAACGATTGCCGGACTGGTGGCTGGCCGGCGCCGGCGGTTGAGCTGCTGCGGTGGTCCGCGGTGTCCCCCGTCATCCGTCACTGCTCGGGTCCGTCGTCATCCAGATCGTCACCGGATGATCCTTGGGTGTGCCCCGCCATCGTCCGGTTTCGTCCCCCAGGTACCCGTCGGTTACGATTGGGGGCGGTGTGATCTATGACCGGTCTTCCGGACGGTTCGGGGCTAGGCGGTGTCCTAGCCCGGAACCCCACGGAAGAAAGGATCTAGATGACACCAGGAGATCAGGATCAACGGTCCGGATCGCTCGTGAGCCTGGCTCTGGCCTGCGAGGTGGTCGCCAACTTCAAGGCGGCGACCGGCAGGGACGAGCTGGGTATCCCCGAGCTCGCCCTGCTGGTCCTCCTGCTAGTCCTCGTCGACGGCCTACGAAACTGACGACGGGACTGGTGTTCCACCATCAGGCGAGGGGTCGCGTTCGCGGCTCCTCGCCTGCTTTATGAACTTGGTAGTTCTAACTTCTACCAAGATAACACGGATGACGTTACGCGGGTTCTTGCTGGTGCATCGATCGGTCCGCTGCTCAAGGCATCTTGATTCGTCTACTGATGCCCGCTTGTTCTTAGGCTGCTGTGCGTTCCGCCATCGCTACAGCCTTGCCATCCCGTCGGCCTTCGTCCGCACACCTATGGAGTGGGTGGGGCGTGTCCAGTCAAGGTGGAGCACACCACTGTCTGAACGACCTTGACCGGACAGGCCCGACCTGCTCGGTTCGGCCCGGACGGACGTTATCGGGAGGTCACCACCATCCCGGAGCGCCCGAGGGCCCCGCCGGAGGCACCGCCCGTGTCCGTCAAGCATGTGGTGGGACTCGACACGCCGGCAGCCGGCTGGATCGCCTCCGCGCGGGGTCACGTCCTCGGACGCCACCCGGGACGCGCTCAAGCGTCTGGGGGAGAGCCTGCGATAGGCCGCTGCTGTACTCGACTGCTGCACGAACGCATCAGGGGCCACTCTCATCGATGGAGAGTGGCCCCTGACCTCGGTCGGGGTGGCCGGATTCGAACCGACGACCTCTTCGTCCCGAACAAGGTCAACATCCGTCCGGGGCGTGGACATTTGCCTATCAACCCTGGTCCGGCTCTTGGTGTTCGTTGGTCTGGCGAGGTGTGCGAGGGGGACGGGGGGAAGATCATCTCCCCGATTTCTCCCAGGACTCGGCATGCGCTGTTGCCGCCTGCTGGGCGCTGATCTACTGCTCGTCGGTCCGCTGGGTTGGCCGGTTCTCGGCGATCCACTCCACCACCGCAGCCCGTTCCCAGATTCGCCCGGTCGCCAAGGTGTCCAGCGGTGCCGGGAACCCGGGGCGCGCCACGATCTCCGACGCACGCTGCCGGCTGACACCGCCCAACAACTGCTGGATTTCCGACATGCCCGCGAGCCGCATAAATCCGACCGTACGGACTTGTCGCCCAGCAGCCCTGTCAAGTTGACGGGCTTGACGCCTGTAAGGTGGGTGATACCGCCGTACGGGTGGTGGAGGACCCGAACCCGCCACCCGTACGGCGAACGCCCTGCCCGGTCGGTGACCTCCGAACCCTGCCGGGCAGGGCATCCCCTCCGAGCAGAGGAGCCGTATGCCTGTCGAGGAGCACGGTCGCACGTGGCCCAGGCCCCAACCTCGCCCGCCGGAACCTGGTGACGAGCTGTGGATCGGCCGACCGGCTTCGGTGCAGTTCGCGGGGCAGCCGCCGTTCGTGTTCCGGGTGATCTCAATCGACCCGAGACCGACCTATCGGGGCTGGGCGTGGATTACCGGCTATCAGCTCGATGAGCAGGGCAACGCTGTGGACAAGCGGGAGATCTTCGTACGGCTGGCCGGTCTACGTCGCGCTGTCCGCCGCCTGGCATAGCGCGGCCTTCGTGCTGCCTCGCCGTCTGACACCTCGCTTACAAGTTCTGCGCGTCTCATCCTGAGGTACTCGGGCACGCCCACGACCTTGGGCGGCTGTCGGTGAATGACTGCCGGCAATTGTCTTCGCGCTGGATGGTTGCTGTCGTCGTTGCTGTCGACAGCATCAGAGTCCTCGCCGCTAGTGCTGGTCGGCGGTCGACATCTGCTGTGCAAGGAACTCCCGCAACAGCCGGCAAAGATTCGAAACTGCTCGCTCGTGGTCCTGATCGCTCACAAGGTGATCTTCGGTGGCACCCTCGCCGAAGGTCTCCACTAGTACCAAGTACCAGAAGACGAGGTTGCTGCCACGGTGGCGGGCGGACATCCACTCCTGGAACGCCACCAGCTCGCCCTGGCCACGCGCGAGGTCAAATCCCACCAGCGCCGAAAACGCTCGCTCGTACCTCGACCGCCCAACGTACATACCTAGCCGACGATCCATATGCCACAGGAACTCTTCCCAGCTCACTAGGGCATTATCCCTCTGCTCTCCAACCTGGAAGAATGATCATGGCCGCATGGCCTTCATCACCGCGCAGTTGCCCCACCTGCCATCCCGGAGCCCGAGGCCCACCGCAGGCATGCTTTGACCCTGCCTACCGACCTGCTCGCGCTCACCGGTCACCAGCTGGGAAGATCCCACCTTGGGCAAGCTCAGCCACCGACTGATGACCACGACGGACCCGGCGGCGTCCCTGCCACAGCGACTGGTCACCGCGACTCGGCACATGGGCGCCCACTCTTCTCGGTCCTCGAATGCTGAACCACGACGGACCCGGAAACGTACCCAACGAGCCAGGCCCCGGCGCACCATTCGCCCCCACCGCCGTTCGCGTCCGGTCGACGCCTGGTGCCGATGCTGCGCGTGTGCTCCTGGTGCTCGTTGACGCCGGCCGGCTCGGTCCGCGGCTATGTCTATGACTCCCACTACCGCGCCGTGCGCGCCGGGGCGTGACCGGCCGCCAGGCCGCACGCGCGCCCCGGCGCTGGCACGGCAGGCGGGCCGAAGGCCCGCCCTTGATGAAGGCACGCCCAAGTCATCGCTCAAGCTGTACTTCGAACTGCTCGACGCGGTGTTGGGCGCGGCGGTGACCGACAAGTTGATCCCTGACAACCCGTGCGATGGGGTGAAGCTCTCTCAGGTACTGCGGGGCTTGTCTCGTGCGCCGAAGTGGGTACCTACTGAAAATGAGGTGCTGGCGCTGCTGGATGCGGTGCCAGCTCGGTATCGGGCCGCCGTGTGGTTGGGCGCCGGGCAGGGCTGCCGGTTCGGCGAGGTGCTGGGAATGGAAGACGGCATCCGCTGTGTCGACCAGGAGCGCGGCGAGCTGCACGTCATCCAGCAACTGCGGTACGCGCCGCAGGAGTACGGCGGGGTCTACCTGAGCGAGCCGAAAGCCGGATCGTCGGGCACCATCGATCTCGACCCGGTTGTGGGCCAGATGCTTGCCGATCACGTCCGGGAGTTCCCACCCGTAGTCGTGGAGATGGTCGACACCACCTCGGGCGAACCTGTGCGGCGGGCAGTGCCGCTGCTGTTCACCACTACCCACGGCAACGCGTTCACCGACCGCACCTGGTCGCGCGAGTGGGCGAGCTGGCGCGACGCTGCCGGCTGGCCGAAAGAACACGGTGGCTTCCACGCGCTACGGCACTTCTTCGCCACCACGCTGATCACCAACCACGCCGAACCACAGGAAGTGCAGCGGCTGCTACGACACAAGACGTTGCGGATCACCTTGGAGACCTACGTGCACTGGTGGCCAAAGCGGGATCGGCCTCGCGGCGTCACCGGTGCGGTGCTCAACTCGGCGGCAGCCAAGTCGGGCAGGACCCCACAACAAGATCAACCGTAGTTTGTACTGACGTTGTACTTGATGATCAAGGAGATCACAGGATGCCTGGTCAGGAAGACAAAATGTGGAGCCGAGGGGACTCGAACCCCTAACCCCTGCCTTGCAAAGGCAGTGCTCTGCCAGTTGAGCTACGGCCCCAGGGTGCCCGAGCCGCCACAGGGCGGCCCGAACGGGAACTACCGAAGGTCGGGCGAAGTGGTGGCCTCGTGCCACAGGGCGTGTTCGTCCTTGGCGTCCATCACCTTCTTGGCGATCAGCGCCGCTACGCCAACCACACCGACGACGATCAGAATCTTCTTCAACATGGGGCGATCCCTCGCGCTCGACTGTTGTCGGACGATGTGAGTGGGGCTAGATGGAATCGAACCATCGACCTCAGAGTTATCAGCTCTGCGCTCTAACCGACTGAGCTATAGCCCCCCGTGCGTCGAGCAAGGCTACCGCACCCTTGCGCCTGCCCCAAAATCGGGGCGGGCCCTGACGCCCGCTTCGTTGGCGCCCTGCCCAAGGCACGGTCACCAACGGCCCAGACGCTACCCGAAAACGAAACGCCGGGGCCACCGCTTTACGCGGCGCCCCGGCGTGTCCCGCCTTCTATCAGCCTCAGTCGCGCTCGGCGAGCGTCAGCTCGATCCCGCCGACCAGATCGGCACAGACGTTGTAGACGAATGCTCCGAGCGTCGCCAGCGCCGTGAACAGGACCACGTTCACCAGCCCGAGCAGCACCGACGTGAGGATGACCCCCTTAGCGGTGATCTTGAGGCTGTTCGCCTCCTGACCGCCGCCTGCGCTGATCAGCTCGGTCAGGCTGCTGTTGACGCTCTCGAAGACGCCCATGGCGTCCAGCGCGAGGTAGAGCACAGCAGTGGCCACGACGACGACGATGAAGAGCACCAGCGACACCGCGAACGAGAACTTCATGACGGACCACGGGTCGATCCGCTTGAGGTTCAGCCGGGCCCGCCGGGGCCCCCGGGACGCCGCGGAGCTGACCGAGCTCCGGGCGGCCCGTACGGCCTCGTTGACCCGGGCCGCACCGACGGCCGCCGCCCCACCGCTGAGGGGCCCCACCGTACCGGCCCCTGCCGCGTCACTCACCGACCGGGCGGACGACGAGCGGCTGAGGTTCGGAGCCGGGCTGGCTGTCGACGGCTTGGCACCAGAAGCAGGGGCGGGCCTCGCCGGCTCCGGCCTGGCGCGACCGACACCGGACGTTGGCCGACCGGCGCCGGGCAGCGGTTCCGTACGGTCGGACGCGGCCTTGCCGCCGGCAGCCTTCCCAGGTGCCGCTGCCGCAGCCGTGGCTGTGGCGGGGATCGCCTGTGTCGTCGTCGCGCCTCCATCGCCGCTGCTGGCGGACTCCGCCTGGCGGGCGTTCTGCTCACTGGCAGGCTGGTCCGGCGGGGGTGGCATCCCCGGAGCCCGGGTGAACTTGGGGGACGGTGCGTCGGCGGGGACGGCCGCCCGGCCGACAGCCGCCCGGCCGGTCGCAGACGCGTCACCGCTGGTGGCCGCCTCGTCGACCGGGTTAGCCGAGGCCCCCGCAGTCCCCGACTTCGCCTGTGTCTCCGTCATTAACTAGTCCTGTTCGTCAGGCTCGTCGGCATTGCGAGCAATCGCCACGATGGTCACGCCGTCTGGTAGGTCCATCAGCTTGACACCCATTGTGTTCCGATCACGCGTACGGCGTACAGGCTTCACCGGAGTCCGAATCACGCCACCTGTACTGGTTATCGCAAACAGCTCGTCATCCGGGCT
Organism: Micromonospora sonneratiae; assembly: GCF_042679305.1. Taxonomy (NCBI): domain Bacteria; kingdom Bacillati; phylum Actinomycetota; class Actinomycetes; order Micromonosporales; family Micromonosporaceae; genus Micromonospora; species Micromonospora sonneratiae. The sequence continues at coordinate 20,919 of NZ_JBHTMP010000082.1, read as the reverse complement.
GATCACGACCGCTCCGACCAGTCCGCCACGGCGTTCAGTGATCTTCGCGGTCAACACGCCTTTACCTCCCCGGCCCTGCACCGGGTATTCCTCGATCGGGGTTCGTTTTGCGAATCCCCCGTCCGTTGCCACCAGAACGTCCAGACCTTCCATGCCATCCCGGATCACCTCCATGGCCAGCAGGACGTCGTCGTCCGTGAAGCGCATACCGATCACGCCGGAGGTCGCCCGGCCCATCGGTCGCAACGCCTCGTCGGTGGCGTTGAAGCGGATCGCCTGCGCGTTCTTGGACACCAGCAGCAGGTCGTCCTCGGGGCCCGCAAGCGCCGCTCCGACCAGCTCGTCCTCATCGCGCAGGTTGATCGCGATGACACCACCGGACCGGTTGGAGTCGAACTCCTCCAGTCTGGTCTTCTTCACCAAGCCATTCCTGGTGGCTAGCACCAGATAGGGCGCGACCTGGTAGTTCGGGATTTCGATGACTTGAGCGATCTGCTCACCCGGCTGGAAGGCGAGCAGGTTTGCAACATGTTGGCCCTTGGCCACCCTACTGGCTTCCGGAAGTTCGTATGCCTTGGCCCGGTATACCCGACCCTTATTGGTGAAGAAGAGCATCCAGTCGTGTGTGGAGCAGACGAAGAAGTGGCTGACGATGTCGTCCGGGCGTAGCGTAGCGCCGCTGACCCCCTTGCCGCCCCGCCGCTGCGACCGATAGAGATCAACCTTCGTACGCTTCGCATATCCGGTACGGGTGATCGTCACGACGACGTCCTCGCGGGCGATGAGGTCCTCCATGGAGACTTCACCGTCGAACGGAACGATCTTGGTACGCCGGTCGTCGCCCCACTTGGCGACAATCTCGCCGAGCTCCTCCGAAATGATCTTCCGCTGCCGTTCCGGCTTCGCCAGGATGTCCCGGTAGTCGGCGATCTCCAGCTCGATCTTGGCCAGCTCGTCGACGATCTTCTGGCGCTCCAGCGCGGCGAGCCGCCGTAGCTGCATGTCGAGAATCGCCGTCGACTGGATCTCGTCGATCTGCAGCAACTGCATCAGGCCCTGCCGCGCCTCTTCGACGGTCGGCGAACGCCGGATCAGGGCGATCACCTCGTCGAGCGCATCCAACGCCTTGACCAGGGCGCGCAGGATGTGCGCCCGTTCCTCGGCCTTACGCAGCCGGTACGCCGTACGACGCCGGATGACGTCGACCTGGTGGGCGACGTAGTACCGGATGAACTGGGCCAGGTTGAGCGTACGAGGCACCCCGTCGACCAGCGCCAGCATGTTGGCGCCGAAGGTCTCCTGGAGCTGGGTGTGCTTGTAGAGGTTGTTCAGCACCACCTTGGCGACGGCGTCCCGCTTGAGCACGAGCACCAGCCGCATACCGGTACGCCCGGAGGACTCGTCGCGGATGTCGGCGATACCGCCGAGCTTGCCCTCCTTGATCAGCTCGGCGATTCGCTCCGCGAGGTTGTCCGGGTTGACCTGGTAGGGCAGTTCGGAGACGACCAGGCAGGCGCGGCCCTTCTTGTCCTCCTCGACGTCGACCACGGCCCGCATCCGGATCGAACCACGACCGGTGCGGTACGCGTCCTGGATTCCCGCCGCACCGACGATGAGACCGTGGGTCGGGAAGTCCGGCCCCTTGACGATCTCGATCAGCGCTTCGAGGGTGGTCTCCTCGTCCACCTCGGGGTTCTCCAGGCACCACTGCACGGCCGCCGCGATCTCCCGCAGGTTGTGCGGAGGGATCTTGGTGGCCATACCGACGGCGATGCCCTCGGATCCGTTGATCAGGAGGTTGGGGATCCGCGACGGCAGGATCACCGGCTCCTTGGCCCGGCCGTCGTAGTTGTCCTGGAAGTCGACGGTGTCCTCGTCGATGTCGCGCAGGATCTCCATGGCCAGCGGCGACAGCTTGGACTCGGTGTACCGCATCGCGGCGGCCGGGTCGTTGCCCGGCGAGCCGAAGTTGCCGTTACCGTCGATCAGTGGGTAGCGCAGCGACCAGGTCTGCGCCATCCGGACCAGTGCGTCGTAGATCGAGGCGTCACCGTGCGGGTGGTAGTTACCCATCACGTCGCCGACCACACGGGCGCACTTCACGTACCCCCGGTCGGGCCGGTAGCCAGAGTCGAACATGGCATAGAGGATCTTGCGGTGGACCGGCTTGAGCCCGTCTCGTACGTCCGGCAGGGCCCGACCCACGATCACGCTCATCGCGTAGTCGAGGTAGGACCGCTGCATCTCCACCTCAAGCCCCACCGGCTCGATGCGGTCGCGTTCAACGACCGGGCCACCACCGGCAGCCGGCGTGGCCGGCTCGTTGTTGGGGTTTTCGGGAGTATCCGTCACTGTCAACCCTTATCAGACTCAAAGCCGCATTCCGCTGTGGATAACGACTGTGGAAACCGTCGAAGCTGTGGATAACTCTGTGGACGACTGCCGGTGGCCAACGCCGCCGGCAACCGGCACCTAGATGTCCAGGAACCGCACGTCCTTGGCGTTGCGCTGGATGAACGACCGACGCGCCTCCACGTCCTCACCCATGAGGACGCTGAACAGCTCATCCGCAGTCGCCGCGTCGTCGAGCGTGACCTGGCGAAGCGTGCGGGTCGCCGGGTTCATCGTGGTCTCCCACAACTCCGGGTAGTTCATCTCGCCGAGACCCTTGAACCGCTGGATGTCGTCCGGCTTGGCGTTGGGCTTCTTCTGCTGCCGCAGAGCGATCAGCCCGTCCCGCTCCCGGTCGGAGTACGCGTACTGGGCGTCGTCGCCCTTCTTGTTCCACTTGATCTTGTAGAGCGGCGGGGCGGCGAGGTAGACGTGCCCCAGTTCGACCAGCGGGCGCATGAACCGGAACAGCAGGGTCAGCAGCAGGGTCTGGATGTGCTGGCCGTCCACGTCCGCGTCGGCCATCAACACGATCTTGTGGTAGCGCAACTTCTCGATGTCGAAGTCGTCGTGGATACCGGTGCCGAGCGCGGTGATCAGCGCCTGGACCTCGGCGTTCTTCAGCACCCGGTCGATCCGGGCCTTCTCCACGTTGAGGATCTTGCCGCGGATCGGCAGGATCGCCTGGGTCCGCGGGTCACGTCCCTGCTTGGCCGACCCACCGGCGGAGTCACCCTCGACGATGAACACCTCGGATTCCCGCGGGTCCGTCGACTGGCAGTCGGCCAGTTTGCCGGGCATCGAGCCGGACTCCAGCAACGACTTGCGTCGGGCCAGCTTCCGCGCCTGTGCCGCGGCGATCCGGGCCCGGGCCGCCTGCGAGGCCTTGGTGATGATGGTCTTGGCCTCGCTCGGGTTGCGGTCGAACCAGTCCACCAGCCACTCGTTGCAGACCCGGAGCACGAAGCTCTTCACCGGGGTGTTGCCCAGCTTGGTCTTGGTCTGGCCCTCGAACTGCGGGTTCGCCAGCTTGACCGAGATGATCGCGGCGAGACCCTCCCGGATGTCCTCGCCGGAGAGCTTCTCGTCGCCCTTGAGGAGCTTCTTCTCCGTGCCGTACCGGTTGACGACGCTGGTCAACGCGGCCCGGAACCCTTCCTCGTGGGTGCCGCCCTCGTGCGTGTTGATCGTGTTGGCGAAGGTGTAGACGGACTCGCCGTACGACTCGTTCCACTGCATGGCGATCTCGACCGACATGCCGTCGTCCTCGGCACCGAACTCGACCACCGACTTGTGGATCGGGGTCTTCGGCGCGTTCAGGTGCCGGACGAAGTCCGAGATCCCGCCCTTGTAGCAGAACGTCACCTCGCGGACCTTGCCGTCCTCCTCCTGGACCCGCTCGTCCCGCAACTGGATGGTCAGCCCCCGGTTGAGGAAGGCCATCTCCTGCAAACGACGGTAGATGGTCTCGAAAACGAAGTCGGTGGTCTCGAAGACGTCCGGATCCGGCCAGAAGGAGACCGACGAGCCACTGCGGTCCGTCTCCTCACCCTTCTCCAGCGGCGACGGTTTCGAGTTGGTGTACTGCTGGCGCCAGACGTTCCCGGACTTGTGGATCTCGACTTCCATCCGGACGGAGAGCGCGTTCACCACGGAGACGCCCACCCCGTGCAGACCACCGGAGACCGCGTACGCCTTGCCGTCGAACTTGCCACCGGCATGCAGCACGGTCAGCGCCACCTCGACACCCGGCTTCTTCAGCTTCGGGTGGAGGTCGACCGGAATACCTCGACCGTTGTCGATGACCCGCACGCCGCCGTCGGCCAGCAGGATCACCTGGATCGTGTCGCAGTACCCGGCGAGTGCCTCGTCGACCGCGTTGTCCACAACCTCCCAGACCAGGTGGTGCAGACCCCGCTCGCCGGTCGACCCGATGTACATACCGGGCCGCTTACGGACCGCCTCCAGCCCCTCGAGCACGGTCAGTGAATCGGCGGTGTAGTCCTGCTTCTTCTGCGTTGCCACCCTCGGCCACTTTCTCGCACCACCGGTCGCCCTCACGGGCGTCCGGGGCGCGGGTTCGGCAGGCAGAGCGCGACGTTGGCACGGGCCAGCACCACCAGCAAAATCGGGGGTACGGCCGAAGCGCCGCTCGCCGCGAGTGCCCGCGGATCGCGATCGGCTCGGACACGGGACGGACTACTGACGCAAGCCGGGAGAGGCCCGTGTCGTCGCTCCGCACTGTGTCCTCGTCTCTACATCGATCCTACTGTGCTGCGGCGACAGAACCGGTACGCGGCACCCCTACGAGGTACCTCAGATGCCCGTAGCGGCCAAATTGCCCCGCCCACGACTCCCCCCACAGGCCCCACTCCGGATCTTGGCCGATTCCAGCGCGCCAACGCTGCGGTCGACCGGACCGACCTCGGCCGGACCCGACGGCCGGGATCGGGCACCGCGGGGCACGACGGACAGCACCCCCGGGGGTCGCGCAAACCACCGCTGTGCCGTAACTTGGCGTCGCCACTCTGCGATTCCGGACAATTTCCCGGAACCCGCTCGGATAAACCGGACGATCAGGCCGGCACGTAGGCAGAAAGGTGACGCCCGATGGGGCTGGACAACGTCGCTGTGCACTGGCCACGGACCGGCCGCTTCTACGACCCGGTAGCCCCTGCCGAGTTCGTCGACTTCGGTGAGCTCGCCGAATTGCCGGACGTTCCCGCACCGACCGCGGCCCTCGCCGGGTACGTCGCCAAGACCGGGACGGTACGGGCGACCGCCTACACCGAGTTGGTCGATCTCCTTCTCGGCCTGACCGGTGTGCTTTACGCCACAGAAGCCGCTGCCGAGGACGAGGACCCCGTGATCGACCCCGACGGGTGCGCCTGGATCGCCGGTGGCCTCGAACGTTTCGTCGCCGGCCACCAGCCGTACGGAGAGTTGGTGACGTTCGACACCGTCAGCGCCGTACTGCGTTCGGCACTGGCGGACGGCCGCCTCGCCGAGCAGCAGCTGCGCTGGCTGGAAAGCCGACTGGACACCCTGCGGGACGAATCCGGGGATGCGCCGCACTGGAGCTTCTCCCGTTCCGAACTCGGCGTGCTGGCCGGCTTCTACCGCCGCTGCGCCGACCGGGGCTTCGCCGTCTACGCCGACTCCTGACGCCGTCTCCACCGACGCCCACCACCGGCGCACCTACCCACCGGTGGCCCCACCGGCACCCCCTGGGTCAGGGAATGCGTACGCTCCGTGAACTCAATCACGGAATAGGGACGTATCCCCGCAAGAGAGCCAGACTTGCCCGCGTTGCCGCTGCACAGGCCGGCGACTCAGCCAAGTCTGTCGTGAGCGGGTTCGCCGCGGCCGAGGGGGAAGGAAGCGGGTCGCGGCCATGCGCACGACATTCGCTGCTCTACGCCATCGCAACTACCGGATCTGGGCCGGTGCCGGTTTCGTCTCGGTCATCGGCACGTGGATGCAGGTCCTCGGCGTCAACTGGTACGTCCTCCAGGAGACCGGGTCGGCGACCTCGATGGGGCTGGCGATCCTCCTACAGGCCATTCCCAGCCTGCTGCTCAGCACCTGGGGTGGCGCGCTGGCCGACCGGCTACCCGCCCGACCCCTGCTGATCGCCAGCCAGGTGATCCACGCCGTACTCGCCGCCGGACTCGCCGCAGTCGCCTGGTCGGACCTGGCCGGTCTGTCCGTGGTCTACGCCATCTCCCTGGTCAGCGGTGCCGTCTCCGCCGTCGAGGGCCCGGTCATGGGCCGCTGGGGCTCCACGCTGGTCGACCGGGCGACCCTCGGCAACGCGCTGGCCCTCGGGTCGCTCACCAACTCCGCCGGTCGCATCCTGGGCATGAGCGCGGGTGCGATCGTGGTCGCCGCCGCCGGCCCCGCGCCGCTCTTCGCCGTCAACGCGGCCAGCTTCGCCGCCGTCGTACTGGCCCTGCTGGCCGTACGCTCCAACGAGCTGCACACCCCCGACATGGTGGCCACCGGCCGCCCCGCCGAGAACGGTGTCCGGGCCGGCTTCGCCTACCTGCGCCGGCAGCCGGTGGTGCTGACCGCGCTGGCCCTCTCCTTCGTGCTGGGCAGCCTCGGACGCAACTACCAGGTGACGATGGCCGCGATGAGCGACGGACCGCTCGACTCGGGCGCCTCCGGATACGGCTTCCTGTCCACCGTCTTCGCCGTCGGAACCGTGGTGGGTGCCCTCATGGCCGCCCGGACCCGCAACCTGAGCTACGCCATCCTGGTCGGTGCCGGGCTACTCGGCAGCGGATTGCAGATCTTCGCCGGCCTCGCTCCGGGCACCTGGAGCTTCGCGGCGCTGATCCTGCCAATCGCGGCAGCCGCCGTGGTCATCGACACCACGGTGGGCACCCGCGCCCAACTCGACACCGACGGTCGGATGCGTGGCCGGGTACTCGCCGCGATCGCGGTGACCGGTTCGATCTCCGCCGCTGTCGGCGCGCCGCTGCTCGGCTGGCTCTCCGAATACGTCGGGCCCCGGCAGACCCTCGTCCTGGCCGGTGTCGTGACCACCGTGGCCTCGGTGGTGGCCGGTGTGCTGCTGGCCCGGCAACACGGCCGCTCGGTACGACTTCCCGAACCGCTACGCCAGGCGACCGTACGGCACACCGCCCGGCTACGTCGCCGCGTGCCGATCAGCCATACGTGTCCCGTGGCCCACGCCCCTGTACCCGGCGCGGACCCCGCGACCACGAGGGCGCGGCCGGGCCGTGGATGTGCAGTTTGCGCACCACGTTATGGCCGACCACGGCGGCAATCCGCTGCAACAGGGACCCGGCCAACAGTCGAAGCTGGGTCGCCCAGGCGGTAGATTCCGCCTCCACCGTCAGCTCGCCGTTCTCGAGTTTGACCGGCCGGCTGTGTTTGGCCACCTCGGCCCCGACCACCCGCTCCCAGGAGCCGAAGACCGTAGCCTCGGCGGTTGGTCGCTGCCAGCCGCGCGCCTTGATCAGTCGGGCCAGCACGGCACCGAGCAGTTGCGGGTCACGGGGGTCCGGCCCCGGACCGGAATAGCCACGTAGCCGCCGGCCGGAGCCGTTCCGGCCGGTCGGGCTCCCGTCACCCGCGCCGTTCGAGAAAGATCCGGCCGGGGTACGCCGAGCGCCCCGGCCCGCCTCCCGTCGGGCCCTGGCGGCATCCAGCACCGCCCGGGCCAGCTCCGGACCGGCCAGCTCGGAATCGTCATCCGGCACTACGCACGTCACCCCCGCCCACCTCGTAGCGGGTACCCCGCAACGCCCGGGGCACATCGTCGGCGACCGCACAGGTGACCAGCAGTTGGCTGGCCCCGCCGACCAGATCGGCCAGCCGCTCCCGGCGGCCGGCATCCAACTCGGCGAACACGTCGTCGAGGATCAGCACCGGCTCGATACCGTCGGCCCGCAACAGGTCGTACGCGGCCAGGCGTAACGCCAGCGCGTACGACCACGACTCACCATGGCTGGCGTACCCCTTGACCGGAAGTGGGCCCAGGGTGAGGGCGAGGTCGTCGCGGTGCGGGCCGACCAGGGTCACCCCCCGCTCCACCTCGGCCGCCCGGGACTCCGTCAACGCGCGGGCCAGCGCGGTCTCCAGGGCGGGTCGGTCCGGTGCCACGTCGAGCAGGTCCAGCGAGGAGCGGTAGGCCATGCCGGCTGCACCCCGGCCCGCCGCAACCGCGTCGTACGCCTTGGCCACGTGCGGTGCCAGCGCGGCGACCAGTTCGAGCCGCCCGGCCAGCAGTTCCGCCCCGTGCCGGGCCAGGTGCGTGTCCCAGACGTCCAGCGTCGACAGGTCGCCGCCCAGGTCCGGGGCACCGGAGTCGGCGTCCGCCGGCCGCGAACCCGAGCTACGGGAGCGGCCGACCTTACGGGCGAGGTACGCCGTACGCAGCAGCGCGTTGCGCTGTTTGACCACCCGCTCGTAGTCGGCGCGTACCCCCGCGTACCGGGGCAGCCGGGTGACCAGCAGATCGTCGAGGTAGCGCCGACGTTCGCCCGGATCGCCCCGGACCAGTTCCAGATCCTCCGGGGCGAAGAGCACCAGCCGCAACGCACCGAGCACGTCCCGGGGGCGACGCACCGGCGACCGGCCCAGTCTGGCGCGGTTCGCCCGGCCCGGTACGAGCTGCAACTCGACCAGCAGCTCACGCCCCTCGTGCACGATCGCACACCGGATGACCGCCGCGTCCGCCCCGGACCGGACCAGTGGGGCGTCGGTGGCGACCCGGTGACTGGACAGGGTCGCCACGTAGCCCAACGCCTCGACGAGGTTGGTCTTGCCGACGCCGTTCGCCCCGACGAGGACGTTCCCGCCGGGGTTCAGATCGACTCCGACCCGCTCGTACGAACGGAAGTCGACCAGTTCGAGCCGACGGACGTACACGATCGCGCGCTCGCCGCCCTAGTTCTTGTGGGTGGCGTGGCCGCCGAACTGGTTACGCAGCGCCGCCACGGCCTTCATGGCCGGCGAGTCGTCCTGCCGCGAAGCGAACCGGGCAAACAGGGCGGCGGCGATCACGTTCAGTGGTACGGCGAGACGGACCCCCTCGTCGACCGTCCACCGGCCCTCACCGGTGTCCTCGGCGTAGCCACGCAGACTCGCCAGCTCCGGGTCCTCGTCGAGAGCCCGGTCCAGCAGGTCGAGCAGCCAGGAACGGACGACGGTGCCCTCCCGCCAGGACTTGAACACTCCCGGCACGTTGGTGACCAGCTCGGACTTGGCCAGCAGCTCGTAGCCCTCGGCGTAGGCGTGCATCAGGCCGTACTCGATGCCGTTGTGGACCATCTTGGCGTAGTGCCCGGCACCGACCGGTCCGGCATGCACGAAACCGTACTCGCCGGCCGGCTTGAGCGAGTCGAAGATCGGCATCAGCCGGTCGACGTGCTCCTGTGCACCACCGACCATCAGCGCGTAACCGTTCTCCCGGCCCCACACCCCGCCGGAGACCCCGACGTCGAGGTAGCCGATTCCCTGCCGGTCGAGCCGCTCGGCGCGGGGCCCGTCGTCGCTGAACCGCGAGTTGCCGCCGTCGATGACGATGTCACCGGCGGAGAGCACCTCGGCGAGCCCGTCGATGGTGGCCTCGGTCACGCCGGCCGGCACCATCACCCAGACGGCTCGGGGTGCCTCCAGCTTCTCGGCCAGTTCGGCCAGGCTCGCCACGTCGCTCACCTGCGGATCCTGGTCGAAACCGATCACCTCGTGGCCGGCCGCGCGCAACCGCTCACGCATGTTGCCGCCCATCCGGCCGAGCCCCACGATGCCGAGCTGCATCAGCTTCCCCTCCAGTGCGTTATTGGTGAGCGTGGTCAGCGGGTGACCCGGATCGGCATGATCAGGTAGCGGTATCCGGGAACGATCTCGCCGTCCTCGCCCGCCGGCGAAATCACCGCCGGCTTGAACGCGTCGACGAACGACAACGCCGCAGTCTGCGCCCCGAGGTTTTGCAACCCGTCGATCAGGTACTGCGGGTTGAACCCGATGGTCAGCGGCTCACCGGTGAACGTGGCATCCATCGCCTCGCTGGCCCGGGCCTCCTCGGTGCCGCCCGCCTCGACGATCAGTCCGTCGGAGCTGAAGCTGAGCAGCACCGGCGTGGTGCGCTCGGCGACCAGCGAGACACGCTTGACGACCTCGATCAGTGACGAGACCGCCACCCGGGCCTCGGCGTTGTGGGTGGCCGGGAAGAGCGAGCGCACCGGCGGGTAGTTGGCACCGTCCAACAGCCGGCTGGTGGTACGTCGCGTGCCGCCGGCAAAGCCGATCATCCCCTCACCGGCAGCACCCTGGGCCAGTGCCATGGTCACGTTCCCGCCGAGGGGGCCCAGCGTCTTCGCGGTGTCGTGCAGGGTGCGGGCCGGCACGAGCGCGTTGATGCTGACCTCGGGGTCGTCCGGCTGCCACTGCATCTCCCGGAGCGCCAGGCGGTAGCGGTCGGTCGCCAGCATCGCCAGGGTCGTGCCGGTCAGCTCGATCCGTACGCCGGTCATCATCGGCAGGGTCTCGTCCCGACCGGCGGCGATGGCGACCTGGGACACCGCGGCAGCGAAGGCGGCGGCGTCGACCGTACCCGCGCTGGCCGGCATCTCGGGCAGGCTCGGGTAGTCCTCGACCGGCATCGTCGGCAGGGTGAAGCGGGCGCTGCCGCAGACCAGCTCCAGGTGGGCACCGACAGCCGCGATGTCCACCGGCTTCGCCGGCAACGCCTTGGTGATCTCGGCCAGCAACCGACCGGAGACCAGCGCGGCGCCGTCCGCGTCCGCCTGCACCTCGACGGTCACCTGGCTGGAGACCTCGTAGTCGAACCCGGACACGTGCAGGCTGCCCTCGGCGACCCGCAGCATCACCCCGGCGAGCACCGGCACTGACGGGCGACTGGGCAGACTCTTGGCGGTCCAGGCAACCGCGTCGGCGAGCGCGTCGCGCTCCACTCGGAACTTCATGTCATGCCTCCGCGTCGACGTCAGCGACAACTGTCTCATGCCGGCCACGGTCTTTCGGGCCGGCCAACCGTGCGGGTCCCCCTCGAACCTTAGGGCGCGTCACCATCGGCCGCGTGTCCGCCCCCGGGCTTTCTGCGCCTCGACGCCGGGCGGGCGGGAGTTCGATCAAGCTATCCACACAATCCCCAACGGTGATGATTGGTTTTTGTTCTCTAGAAGAGATAACTAGTCGTCTTCATCGGTGTTGTGCAAACTGTGGATATTCAACGTTTGAGCAGGTCAGAAGGTTGTCCACCGGTGAGTTAGCTGTGGAGAACAGGTGGATTAACCCGGCCTGTTGTCCACAGCCTTCCGGCGATCCAGGGTTATCCACGCTTGTCCACCGGTTATCCACCGGTTATCCACCCACTTTCTCCCCAGCCCTGTGGATGAGCTGGAGATCATTGAACGTGGTTGTCCCCAGAACCTTCAACAGGCTACGCACAGGCGGGCCGCGATCTGTGGATAACTCGGCTACTCCCCGTGTTCGTCCACAGTGTCGTCCACAGAAGTTGTCCACAGGTTGTGGGTAACTGGGGCGAGAAGCACCACCCGTTGTCCACCGACGGTGGAAAACTCGGCCGACGCTGGTTGGAAATCCACAGGTGGCACCGCTCTGGGGACTCGCCCGATACCCGTTGTGTCTCTGATAGCAAACAATGATGCGTTGATTCAGGACAGGCTAGAAAAATTGCCAAAATTTCGGGCAACTCGGGGTGGCACTGTGGGCAGCACCGAGCTGCGCCACCCACAGCGGAACTCGACGCGGCGCACGAGGGAATGCGGTCCCCGCCGTACGAGCGGGCGCGGGAGGTACGACAGGACGGGAGGTACGGCGAGGGGACGCCGGGTACGGCAGGGCGCGGTAGGTATGGCAGGGCGCGGCAGGTACGCCGGGTACGGCGACGGACGCCGGAGATCAGCTGTTCTGCTTGATCCGGTTGGTCAGCTCGGCGATCTGGTTGTAGAGCGAGCGACGTTCGGCCATCTGCTGCCGGATCTTCCGGTCGGCGTGCATGACCGTGGTGTGGTCCCGGCCACCGAAGGCCTGCCCGATCCGGGGCAGGGACAGGTCGGTCAGCTCCCGGCACAGATACATCGCGACCTGGCGTGCATTGACCAGGACCCGCGACCGGGAGTGCCCACGTAGGTCCTCCAGGCTGACGCCGAAGTAGTCGGCGGTGGAGACCATGATCTGGTCTGCGGTGATCTCCGGGCCGGCGCCGTCCGGGATGAAGTCGCGTAGGACCTCCTCGGCCAGCGACAACTCGACCGGGGACCGGGTCAGGGAGGCGAATGCGGTCACCCGGATCAGGGCGCCCTCCAGTTCCCGGATCGACGCGGAGATCCGGGAGGCGATGAACTCCAGTACGTCCGGCGGGGCGAACAACCGTTCCTGCGCGGCCTTCTTCTGCAGGATCGCGATCCGGGTCTCCAGGTCCGGCGGTTGGATGTCCGCCAACAGACCCCACTCGAACCGGGTCCGTAGCCGGTCCTCCAGCGTGGCTAGCTGCTTCGGCGACCGGTCCGAGGTGATCACGATCTGCTTGTTGGCGTTGTGCAGGGTGTTGAAGGTGTGGAAGAACTCCTCCTGGGTGCGTTCGCGGTTCTCCAGGAACTGGATGTCGTCGATCAGCAGGATGTCCACGTCGCGGTAGCGCCGTTGGAAGGCACTGGTCTTGTCGTCCCGCAACGAGTTGATGAAGTCGTTGGTGAACTCCTCGGTCGAGACGTACCGGACCGAGCGGGCGTGGCCCAGGGTCGTGGCGTAGTGGCCGATCGCGTGCAGCAGGTGGGTCTTGCCCAGTCCGGAGCTGCCGTAGATGAACAGCGGGTTGTACGCCTTTGCGGGCGACTCGGCGACCGCCACCGATGCGGCGTGCGCGAACCGGTTGGAGGAGCCGATGACGAACGTCTCGAACATGTACTTGGGGTTGAGCCGGTTCCCTCCGGTGTCCGGCCCGGCCCCGGCCCGGCGATCGTCCCGGCCACCGGGCCGGTGATCGGCGGCCCCGACCCGGCCCGGCCCGCTGTCGGTGTCACCCGGCCGGGCCGGCCCACGCAGCCCGGGCTCGGTACGGAGATGGGAATCGTCCTCCCGGAACCGCTGCTCCAACTGCCGGGGATCGAGTGCGGCCTGGCCGACTCCGCCGGGTGCGTCGCCCCGGTCGTCGAAGCCACGCCGTTCCTGATGCGGTGCGGTCGGCCGATGCGGCGGGGGGTACGGCGCGGCGAAGAGCGTCTCCTGACCGCCGTCCCGACTCGACGGGATCAGCCCCGGTCGCGGACCGGTCTCGGCCGGCCGGCCGGTGCCCTCCTCCGGACGCGTCCCGTCGTCGACCGTCGCGAACTGGTGGCCGGGGCCGAACTGCTGACCCGTGCCGCCGTGCCCGACACCACCGTGCCCGGTGTCGTGGGGAAACCCGTGCTGGTCGGCCTGGTTCGGGGACGGTTCGGGGGTCGGCTGCGCTCCACCGTCCGTCGGTACGGCGTCGCCGTATCCGTAGCCGTCGGACGGACGGAAGCCTCCGCTCGGCGCGCCGTAGATGGTGCCGGCGGGTCGTCCCTGCCCGTCCTCGGGCGGACGTACGGTCACCGCCACCTGGATGGGCCGGCCGAACCGGCGGGACAGTGCCTCGGTGATGGCCGGCCGGAGCCGCGACTCGATCACGTCCCGGGTGAAGGCGTCCGGCACGGAGAGCAGGGCGGTGTCCTCGACGATGGCCCGTAGCCGGGTCAGTCGCAGGTACGCACGTTGCTGAGCCGAGACGATCTCGTCGGCCAACTCGTCGGTCGTCGCCATCCACACCGCGGCGAGGTCGATCGTTTCGGCCACCGTCACGCCACCCCCATCGCTTCTGCGTTCCCGGCCGCCGTATCGTCGCAGTCGGCCGTTCCGGGCCTGCCACAGCGCTCGAACAGGTACGACCTCGCCGGCCGGATGCCCGACCGAACCGTCATCCACAGGTTATCCACAGCCTGTGTACCGACTGATTTCGGCTTCCGCCGGACCGGTTGTCCGACCTGCCCTGCTGGTGTGGCACTGAAGCGGGTTCACCGTGCCGAACGATTGACTAGCTTGTCCGGTCTTGCCCCGGCAGCGACGACAAAGTCCCTTGACGCTGAGTCTCCCGACACTGACCGCAATCGGGCACGCTAACAGCGTTGTCCACACCCCTACAACCGCCGACACCGGTAGACGTCCGGCGGTATTCGCGAAAACCCCTCAATCGGCCCCGTTCCGGTCCGTACGCCGCCGGTTTCCGGTGCGTGCCCGCCGCCCGCAGACCCGTACCCGCCACCGGTCCCTGACCCCGTTACGGTGGCGGTCCCTGACCCGTACAGCGCCGGACGGCGGCGGTGTTTGACGGCCCTGGTCCGTGTGCGTAGGCTCGATCGGCTGCTCAGCTGCCCTCTGCTAATGTGATGAGTGCCTGCTGTTCACGGTCGCCGGCTATTGCGTCGTCGGGCAGCATCGACCATGGTCACCCGTCGCGGTGGCCAACGCCAGACCACCACACGACCCCCGGCATCCCTCGCTCGGGACGTACGAAGACGGAGAGCCTGACGTGAGCAAGCGCACCTACCAGCCGAACAACCGTCGGCGCGCGAAGACCCACGGCTTCCGGCTGCGCATGCGCACCCGGGCCGGCCGCGCCATCATCTCGACCCGGCGTGCCAAGGGTCGTACCCGCCTGTCGGCCTGAGTGCCGACCGGGGCCTGAGCCGGGGGATGTAGGCAGTCGTGCTGGCGGCCGCGCAGCGCCTGCGCCGCAGCAGCGAGTTCGCCACGGCGGTTCGTGGCGGACGTCGTGCCGGGCGTGGTGCGGTTGTCGTGCACCTCAGCCTGCCGACCGGTACAGCCCCACACGGTGACCAGGACGGTATCTCGTCGGCCGAGCCGGCGCGGACCATTGGTACGGAGCAGCCCTCCGTACCGGCCCGCGCCGGCTTTGTCGTGTCCAAGGCCGTTGGTAACGCCGTCGTCCGCAACACGGTCCGGCGTCGGTTGCGGCACCTGGTGCGGGACCGGCTGGCACAACTGCCGCCCGGTGCCACGCTGGTCGTACGGGCGCTGCCCGGTGCCGACGAACTGTCGTACGCCCGGTTGGCGGCCGACCTCGACGCGGCGCTGACCGCCGCGCGGGCCGCCCGGAAGTCGGGGCGGCGGGCCCGGTGACCGGTGGGGACAGCGTGCCACGAGCCACGACACTTGGTGCCCGGATGCTGGCGGGGCCCATTATCGCGTACCGTCGGTGGATAAGCCCGGCGCTGCCGGCCCGCTGTCGGTTCTACCCGTCGTGCAGCGCATACGCCTTGACGGCGATCGCTCAGCACGGTGCTCTCCGGGGAGCCGTGCTGGCGGTACGGCGGCTGCTGCGCTGCCACCCTTTCCACCCAGGTGGATATGACCCGGTGCCCGAGCCGGGCGGCCGCCGCCGTGCCGATGTGACTGGAGCCCCGAATTGAGTCTCGACTGGATCTACTGGGCGATCTCGTGGATCCTGCTGTTCTGGCATTCGGCCTGGGACACCATCGGAGTTCCGGCGACTGCGGTGCTGGGTACGAACTGGTCCTGGATCCTTGCCATCATCTTTCTGGTCGTCACCGTCCGGGTGATCCTCTTCCCGATCTTCGTGAAGCAGATCAAGTCGCAGCGGGCGATGCAGGCGCTCCAGCCGAAGGTCAAGGAGCTTCAGGAGAAGCACAAGGGTGACCGGGAGACGCTCCAGAAAGAGATGATGGAGCTCTATCGGAAGGAAAAGGCCAACCCGCTGATGGGCTGCCTTCCGATGTTCCTGCAGATTCCGGTCTTCCTGGGTCTGTTCCACGTGCTGCGTCGCCTCAGCCCGGCGAACCAGGGCAAGACGCTCTACGGCTGGGCCGCCGAGCAGTTCGAGAGCGCGGCCAGCGCCAGGCTCTTCACCGCACCGATCGCCGGCAAGTTCGGCTCCACGCCCGAGGAACTCGCCGCGCTCGGTGCCAACGGCACCACCGTAAAGATCATGGCCGGCATCCTGGTGCTGCTGATGATGGGTACGACCTACCTGACCAGCCGCCAGATGATTCTCAAGACCGGCTGGGCGGAGGACCCGCAGCAGCGGATGATCCAGCGCCTGATGCTCTACGGCATCCCGGCCTCGCTGCTGATCTCCGGTGCGATCTTCCCGATCGGTGTGATCATCTACTGGGTCACGAACAACCTGGTCACCCTCGCCCAGCAGCAGTGGGTGCTGCGCAAGTTCCCGCCGCCGCCCACCGCCAACGCCGGTAAGGGCGCCAAGCCGGGCACCAAGGCCCAGCCGGCCAAGCCCGGCCTGTTCGGCCGCAAGGCTGCCGAGACCAAGCCCGAGGTGAAGCCGGCCCCCAAGGTGGCCGCCCCCAAGCCAGGTGCCAAGCCGGTCAACCCCAAGAAGAACCGCCCGGCGAAACGCCAGGGCTGACGGGCCGAGCTGCCGACTGCCCGAACCGGGCGGTCGGCAGCCGGAAGGAATCCGGGGCCGCGCAGCCGCCAGCGCGCTCGGCGCCGAATCCGGATTCCGCCGCGCATCGGCGCGGTCACGGGTGAAACTGCCCGAAGAGACGTGCCCGTGGACTCGGCGACCTCCCGCCGGCCCGGGAAACCAGCGGACCGTACGGTCCGGCCGAGCGACTACGGAGATGAGACCGTGACCGACACCAGCATTCCGCGCGCCGAGCAGTCACTCGATGAAGACGCAGCCTCGGTTGCGACGCGGGTGGGTAGTGCCCTCGAAGACACCGATGAGGACGTCGAGGACGAGGACGAGGACACCACCGAGGCGGCGGACGCGAAGGCCGTGACGGGTGGCAAGCCGTCCGGGGGAGCATCCGACGCGGAGCTGTTCCGGCAGAGCGAGATCGCCGCCGACTACGTGGAAGGTCTTCTCGACATCCTCGACTACGACGGCGACATCGACGAACTGGTGTCCGGGGGACGCCCGATGGTCGAGGTGGTCGGTGGCCGGTTGCAGGCGCTGGTCGGCCAGCGTGGTGCCACCCTGGAGGCGCTCCAGGAGTTGGCCCGCCTCGCCGTGTTCCGGCAGACCGGTTCGCCCAGCCGGT
Organism: Micromonospora sonneratiae; assembly: GCF_042679305.1. Classification (NCBI taxonomy): domain Bacteria; kingdom Bacillati; phylum Actinomycetota; class Actinomycetes; order Micromonosporales; family Micromonosporaceae; genus Micromonospora; species Micromonospora sonneratiae. Next base: position 3,943 of record NZ_JBHTMP010000082.1, on the reverse strand, counting down.
TGCTCCTCGACGTGGGCGGCTACCGCGCCAACCGCCGCAAGGAACTCGCCGCCGTCGCCCGCAACGCCGTGGAGAAGGTCAAGGAGTACGGCGAGGCCGTACGGCTTGAGCCGATGTCCGCGTTCGAGCGTAAGTGCGTACACGACGTGGTCAACGCGCTCGCCGGCGTCGAGAGCGAGTCGGAAGGCGTCGAGCCGAACCGTCGTATCGTCGTCCGTCCCGTTGGCTGACGACGTATGACGTACCAGCCAGCGGCACCAGCCGCGTCCGGCCCGGGGGGCACCACGCCACCCGGGCCGCACTCTTCGGTAGCTTCCCCTGGATCTTCCCGGTCCGGACCGCCCGACGTGGAGCCGACGACCCCGGACGCCGGGCTGCCGATGGAGGGCGCTGTGGCACCGCTGCCAACCGAACTCGTCGAGTCCGCCCAGCTCCTGTTCGGCGAACGCCTCCCATTGGCGTCGGCGTACGCGGAGCTGCTGGCGACCGATGGCGTGGTCCGAGGACTCATCGGCCCCCGCGAAGCGCCCCGGATCTGGGCACGTCACCTGCTCAACTGTGCGGCCGTCGCCGAACTGATCCCGTCGGACTGTTCCGTGACGGACGTGGGATCGGGTGCGGGTCTGCCCGGCCTGGTGCTGGCGATCGCCCGACCGGATCTGTCGGTGACCCTGGTCGAGCCGTTGGCCCGGCGAACCGCCTTCCTGGAGGAAGCGGTTGCGTCGCTGGGCCTGGGGAGGTCGGTGACGGTGGTCCGGGCTCGGGCTGAAGAGGTGGCCGCCGGTGCGGCCCGGGACGGAAAGTCCGCAGCGGATGTCGTTACCGCCCGCGCGGTTGCACCGTTGGATCGACTGGCCGGCTGGTGTCTTCCACTTGCTGCGGTCGGCGGTCGTCTGCTTGCCCTGAAGGGGGCCTCGGCGGCGGAGGAGGTCGCCGAGCACCAGGTCGCGGTGGAACGGCTCGGTGGCGGTCAGCCGGTGGTACGGCGATGCGGGGTCGGCGTGATCGACCCGCCGACCACCGTTGTGGAGGTCGTTCGCGAACGGGCGCTGGCAGTGCCACGGCCGAAGTCGGGCCGCCGGGGCGGCCGGCGCAGGTAGGACCTCTCCCCCCGTGCGGTCGGTTCGGACGGGCGCCCGGTGGTACGGCACACATGTCGGGCCGGACACGCTGCGGGGGCCGACGGTGTCTGGCAGGGACGATGGTCGGGATGGCGGTTCTGCCCCGAGTGCGGGATCCAGGCGCCATTCCCGTCGCCTTTTCGGCGCAACACACGTTGGTGTGACAACTCACCCCCCGGATGGCCGTGGTCTCAGCCAGCCTGTCCCCCGTAGGCTGGCCGCGCGTCGATAAAGTGGACCGACGGCGGTGGCGGCCTACCTCGGCCCTGTTTGGCGGTTCCCGTACGGACCGCGTGCTTTGCCAGATAGCGGGCTCACGAACGCTCCCGACGCCGACCGATCCATCCGAAGCGGGCAGGGATGACACGGTGTATGAAAACGGCAGATACGACGAGTCAGGGATGATGGACCACGGCGGCCACCACTCCGAAGGTGCCGCTGTTTCACGTGAAACAAGCTACGAGAGTTGGGCGGGCGACGGGCGTCCGAACGGGGCGCGACCGTCGGCAGTCGCCGGTGGCCGGGTGGGGGACACTGTGCCTCAGCCCCGCGACCGACGCAGCGACACCGGCTACGACACGCCCGTACCCGGAGGCGATTCGGTCGCCCCAGGGACCGAGGACGACACGTACGTTTCACGTGAAACCCCGCCGCGCGAAGAGGATGACCCACCGTTGGCTATGGAGGCAATGCGCGCCGTGCAAATCCTGAATCCGAGTGGCGAGGTGACCATGCCTCGGCCGGCCAAGACCCGGGTCATCTGCATCGCCAACCAGAAGGGTGGAGTAGGGAAGACGACCACCACCGTCAACCTGGCGGTGGCTCTCGCCCTACATGGCAACCGGGTACTCGTGGTCGACCTGGACCCACAGGGCAACGCCTCGACCGGACTCAACGTGCCGCACCATGCCGGAGTCCCGGACGTCTACGACTGTCTGATCGACAACGTCCCGCTGGCCGAAGTGGCCCAGGGAGTCGAGGGGATCCCCAACCTGTGGTGTGTGCCGGCCACGATCGACCTGGCCGGTGCGGAGATCGAGCTCGTATCGGTAGTGGCTCGGGAGTCCCGGTTGGGCCGGGCGATCGCCGCTCATCCCGACCAGTTCGACTACGTCTTCATCGACTGCCCGCCGTCGCTGGGCCTGTTGACGGTGAACGCACTCGTGGCCGCACAGGAGGTGCTCATCCCGATCCAGTGCGAGTACTACGCGCTGGAAGGGCTCAACCAGCTGATCAACAACATCAACCTGGTACGGCAGCACCTGAACCCGATTCTCAACGTCTCGACGATCCTGCTCACGATGTACGACCGGCGGACCCGCCTGGCGGATGCGGTTGAGCAGGATGTCCGCAACCACTTCGGGGACAAGGTCCTACAGGCGGTGATTCCACGTAACGTCCGAGTGTCCGAGGCACCCAGCTACGGCCAGTCGGTCGTGACCTACGATCCGGGATCGCGGGGTGCTATGAGTTATTTCGCGGCAGCCCAGGAGATCGCGGAACGTGGGGCCGTAGAGCCCGTCGGCCGGAATGTCTAGGCCGGCCAATTCGGTGGGAGGCGTGGCATGAAGAACCGTCCACGAGGCGGGCTGGGGCGAGGTCTTGGGGCGCTGATCCCCACGGCTCCTCCGGTGGAACCCGCCGGGGTAGCAACGATGGCCCCGGCGGCCGATCCGGCAGAGACCGCCGATCCCGCGTTGGAAGCAGTGACTCCTCCAGCGGCCCCGGCAAGTTCCCCTGCCCAGGTCCCGCAGGCCGAACCGGCTCCGCAGTTGGCGCCGGTGCCCGGGGCGCGGTTTGCGGAAATCGCGGTCGACTCGATCGTGCCCAACCCGAAGCAGCCCCGGCAGGTCTTTGACGACGAGGCACTCGAGGAACTCAAGGTCTCGATCGAAGAGGTCGGCTTCCTCCAGCCCATCGTCGTACGTCAGCTGGACGACCAGCAGTACGAGTTGGTCATGGGTGAGCGGCGGTGGCGGGCGGCGCGGGCCGTTGGCCGGGAAATGATCCCCGCGATCGTGCGGGACACCCGGGACGACGCGATGCTCCGCGACGCGCTGCTGGAGAACATCCACCGGGCCAACCTCAACCCGTTGGAAGAGGCCGCGGCCTACCAGCAACTGCTGGAGGAGTTCGGTGCAACCCACGAGGAACTGGCCCGCCGGATCGGGCGGAGCCGCTCACAGATCTCCAACACCATCCGACTGCTCAATCTGCCCCCACAGGTCCAGATGCGAGTGGCAGCCGGAGTGCTGTCGGCTGGTCATGCACGAGCGCTGCTCGGTCTGAGCAGTGTCGAGGCGCAGGAGAGTCTGGCTCTTCGGATCGTGGCCGAGGGGCTGTCCGTACGGGCAACCGAGGAGTTGGTGGCACTGGCCGACTCCGATGCTCCCGGCAAGAAGGCCCCGGCGAACCGTCGTCCCAAGCCGCATGCGCCTGCGCTGACCGATCTGGCCGACCGACTGTCCGACCGGTTCGACACCAGGGTGAAGGTGGACATCGGTCGGAACAAGGGGAAGATCACGATCGAGTTTGCCACCGTCGACGACCTTGAGCGGATCGTCGACATCATCGGTATGGGCGAACAGGAGCCGAACGACTGACGTTCCTGCCAGACTCCGGCCAACTGATCTGACGCGGCGGCTGCGACCCGAAACGGGAACGCAGTCGCCGCATCCGTACCATCCCGGTGGCCCGGTGGCCCGGTGGCTCGGTGGCTCGGTGGCTCGGTGGCTCGGTGGCCCGGTGGCCCGGTGGCCCGGTGGCCCGGTGGCCCGGTGGCCCGGTGGCCCGGTGGCCCGGTGGCCCGGTGGCCCGGTGGC
>NZ_JBHTMP010000081.1:0-27520 GCF_042679305.1 Micromonospora sonneratiae | reverse complement strand
CCCACGACGTCTACCAGCAGGAGATCTCCCACGCCGTGCTCAGCCGGGGAGGACCCGTCCTCGCCGCCGGCACCGCAGACATCGTCGGGGACGCCGAGAGCGGATACTTCGGGGTACGCATCGACAACCACAGCGGGCACTTCCTGCCCTCCGCCGACAGCCTCCGCATCGGAGTCACCGCATTCGGGGACTTCAGCGTCGACTTCTCCCCCGAAACACAAGAAACCTACCAGGACAGGGGATAGCGGACATGGCGCAGACCCCGCAGGAACTGCGGAGTGCACTGGCTGACGTGGACCGGATGACCGGTCCCGAAGCCCTGCGACTCCTCACCGCCGGAACCTTCGCCGCCCAGCGAACCCTGACGGCCGGCGAGTCGACCCCGGCAGCGGAATGGACCGCAGCCACCATCGACCTCACCCGCGCACTGGCGGACCGGGGCCTCCTCGACCCGTGGGACGCTGCGACGAGAACCGTCAACCTGGCTGCCATGGCACTACGCCATCTCCACGACCAGCAACGGGACAGCGTACGGCTGACGGCCCTGCTGTCCGACGCGGCCAGGCTGCTACCCCCGGATCCGGCACAGGTGGCCACCCGGGCCGCCGACTGGCGGCAGCTACCCCGAACCGAGATCCTCGAACTACGACGGCTGAAGAACCTGTTGACCGCGCTGACCGGGCTCGGACGACACACCCCGGAGGCAAACCAGCTACTGACCGCCTGGCGGAACGTCCTACCGCTCCTGCCGTAGGTGGGCGGACGTCGCCGGCTATCGCTGCCGGTCTGGTGGGCGCGGCCACAGTAGGGTATGGAACATGAGTCGGGAGGTCCGGTGGGGTCCGATCACCAGCACGTCACGGGTGTCCGCATGAATCCGCTGACCCGATGGCTCAACCGGCGGGCCGTACGACGAGCCACCCGGTTCGATGACCGATGGATGGCGGCCGAGCAACTCTGGGCGGAGGGGCGGTTCGTCGAGTACGCCGACGAACTGGCCGTGATCGCCCAGGGCTATCTGTCGGAGCCCCGGGTGGTCGACGGACCCGGTTCGGCGATCAGTGCTCGGATGCGCCGGTGCGAGGCGCTGGTGCGGGCCGGACAGCCGAGCCTCGCCGAGACCGAGGCCGCGCGACTGGTCGCCGAACTGGTCGACCTGGAGGGACCGGACGGGCCGAGGCAGCGCCGGCTGCGAGCCCGGATGGATGCCGCCTACCGGGGTGAGGAACTGGCCCATGACTGAGGCGCGGACGATCGCCGAGGCGTACGTCCACCTGGAGTTGACGCTGCCGGAGGGGGAGGACTGGGTCGACTACCGCCGTTACACGACGCTGCACGACGTCGATGACGAGCACTGGCTGCTCCGCTTCGACGGCCCCTACGAGGGGCAGTGGCACGTCGCCGAGGTGGTGGTGTCGAAGACCGGTGCGCGGGCCGCGCAGGAGGCGGGCCAGTGGTACGGGGTGGACCGGTCGACCCTGGTGGATGCCGGTCAGTGGTACGCCATCGAGGCCGCGTGTGTGGGCATGGCGCAGACCGGTCTCGACCAGTTGGGGGGCGAGCCCCCCGACGAGGAGACGTACTGGGCGATCGTGGAGGCCTGGGCCGGGGCAGCCGCAGCCGCAGGCGAGATCGAGAAGTTCCTGCCGCCCGGCGTCGAGGAGGTGCCGGCGACGGCGTTCTGGACCGAGCACGGGCGGCGGGTACGCGGGCAACGGCGGGACGCGTTCCGACGTAGCAGGTTGACCGGTGACGCCGCCTTCTACCTGCGTCGCCGGGACGACTTCCAGCTCAGCTTCGCGCCACTGTTCGATGGTCCGGCCGGCATCCCCGAGGTGTCTGCCGTCGGGCCCGCCGAGGTGGTCGACGCGTCGCCGGCCGGATCAGCCGAACCATCGGCGGCTGGATCTGCCGAGCCGTCACCGGGCGGACCGGTCGACGTGCCGCTCCGTGAGTTGGTCGACGCGTCCACCTCGCCACTGCCGGCCCGGACCTACGGCGAGGTACACGCCTACCTGGACATGCACCCGTGCCAGTGCGGAGCGGTGCAGTTCCCCCGTGGGCAGATGTCAGTGCTGGCCAGTGACGAACGAGGGGTGGTCGTCCACTACGCCGGCCCGTGTGACGAGTGCGGTCAGCCCCGGGAACACACCTTCCGGCTGCCGCAACGTCCGGGCCTGCCGCCCGGGGAACCCTACCGGTTCAGCTACGTCGGGGACGGCCCGTCCGAGCTGCTGGATCCGGGTGAGTGGGTGGCGGTGAGCCAGGCGTACGGTGCGGTCGCGGACGCCGTGGCGGAAGCGATGGCGGCGGAGCCGGGAGACCCGGATCCGGCCGAGCGGACAGCGGCCGTCGAGATGCTGACGATGGCGGTGAACGCGCTGGACGAGGCGGCGAAGTTCTTCCCGCCGGATGCCGAGACCCTGCCCACCAGCGCCTTCTGGACCGCCAACGGACACGACGTACGCCGTTCGGCTCCCGAGTGGTTCGAACGGCGACACCTGGCTGAGCAACGGTTCAAGCGGTGGCAGCAACTCACCGGATTCACGGCGCGCTATGGTCGCTGACATGGCACCGCCGTTGGCCCGTACGAATGAAGAGGCACACCTCTACCTCGAGTTGCATCCGTGTCCCTGCGGTGAGGCCGACTTCGGCGCCACCAGCTCGGTGACGATGGTGGACGGCAACTGGATCGTCCGTTACTCCGGTCGATGTGTGGAGTGTGATCGGCCGAGAAGCTTCGAGTTCCGGCAGCCCGAGGAGTTGGCCGTGCCGGACGAGGGGGAATGGGCACCCGGCCAACAGCCGTCGGAGCTGCTCGATGCCGGTGAGTGGCTCTGGGTGGCCGACACCTACGGTAGCGTCCCGGTCGGGGCGGAGGGTCTGTCCGACGCCCAGCGGGAACAGGTGCGAGTCGACCTGGTGGCGGCCCGGGCCGCGATCGACGAGGTGCGCAAGTTCCTGCCCGATACGGCGGCAGAGGTGCCGGACGACGCGTTCTGGTCGTACCGGGGCCGCGAGGTCCGGGCAGCGGAGCCGGGCCGGTTCGGCCGGTTGCGACTGGACGCCGCCCGGGCTGCCTACGAGCGGTCCCTGGCCGAGCTTGACGGTTAGCCGGGCCCGCGAAGCTCGCCGTTCGGTGCCGGTCGGTCGGCAGCCACCGATCGGTCCTGCCGGGCGGCTTGCGCCCGGTCGGTCAGTTGTCGACGGGTGGTTACGATCGGGACCATGAATTCCGCGCATGTGCTCACGCCCGCGCAACTTGTCGAGGTGACGAGCAAGCTGGCCGGCCTACGCTGGTCGTGGTCCACCGCCGAGGTGGACCGGGTCGTGGCGGAGCTCGGCTGGCCGGTCGCCGCCGGGCCCACCGCCAGCGGCGTGGTGTTGCGGGTCGGGTTCGCGCCGGTCACGGACTTCGCCGAGCTGGCCTTCGCCGGCGAGGCCGCGACCATCTTCTCGGTCATGGTGACGTCCGGGGCGGTCGGTGAATCCCCGGACGCGACGGCCTTTCGACGGGATGCCTTCGTTGCTGCCGTACAGGCCGTGGGGACCGTACTCGGGGAGCCGACCGACCGGAGGCCGGGTGACCGGCCGGAGGTCCGTTGGCTGGCTCCGAGCGGAATCATCCGGGTACGCGACGGCGGTGTCTTCGTCGAGTTGGCGCTGCTGTCCGCCAGGTACGCGGCCACGCTGGACGAGTGGTCAGCGGAGGAATCCACCGACGAGGAGGAGTGGTGACCGGCGAGATGGCGTGGGACGACCTCACGAACCGGCTCACCGACCTGTTGGGACGGCTGCCCGACGGTACGGTGCTGCAACTGCACGAGTTGGCACGGCCGATCGACGGATACTTCGTCCAGTTGTGGCAGCGTCCCGACCGGCTGTTCGCCGAGGTTTCCGGTGCCCTGACGGTCGACGGTGACCGACGGTTCCCGGTCGAGCAGGAGAACATGCTGCGGGAACTGGGCTGGCATCCACCCACTCCGGAGCATGCCGGGCACTGGTGGAGCGAACTGGCCTGGCCGGCTCCGGCCGCCGGCTACACCGACCTTGCCGCTGCGCTGGTCCGGGTCCTGCGGGACGTCCTGGGGACGGCCAGGCCCGGGGAACTCGGCTACCAGGCGTGGAATGCCGGCGACGGGCGGCGCTTCCTGCTCGATCTGGGACTGGACCAGATCGAGATCCGGTACTACGCCCGGGTGGCGCCGGGCGATACGCCGGAGCGTCCGACCGGCCTGCTGCGGCGGGTCCGGACCGGTGCGGTCGACCACGACGAGGCGCTCGGCCGGGACGGGCACTGGCGTCCGACGGAGACGTTGGAGTTGGCCGATCTGGGCGAACTCGACGACGAACTCGTGCCGATCGGCGCCGTGGCGGCGGACCGGGTGGTCACGTGGTGGCGGGAGCTCGTCGATCGGGAGACCCGGTCGGAAGCCGACCGTACGGATCAGGAGCTGATCCGGCCGAGGCTGGCCGAGGCCGTCGACGCCGAGCGGGACGCGCAGGGCCGGCCGGTCGTACGGGGACCCCGGCTGTCCGAGCAGGACCGGTCCGCTGTCGCGACCTACCTGCGGACGGCCCCGCTGGTGCTGGTCGCGTACGGCTTCGACCAGGATCCGTTCGACCCGGAGCACCCGGAGGTGGTGCCGCTGCACTTCCGTACCGATGGCGAATGGGTGTGGTCGGAGTCGCTGGCCTATTTCGCGCAGCGGTACGGGATCGCGCCTGAGGCCGACTTCATGGCCTACCTGGCGCGCCGGCAGTACCGGTTGCCCGAGGTGGACGATGCGGCCATCGCCCGGGCGGCCGAACTGCTCAAGGGCTAGCGTCACGGGGAAGCGACTCCGGTGCGGTCGGCGCACCCGTCCTGTCGACGCAACGTTGAACTGGTGGAGGTGGCATGGCCCTGGACATGGATCCGGAGCGCCGGCGCAAGCTGATGGAGTTGGCGCGGCTACAGGACGAGTGGCAGGAGCGGCATCAGCTCGACGATGTCGAGTTCACACCCGACGGCGCGGACGGCGACCAGCGGCGCACCCCGACGTTGGAGCAGCAGTGGGAGTACGAGCGGCGGGCCCGGGAGATCCTCGGGCAGGATCCGGACACCGGGCTCTACCGGGACTGACCGGCAGTTCGATCAGCTGACCGGAAGGTCAGTCGGCGGCCTTCGCCAGCGCCCGGAGGGCCTGGACGACGCCGACCACTCCCCGGATGGTCGCGACGAACCCGATCACGAACAGGAAGAGCAGGAGCAGGCCGACCAGGCGTACGAAAGGAAAGTCGGCGTTGGCGACGGCGGCCATTCCGAGGAAGCCGAGTACGGCCGCGACGATGCCGCCCACCGTGATGGCTCCGGTGATCCGGAGGGCCTGCCTGGCCTGTTCGGTCGGGGTGAGCAGCCCGGCAGCACCGGGACCGGTCGGGGTGGGTGACTGCTCCTCCGGGTCTGCGGGGTGCTGATGATCCGTCATCGGGAGTCCTCTCGGGTCATCCGGCTGTCATCCGGGACAACGGCTGTCGTCTGTAGTAAACCTGCGGACGGTACCTGGCAGGAACAGCGGACTCGATGGAATCCGGTCGGCGGTGTCCGTCCGCGTGGGCAGGATGAATCCGGTCGGGCAGGCAAGGCGGGATCCGGACAGTTCGGTGCCCGCTGCTAAGTTTGGCGGTGCATTGGTCAGTCCACGGGGAGGCACAGATGGCCCTGCCGGTCGCCCGCACGAGGGACGAAGCCCACCTGTACATGGACCTGCATCCCTGCCCGAGGTGCGGCGGTGTCAACGTCACCTGGGAGAGCGCGCTGACCAGCGACGAGGGCAGGCCCGCCCGCCGCTATCACGGTGTCTGTGAGGGTTGCCAGACGCTGCGGGAGTTCGTCTTCCGGTTGCCGGAGCGTCCGGCGTTGCCCGGGCCCGGGGACCTGGTGTTCTTCGGCGGTCCGGAACCCTCCGAACTGTTCGACGCCGGGGAGTGGCGGCTCCTGGCGGAGGTGGGGATCCGCGAGGGTTCCGCGCCCCGCTCCAGTGATCCGACGGTCAACGCGGAACGTCGACAGTCCTTCGCCCTGGCGGTTGCCGCCTTCAGCGAGATGCTCAAGTTCATTCCCGAGGGGGCGGACGAGGTGCCCGAGTCATCGTTCTGGACGCCGCATGGCCGGGCTGCGTACGACAACAACCCCGTGCACTTCAGCCGGAACTACCTCGAGCGGTCGTACCAGAGCTTCCAGTACGAGATGGAGGATCGGTTCCGCGACCTCTGACCGGTGACGCGGCTGGCTGGCCCCGGCTGCTGCGACGGACGGACAGGGCAGACGGTGTGGGGCCGACAGAAAGGATCCGACGGGTGATGAGGCGCTTCCTGCGCACCCTGCTGGCGGTCAGCGTCACGGCGGTCGGGGCGACCGTCCCGGTGGGCGCGGCGGCGGCAGCGGCACCGGGCGACAACTGCGCCGAGCCCGGCCAGGCGATCGCACCGGTGCCCTGGCAGCAGCAACTACTCAATCCCGAACGGATCTGGCCGTTCGCCAGGGGCGGTGGAGTCACGGTCGCGGTACTCGGCTCCGGGGTCGACGCGGAGCATCCCCAGTTGCGTAACCGGGTGGAGTCGGGGTTCGACGCGGTGGCCGGGGGCGGTGGGGCGAACAGCGACTGCCTGGGGGTCGGTACCCAGGTCGCCGGGGTCATCGCCGCTCGTCAGGCGACGTCGGTGGCCTTCGCCGGCTTGGCGCCCGACGCCACGATCCTGCCGGTCCGGGTACTGCCGGACCGTCAGCTCGGTCCCGCCGTCGTGGAGCCGGCGGTGATGACGAGAGCGATCAACGCAGCGGTCGACCGTGGTGCGGACGTGATCGCCGTGCCGGTGGTGAGCTATTCCGGCAGCGACGCGATGCGGGCAGCGGTCGAACGGGCCGTTACGAAGGGCGTGGTGGTCGTCGCTGCGGCGGGAGACCTGGGGGACGTCAACGGCGGCAACCCCGTTTCCTACCCTGCCGCGTACGACGGGGTGATCGGAGTGGGTGCGATCACCCGGAGCGGCGACCGTTGGATGAGGTCGCAGTACGGCAACTACGTCGACCTGGTGGCGCCCGGGGCCGACATCGTCACCCTGCAACGTGGACGTGGCCAGACGGTCGCCGAAGGCACCGGCCTCGCCTGCGGGTTCGTTGCCGGCGCGGTCGCCCTGGCCAAGGCCAAACGGCGGGATCTGGACGTCGCGGAGCTGACCCGGCTGCTCTTCGCCACGGCGTCGCCGACCCCGGCCGGCCCCGCGTACGGCCACGGCATCGTCGACCCGTACGCGGCGGTCAACGACCAGGTGTCGAAGGCCAGCCCGACACCGCTGCCCGCCCTGGTCCGGCCGGCCAGCGAAGGGACCTCCGCCTGGGCGCGTAGTCGGGACTTCGCCCTGGTCGGTGCCCTGGTGGCGGTGCTGGCGGTGCTGGTCGTACTCGTCGTTGCCATCGCACTGCCCCGAGGGCGTCGTCGGTTGTGGCGAGCCACCATCGCGGCGGCGCCACCGCACCGGGCGGGTCCGGAGGAGCCGGGGCCACCCGTACTGCTGTTCGACGACCAGCCCGCTGGCTGATCGTCAGCGGCTGCTGGCGTTGATCGGGGCCGGTTGCATGGCGGCCACCGGGTCCAGCGTCGGCCCGGCGGGGAGCCTGGTGATCAGGTTTGCGGGGACGTCGACAGCCAGTTCTGGGCGGTAGCCGAGCAGGGGCAGGGTCCCGGCGCTGGATGCCGCGTACCGGATACCGAGATCGGTGATGACGTAGTAGGTGCCGGTCTCCGCCGTCGGGGCGGCCAGTACGCGGGCGATGACGACCCGCCCGGCGGGCACCAGTACCCGGTCGGCCAGCGTGGCACCGTCCTTGGACGTGGACGGGGTGGGTGCCGCGCTGCTCAGCCCGTCCACCGTGCCACCCACCGAGATGGTCGGTGTCGATTTCGCTTCCCCGGTCACCGCGCAGAGCTGATCGTTGCCGCCGGGCGTGACGAGGGTCGGCGGCGTGCTCGGCGGCGGTGCGTCGCCGGTCTGTGACGGTAGCCGGCTGCTGCGCGGTGCCGACGTCGCATCGGAGACGTTCACCTGGATCGGATCGACCTGGTGCTCCGCCGCCAGGATCGCCTGCTGTAGTGGGGTGATCGGGGCGAGCCCGTCGTCGAACACCAGGTAGGCCTGCGGGCCGGAGCCGGTCTCGGTGACCAGCAGGTCGCCGACCTTGCGGCCCTTTACCGCGGATGACGACGTGCCACGGTTGTTGACCTGGATCGGTGTGATGTCGAGGCCGGCGGGGAGGGAGTTCAACCACGCGGTCCCGGCCATGGTCGGAGTGACCGCGCCGAACAGGGCGGCCACCACTATCCGCGACTGCTGCACCAGGTGCCGTCGACCGTGCCAGACGAGATAGGTCGATCCACGTTCCTCGTCCCGTACGAGAATTCCCTCGTCGGACAGTTGCCGGGCGCCACTGGGCGTCATGGACACCGCCAGCCCGACGGTGCTGACGACCCGACCGGAGCTGTCCGTGCCCGGAATGGTGCACACCGTCCACGGGAGTCCGGTCCGTTTCTTCACCGGTGGCAGGGAGTTGGGCGCACCGGGGATCCCGACTGTCGTCCCACGCGGCACGCCCCCGAGCGAGTTGCCGGCCACCCGGAACACCTGCGGATTGGGCCGTCCGGCGGCCAGCAGCGCGGAGGCGTAGTTGAGGGTGGGGTGCAGGGTGCCACCGAGGTAGACGAAGCTCGCGCCGGTCTCCTTCTCGATGACGACCGCGCCGTCGGCCTTCCAGTTGCCGCTGCCGACCTTGCTGAAGATGCCGTAGACGCCGAAACCGGCGGCGACCAGTACCGCGATCATCAGGCCGCCGAAGACGGCTCCGATGCCTCGACGAAGCGGGGACTGCTGCGGATCGGTCTCGCGCATGACGAACGCGGAGATCACCCGCTGGGTCATGAACTGGTACGACTGCAGTTGGTCGCGGCGTGTCGCCATCTGAACCTCTCTTCCAACCGGCCGGTGTCTCCTGGCCGGAGGGCGTTAGCCGCCGACCGAGGCGAACATCCCCTGGATGGCGCTGAACACGCCGGCGACGCCGCAGGCGAGTGGGATGAGCGCCATGATGGCGACGACGTCGATGATGTCGGCGGCGCGCCCAAGGTAGGGCGACGGAGCACGTCGACTGTAGACGAGTCCGGCGGCCAGCACCGTTGCCACCATGATCAGCAGTAGTGCCAGCAGCAGCAGACGAGGAGCGCCGGACCCCACGTTCAGGACCGCGCTGACGACCAGTACGGCCAGTCCGAGCGCACCGCTGACCAGCAGCGGAACCCGCTGCTGCGGGATGGCGAACAGACGGGCCCGCAGCAGTAGCGCGACCGCGCCGGAGGCCGCGAGTATCCGGGCCAGCGTGCTGAAGTCCATGGTGAGCAGGAAGGCGATCGCCACGGCGCTGATGATCGCGGTGGACAGCAGCATGCCGGAGAGCAGTTCGGTGGCGCGGGCCACGGCGGAGAAGACATCGGACCGCTTCGGCACCGGGCGGTCCTTGAGGATCTCCTCCGGCCGGTTGGGCAGTTCCGGCACCGGGAGCCGGCCCAGCCAACTCGCCACCAGTGGGTAGCTCGGCAGCAGACCGATGGCGATGGTCAGGGACACCGCCGCCGTACCGGCCGGCGACAGCCCGGCGAGGCAGAGCAGCGCGGCCAGCAGACCGGTGACACCGGTGGTGAGGCCGGCCATGAAGAGCCGTTGGACGGCGGCCACGCCGGTGTAGCCGACGACGCTGAACACCAGCAGGGCGGCCGACCCGAGCAGCAGGCTGCTGACACCGAGTTCGGTGACTCCGACCCCGTCGGGCGCGGCCAGCAGCGCACCGCCGGCGAAGGCGTACGGCAGGCCGCAGGCGGCCACCACCGCACCGGCACCGGCGTCCGAGAACGCCCGGGCCAGCAGTATGCCGAGGACCGCCAGCACCGCCGCCAGTCCGAGCCCCACCCCACCGGTCAACGGCCCGGGGGATCCGGCCAGCAACAGCACCACGACGCCGAGACAGAGCGCGGCGCTGGTCACCGCGAGTCCGGCGCGGCGGGTCGCGGCGTTGCCCCAGGAGCGTCCGGCCCGGCGGGCACCGCCCGCGATCACCTCGACGACGTCGTCGTAGGCCAGCTCCGGCCAGTCGTCGCGGCCCGGGGACAGGTGCAGCAGTTCACCGTCGCGTACTCCCTGAGCCGACAGGTTGCGGCTCGCCTCCAGGACGGCACCGGTGGCTCGACGTAGCACCCAGCCACCCGTACGCTCGCCGAGGTCGTCACCGGCGTGCCGGAGAAGGTGAGGTAGGAGTTCCGCGACGATCAGGTTGTCCGGCAATGCGACGTCCATGCGTCGCTTTGGCGCCGAGATCGTTACTCTCGCCAGACTAAGACCGCCCGGGGCCGTCACGCTGGTCACCTCCCGCACCTGCGATTAGAACCGCCGTCTTAGAGCGCTCAACCTAGCACGCGGTTGCTGTCCAGGCCTGATGTGATCCGGCCGGTACATGGTGAGGTGGACGGTTTATAGGATTGCCCGGCAGCTTCCGGGGGCGTAGGGAAGGTCAGGCGAATGACATCGGTGATCGTCAAGAGGCCACCACGGCGCCCGGCGCCCGTACTGCCCTCCGGCGAGGTGATGCTCGAGCCACCACCGGAGGTGCCTACCGCGTCGGGCAAGGGGTGGACCCGCATGCTCACCGTGCTGCCCATGGCAGCCGGAGCTGCGGCGATGGGCCTGATGATGGGGGTGCAGCGGGGCGGGCCGATGACCTATGTGGCCGGCGCCATGTACGGCATCTCCATCCTCGGCATGATCGCGATGATGGTGACGAACCAGAGCGGTCCGGGCAAGAAGGAGATGATCGAGGCACGTCGGCAGTACATGCGCCGGCTGTCCCAGTTGCGGGCCCAGGTGCGGGCCACCGTCAAGCAACAGCGGGAGGCCGTCTACTACCGGCACCCCGATCCGGAGACACTCTGGTCGGTCGTCAACAGCGGCCGGCTCTGGGAACGGCGACGCACCGACGCGGACTTCAGCGTGGTACGGATCGGGTTGGGTACGCAGGAGGTGGCGACCCCGCTGATCCCACCGCAGACCCGCCCGGTGGACGAACTGGAACCCCTGTGCGCGATGGCACTACGCAAGTTCGTCGCCACCTACTCGGTGGTGCCGGACCTGCCGGTGGCGATCGCCCTACGGGACTTCTCACACGTCTATCTCCGCGGTGCCGACGCACAGTCCCGGGACCTCGTCCGCGCCCTGGTGGCCCAGATCTCCACGTTCCACTCGCCGGACGACCTCCTGCTCGGTGTCTGCCTGCCGGACGCCCAGCGGTCGCACTGGGAGTGGGCCAAGTGGCTGCCACACGCACAGCACCCCGCCAAGCTGGATGCGGTGGGCCCGATCCGGCTCTTCGCGCCGACGGTCGCCTCGCTGGAGGCCATGCTCGACGACGTACTGGTCAACCGGCCGCGATTCGGCTCCGGCGAAGCCGTCGCCGGACCACACGTCGTGGTCGTCATCGACGGCGGATCCACCGCCGGGTCGGACCACCTGATGACCGACGGCGGCGTCGCCGGGGTCACCCTCATCGACCTGTCCAATCCGCCGCCGAGGCTGTTGGACGAGACGTCGGTGGTGCTCGAGATCGCCGACGACGGCACCATCACCGGCACCACGATGGACGGCAGTACCCAGGTCGGCCAGGCCGACGGACTGGACGCCGCACGCGCCGAGGTGCTGGCCCGGGAACTGGCACCGCTGCGGCTGTCCGCCACGTCGTACGCGGACCAGTCGTCCGGGGTGGTCATCGACCTCGGGTTGGCCGAACTGCTCGACCTCGGCTCCCCGTACGACCTGGACCTGGCCCGCACCTGGGCCAGTCGGCCCAACCGGGACCGGCTACGGGTGCCGATCGGGGTGAGCCAGGACGGCCGGCCGATCGAACTCGACCTCAAGGAGTCGGCGCAGGACGGAATGGGCCCGCACGGCCTGCTGGTCGGTGCCACCGGTTCGGGCAAGAGCGAACTACTCCGTACGCTCGTGCTGGCGCTGGCGGTCACCCACAGCTCGGAGATCCTCAACTTCGTACTGGTCGACTTCAAGGGTGGTGCCACCTTCACCGCCCTGGACCGGCTACCGCACACCAGCGCGGTCATCACCAACCTCTCCGAGGAACTGTCCCTCGTGGACCGGATGCTCGGTGCCATGCAGGGCGAACTGGTCCGTCGCCAGGAACTGCTCCGCCGGGCCGGGAACTACGCCTCGCAGCGCGACTACGAACGGGCCCGGGCCGCCGGCGTGCCGCTGGATCCGCTACCCAGTCTCCTGGTCATCGTCGACGAGTTCAGCGAGCTGCTCACCGAGCGGCCCGACTTCATCGACATGTTCGTGCAGATCGGTCGACTGGGCCGGTCCCTCGGCATCCACCTGCTGCTGGCCTCGCAGCGGCTGGAGGAGGGCCGGTTGCGGGGACTGGAGACCCACCTGTCCTACCGGCTCGGTCTGCGTACGTTCTCGTCGATGGACAGCCGGGCGGTGCTCGGTGTGCCGGACGCGTACGAACTGCCCCGGTCGCCCGGCCACGGCTACCTGCGGACCGGTACCGAGGGGATGACCCGGTTCCGCGCCGCGTACGTCTCCGGCGTGGTCCGGCAGGACGGCACGCGGGCCACCTCGGGCGGCCGGACGATCGATCCCGTCCGCGACTTCACGACGTACTATCTGGCGCCGCAACGTGACGACCAGCCGAGCGGGGAGGCAGCGGAGGTCTCGGAGGCGGAGGAGTCGGCCATCGGCGAGACCCTGCTCGACGTGCTCGTGCAGCGGATGGAGGGCCAGGGACCGGCGGCCCACGCCGTGTGGCTGCCGCCGCTGAACGAACCGCCGACGCTCGGCCAGCTGATGGGGCCGGTCGCGCCGGTGCCGGGGCGCGGGCTCAGCGTCACCGAGCCCGACCCGGCGCGCGCGTTGCACGGCCTCGTGGGGGTCATCGACAAGCCGTTTGAGCAGCTCCGCGAGCCGATGTGGCTCGACCTGTCCGGCAGCGGCGGTCACCTGATGGTCGTCGGTGGTGCGCAGAGCGGAAAGAGCAACTTCCTGCGTACGCTGATCGGCAGCCTCGCGCTGCGCCACACTCCGCGTGAGGTGCAGTTCTACTGCCTGGACTTCGGCGGGGGCAGCCTGTCCGCGCTGGCCGGTCTGCCGCACGTCGGCGGTACGGCCACCCGACGTGACGTCGACAAGGTCCGGCGCACCATCGCCGAGATGCACGGTCTGATGCAGGCCCGCGAGGCGGTGTTCAGCAGCAGCGGGGTGGAGGGCATCACCGCCTACCGGCGGGCGAAGCAGCAGGGCCGGTTCACCGAGGACGCGTTCGGCGACGTGTTCCTGGTGGTGGATGGCTGGGCGACGCTGCGGGCCGAGTTCGAGGACATGGAACCGCTGGTCAACGAGTTGGCCAACCGGGGACTTGGGTACGGGGTCCACATCGTCGCCGCCACGAACCGCTGGATGGACGTGCGCCCTGCGGTACGCGACATGTTCGGTACGAAGGTCGAGCTGCGGCTCGGTGAGTCCAGCGACTCGCTCATCAACCGTCGAGCGGCGGTCAACGTGCCGGACAAGACCCCGGGTCGCGGTCTGACCCCGGACGGGTTCCACTTCCTGGCCGGCCTGCCCCGCCTCGACGTGCACCAGCGGACCGACGACCTCGCCGACGCGGTGGTCGAGTTCATCAGGTACGCGCAGACGTGCTGGGCCGGTTCGCCGGCGCCGGCGGTCCGGCTGCTCCCGGCCGAGTTGCCGTACACGGACCTGCCACCGGCGGAGCGGTCCCGGCTGCCGATCGGTATCGCCGAGGTCGACCTGCAACCGGTGCACATCGACTTCGACGCCGAGCCCCACCTGCTGCTCTTCGGTGACATCGAGAGCGGTAAGAGCTCGTTCCTGCGGGGGCTGGCCAAGACGATCACTACCAACTTCGAGCCCAGTGAGGCCCGGCTGATCCTGGTCGACCTGCGGCGTAGCCTGCTCGGCACCGTCGACACGTCGCATCTCATCGGCTATGGCACGTCCCAGCAGACCACCGCCGAACTGGTCAAGCAGGTGGCGACGGTGATGAAGGAGCGGCTGCCCGGCCCCGAGGTGACGGTCGAGCAGCTCCGTGACCGGAGCTGGTGGAAGGGGCCGGACCTCTATCTGCTGATCGACGACTACGACCTGGTGTCGGGGGCTGCGGTCAACCCGTTGCAGCCGTTGCTGGAGTTCCTGCCGCAGGCCCGGGACATCGGTCTGCACGTGGTGATCACGCGGCGGATCGGCGGTGCCGGCCGGGCGATGTTCGACCCGGTGATCGCCCGGATCCGCGAACTCGCCTCACCGGGCATCATGCTGTCCGGCCCCCGGGAGGAGGGCCCGCTGTTCGGCAACATCAAGCCACAGTTCCTGCCGCCGGGACGTGGTTGGCTCGTCACCCGCCGGGACGGGGCCCGACTGGTGCAGTTGGCCTGGACACCGCCGGCAGGCTAGCGCAGCCGTGATGGCAAGGGGCCGGGCCTGGTTCCGGCCCCTTGCCATGCTGGTGCCCCCGCAGAAGATGCTCGACACCAGGACGGTTCCGCCCCGACGCTCGCCGGGGCGGCCGGCCGCCCCGGGGCCGGTTCTTTCGGCTCCGGGTCGGGTGGGGGCCGGTCAGCGGCGGGGCTTGCCGGCCAACTGCCGTTCGATGTCGGTTTGCGCGAAGCGGGCGTAGCGGACGGCGTCGGCGGACACCAGGGCGATCATGTCCTCGGGCATCCGCTGGAAGTGGTCGGCGCTGGGCCCGAGCCGCAGGGCGTTGCCGAGCAGCGTGGCCTCCGTCGGATCCAGCCGTTGCAGCAGCACCAGGTCGGAATCGTGGACCCAGGGCAGGCCGTTGCGGTCGAGGTGCAGCAGGACGGTGAGCCGGGTCTGCCACGGGCCCAGCGGCTGCGTCACGGAGGAGCCGGTCGTCCCCAGGTCGTGGATGACCAGAAGCGGTTGCTGGGCGCTGGCTCCGGCGGGCAACGGCTGTTCGACGGCGGAAGCGACGACCCGACCGGGCATCCCGGTGGCCCGCTCCCCGAAACTCCGCCAGTTGGCGGGGTCGGGGGTGACCACCATGATCCGGGCACCGAGCGCAAGCGCCCGGAACGCGATGAGCTGGGCGGTCCAGACCCCGCCGACCAGGCAGAACCGCCTGGGGTCAGGCTGGAAGAAGCGTACGGAGACCGGCGCCTGCTGCCGGTCGGCCCCGAGGATCAGGCCGGCACCGGTCGGGGTGGGCCGTAGCCGGGCGAGTGCTGCCGGGGAAGCGGTGTGCCAGCCGATGCGCAGCCGGGCCATCCGTCCGGAGAAGTCACGCTGGTCGCCGTGCGCCGCCGGAGGGCGGTTCGGCGGCGGTTGACGGTGTCCGCCATCCGGAATGGCCAACGACTCGGCCGCCGGGGTGGCCACGATCCGGGTGGCCGTGGTGGCGACTGCTGCGGTTGCCTGGGCGGCGGCTGCCTGCGTAGCTGCCGGCGCGGCGGTCGTCTGTGTGGTGGCCGGAGCCGTCGCCTGGGTCGGCCCGGCCTGGGGGGCCGGCGCGGTCAGGGTCGGTACCGCCATTGTGGCGTCGCGGCCGATCATCGCCCCGGCCTGGCCCGGGCCACGTTGTGCCGCCGGCTGCTGTTGCGGTACGGGTGCGTACGCCGCGGCCTGCTGCTGCCCGTAGGGGTAGGCCGGGGCGGCCGGTTGCGCCGGTGGGTACGTCGGCTGCTGTTGCGCCGGGGGATATGCCGGTTGCTGCTGGCCCTGCCGGTACGCCTGCTGACCCTGCTGGTAGGCCTGCTGGCCCGGTTGGTACGCCTGCTGGCCCGGTTGGTACGCCTGCTGCGCCGGCGGATGTCCCTGTTGGCCCGGCGGGTACGACGGTCGCCCCTGCTGGTAGGTCGGCTGTGCCTGTGGGTACTGCGGTTGTCCCGGCGGGGGGAGCTGCTGCCCCGCTGTGGGGTACTGCTGTTGACCGGTGGACGGATATGGCGCTGCCTGCCCGGTGCCGTGTTCCGAGGGCGGACGGGGCACCGGAACCGATGCTCGACCCCGACTCCTGGATATCGTCGCCGGTGGTGGATCGGGCTGCTGCTCCCCGCCGTAGGGGGTTCCGTACTGCCCCGGCTGAGTCATCGTTGACCACCCCCGGTCGGAGCCGTGGCGTAGACCGCCGGGCCCTGTTCACCGTCGAGTTGGAACAGGTCGGCGCGGGACTGTCGGGCCTGGCTGGTCATCAGTTGGCACATCTGGTTGAGTTCGGGTGCCGGTGCCGAGACACGTACCAGCCCGCGTAGGTCGAGCAGACCGTTGGCCTCGTCACTGGCGAGGATCATCGCGATGGTGGTCATCGCAGCGGGTGTCGAGGACAGGTTCTGTAGTAGGGCGGCTGCCTCGTCGATGGGCGGCCATCCGCGGATCCAGAAGGACCGGTGCGCGAACCGCGAGGAGTGCCAGGCGGACCATTCCTCGCGCGGCGGCGTCGGATCCTGGTTACCGCCTACAGGCTCGAGATCGCAGGACCTGGCAAGCAGAGCGAGCAGTCCGTTGGCATCCACGAGCCGGTGCGATATCCCGACCTGGCGAAGTGACTTCGCAATGCGCCGTACCAGCGCCGCGACCACGGCGGGTGCGGTTTCCAGGTCGGCCCAGCCGTCGCCCAGCGCCTTCGCCAGCGACCGTGCGTCGAGTCGTACGGCGATCCAGGTGGTCCGGTCGGCGGGCACCGGTGCGGAGCCGAAACCGGCCAGGAGTTGCCGGTACGAGTAGGCGGCAGGGGACGAGGGGTGTGCGTCGATGCTCGGCGACGGAACCACCTGGGTGACCATCTGTAGCACCACCCCCGGCTGCTCGATCTCGGCCAGTACGGCGGCCATCGGCTCCAGTGGGACGCTGCCGGACGCGTCGCCCATCGTGCTGTTGCTGACCTGGGCGACGGCGAACCAGCCGGAGTCGTCGCGGGCGACCCCCACCCGGCCACCGTTGATCGTTTCGACGTCCTCGACCACGAGGCCCGGGGCCAGTGTGTGCAGCAGCCCGAGTCGGGGATCATCGTGATAGGACGAGCCGAGGGTCACCTGCCGGCGTTGCCGGTAGCGGCGGCTCATCAGCCAACGTTCCAACCACCAACGGCCCTGGCGTCGGCTGAGCGTCACCAACAACAGGATCGCCGCGCCGACGGCCGCCCCGACCGCGATCACCCAGCCCCGGCTGACGGTGGTGAGGACGGCGACGATCGCCGCCTCGGCCAGCAACAGTTGGGTGATGTGCACCGGGCCGAGGTGTCCGGGCCGCCGGCGGGGGAGCAGGATCACCGGGCCGGACTGTTCCGCCGGAGTTGGGCCGGCCCGGGTGCCGGCATGTGTCTGCTGCGGTGACATGGCCGCTGGGCCCGCGTTGCGCTCGGTCATGCCGGCTGCTACCCCCTGCCTAGCTCGCCACCCACACCGGGCGTCTCATCATCATAGGAACGGAACGCACAATGTTTCACCAGTGGGTCGATGCGCCGCAGGTCAGCCGGCACGTGGTGCGGCACCGTGAACGACGGCCGATCGATCCACATCGGAGCGCCAGCCAGCTGAGCAGTGAGCGGCTCCGGGTCGTCGTCACGGCGGAACCGGGACCACGGGCAGCCGACAGCGACGAGCATGACCAGCCGCCTGCCGACGGGCCCACGGCGGATCAGCCCCGGACGACGGTCACAGCTCAGCCGGTCGCCACCAACAGATCAGCCAGTACGAGCGTACGCAGGTCGTCCCGGCTCGGCATCCGGCCCATCGCCCGCAGCCGGCCTGACTGTGCCTTACGCATGCCTTCGAGGAGTTTGCGTGCCTCGCGGGCGTTACCGAAGTTCGGATCCCGCTCGATCTGTCCGAACCATTCGAGCAGGGCGTCGTTGAGTCCCGCTTCGAGTAGGTAGTCGTCGTTGCGGGCGATCCGGTTGACGATCAATACCAGCTCGTCCGGGCTGTAGTTCTCGAACTCGAGTGTCTTGGCGAACCGGGACGCCAGACCGGAGTTGGCGTTGAGGAAGTCCACCATCTCGGCGGTGTAACCCGCCACGATGACCGCGACCTCGTCGCGGTGGTCCTCCATGAGCTTGACGAGGGTGTCGATGGCTTCCTGGCCGAAGTCCGCGCTGGCACCCGCGGATCGCGACAGGGTGTACGCCTCGTCGATGAAGAGCACACCGCCGCGTGCCTCCTCGAAGACCGACGTGGTCTTCTCCGAGGTGTGCCCGATGTACTGGCCGACCAGGTCACGCCGGGAAACCTCCCGGAACTGCCCCTTCGGCAGGACACTGAGCGCCTTGAGCAGTTGGCCGTAGATACGGGCCACCGTGGTCTTACCGGTACCCGGTGCCCCCGTGAAGATGAGATGGTGGCTGGCCGTGCCGACGGTCAGACCTGCACTACGTCGCCACTCGTTGACCTGGATCTCGTCGATGAGGGCCCGTACCTCGGCTTTCACGCCGGCGAGTCCGATCATCGAGTCGAGTTCGGCGAGGAGCTTCTCCACCTGCTCGGTGTCCTGCTGGATGGCACCTTCGACGGCCTGGGAACCCACCCGTGGTTTCCGCGAGCCCTCCTCGGGCTCACGGATGGTCGGGTCGGCGCCCTCGTCGACCTGGATGCCGGGGGCTGCGGTGTCCTCCACCCGGGTGCCCTCGACCAGGCCGCCGGAGCCACGGGCGAAGAGGATCCCCACGCCGTGGGTGTCGTGGATCCAACTGTCGATGATGCTGGGAGCACTTCCCTGGGCGACGGAGATCCCCGCGTCACCGGTTCCGGAGATGTCGCACCGTTCGATCGACGGTCGGCCTGACTGGTAGACGTAGCAACCGCGGTATCCGCAGCCGGCCACCGTGGAGTTACGGATCGTCGGGCTGGCGCCGAGGCGCACGATGATGCCGTCGTCGGAGACGTCCCGGACCTCGCACTTGTCGAGCAGGCCCTCCGCGTCCTCGATCACGAAGCCGTGCTGACCTCCGACGATCTTGACGTCGGTGGCGTTGAGCGTGGTGCCGTCGGTGACGCTGACCCCGGCCGCGTAGCGGGCACTGGCCTCGCACTTGTCCATGGTCAGTTGGCCGCCCCGCGCGCTGACGGCGGGGTAGTCGCTGGTCTTGAGGACCAGGCCGCGCAATGTCACCGCGCCACCTGAGCAGGCGACCGCCGACCCGCCGGCCGAACTGGCGTCGATCGTCACCGATCCGGGTTCACCTGCTGCCACGAGCGACACGGTCTTCCCGGTCAACTGGACGGCCTCGGTGTAGACGCCGGCCTCGATCGACACGATTGCGCCGTCGGATGCGATCTCCAAAGCGTCCCGGATGGTCGGACAGGCCCCGGGCCGCTGCGATGAGACGGTAAGTGTGCGCGCCATGGCTCCACTCGGATGAGGAGGGGACTTTGCGTGGGAGGCTACCGGCTTGAACAGCCCCCTGGGCTGGTCAGGTCAGATAGTGAACGTTACATCCCGGATCGAGTTCGCGATCTTACGAAGCTCGTCGGCCGGGGCGGTGCCGCTCCGACCGCACGGCTACCGGTCAGGTGAAGCGGTGTGTATGGGCCGACTTTCCGCATGCGGTGCTCCCGTTCTTCCCGAAGGGGATCGTATCGGTCCGATGCTCATCGGGTGGAATCAGCCATCCGGAGCCGTGCTGGCCACGACGCGGCTGCGCGCGACCCGACAGCGCGACTCGACAGCGCACGGCTGGCGACCGCCGATCCCGACCGGGAGGGGAGGGTGGGTACCCGGACCGGTACACCGACCATCCATGGTGGAAACCGGGGTGCCGGTGTCACCAGCAGGATCGGGGAGACCGGAGGAGCGGTGGGGGTCACCAGGCTGAGGTGGCGGCCCACCCGGCGACGGACATGGCCGAACCATCGCTACCGGAGCCGGTGGCCCCGGTGCCCGGAGCGGGCCAAGCAGAACCTGGAGGCAGGCTCGTCATGAGGTCGAGGCTTCGCAAACTGCATGTCGACGGCCGGGAGTTCACCTGGAAGGCCGACATCCGACAGGCACCGGGACCTGACGGTCGCGGGCGCCGATGCATCCGCGTCCGCGTCTGGGGGATGGGCAAGAACGGTCGCGCACTGCAGGCCGACCTGGTCGAGCGGCCAGAGCGGGCAGCCGGGGAGGAGACGTATCCGTACCCGATGGCCGGGGACGTGGCAGCGCTCGTCAGGTACGGCATGCATGCTGGCTGGACGCCGGAAGTGGTGGGCGGGACCTTTCAGGTCACGTCGGCGGCCGAGCTCGACCTGCCCAGCTTCGCCATTACCGATCTTCTGTGGACCGCAGAACATCCGCGCTGACCCGGTCAGGGGTCTACTCGTGCCAGGGGTCTACTCGTGACCTCTTGTGACTGAAGTCACATTTCCGCGTCTCCGGTCGTTGTCCGGTCGAGGCGCCCGCCGGTCGCCGCCCTGACACCGGCCAGGCACTCCGTTCCGATGCTGGTGAACCGGCCGTGCCGGGTTCGCTGCGATGCCGACGGGAAGGGCTGCGTCGACGGAAGGGCTGTGTCGACGGGAAGGCCGGCAGGGCGGGCATCGCACGAACCGGCTATGACCGGTACGGCCCGGACCGCTGTGGCGGGTAGCCGCCCCGGGTCCGTCAGTACCGCCCGGTCCGTCGATGGCCAGCAGGATCGGGGGGGGCGGAAACGAGAACGGCCCAGGCGTGGCGACTGTGTCGCTGACCTGGGCCGTTGGTGTGGAGCGGGCGACGAGAATCGAACTCGCACCGTCAGTTTGGAAGACTGAAGCTCTGCCATTGAGCTACGCCCGCGTGCACCTGGTTGCCCGAGGCGCGGGCACCAGCTTACCCGGTCCGCCCGGGCGGCGGCGTACGGGTGTTCGGCCCCGCCGACCAACTGCGGCGATCCGCCGTACCTGAAGGTTTCCGTCCATGCCGGGAAGCGGGGGAACCGGCCTGGTGGGCCGCTCTTTCTGTGGGGAATGATGGCTTCGCTGGCGAGCCGATCGGCGGTCCGTTCGACGCTCCGTGCACGCCGCGCCGGTACCAGCGGGCGCGGCCGGGCACGGACGGCATACACTCTTCGTCGGCCACGGGGTGTGGCGCAGCTTGGTAGCGCACTCGCTTTGGGAGCGAGGGGCCGTGGGTTCAAATCCCGCCACCCCGACTGTGATGAACCACCGCGGTGTCGGGTGCCGCCGGTCCGACGTGCTGGTTCGCCTACACTCGATGGGCTGAATCACGCCCATGCCAGACTGAGATCCGTCAAGGAGTACGCCTGTGAAGAGCACCGTCGAGACTCTGAGCCCGACGCGCGTGCGGCTCGCCATCGAGGTGCCGTTCGTCGAGCTCGAGTCGAGCCTCAAGAAGGCGTACCGGGAGATCGCCCAGCAGGTGACCGTGCCGGGCTTCCGCAAGGGCAAGGTGCCCGCCAACGTCATCGACCAGCGGGTCGGCCGGGGTGCCGTGCTCAACGAGGCGGTGCAGGAGGCCATCCCGGAGAACATCCTCGCCGCCGTACGTGAGCACGAGATCAAGACCCTCGGTCGCCCCGAGGTGGAGATCACCGAGCTCAACGACGGCGACATCCTGAAGTTCACCGCCGAGGTGGACGTACGGCCGGAGCTGATCCTGCCCGACCCGGCCACCATCGAGGTGACCGTTGACGAGCTGAAGGTCGACGACAGCGAGGTCGACCAGCAGGTGAGCAACCTGCGGGAGCGGTTCGCGACGCTCAAGACCGTCGAGCGGGCCGCCCAGGAGGGCGACTTCGTGCAGATCGACCTGGCGGCGACGGTCGACGGTGCCGAGGTGCCGGGCGGATCGGCCAGCAACATCTCGCACGAGGTGGGCAGCAAGCAGTTGCTGCCGGGCCTCGACGAGGTGCTGGTCGGACTCTCGGCGGGTGACTCGACGACCTTCGTCTCGCAGCTGGTCGGTGGCGACTTCGCCGGTCAGGACGCCGACGTTTCGGTCACCGTGCGCACCGTCAAGGAGAAGCAGCTGCCGGAGCTGGACGACGAGTTCGCCCAGCTGGCCAGCGAGTTCGACTCGCTGGAGGAGCTGCGCAACGACCTGCTTGAGCGGATCACCCGGAGCAAGAAGGTCGAGCAGATCTACGCGGCCCGGGACAAGGCGCTGGAGCAGCTGGTGGCGGCGGCCGAGGTGCCCGCGCCGGAGGGCGTGGTACGCGACGAGGTCGAGCACCGCAAGCAGGCCATGGTCGACCAGCTGGAGCGCATCGGGGCCTCCTTCGAGGAGTACCTCGCCGCCCAGGAGAAGACCGAGGAGCAGATCGACGCCGAGCTGACCGAGGCGGCCACCGAGGGCGTCAAGATCCAGCTGCTGCTCGACACCCTGGCCGACGCCGAGGACGTGCAGGTCACCGACGACGAGTTCGGCCACGAGATCGTGCACCGGGCCCAGCAGGCGGGGATGGCTCCCCAGCAGTACTACGACCAGCTGGTCCGCGCCGGCTCGGCCGGTGCGGTGTTCGGCGACGTACGCCGGGGCAAGGCGCTGTCGTCGGTGATGGAGCGCATCAAGATCACCGACTCGGCGGGTAACGAGGTCAACCTGGACGCGGTCCGCGGTGAGGGCGGCGGCGAGCACGACCACGATCACGAGCACTGACCAGGTTCCAGACGGGTGTCCGGCCGCCCCGCGCCGCTCACGGCACGTGGTGGCCGGACCTGTTCTGGCGTACGTTCTCCTGGGCGTGCGCTGAGAGCGAACAGTGTCCCGAGAAGGGCGCTGCGGCCCCGTTGACCGGTTAGTGTCGGGCGTAAGACGGCACGGAGAGCGAAGGGCTGCCATGACCGAAATGCACATCCCAGCGATGCCCCTCCGGGTGACCGAGGCCCGCGGTGGGGACTCACTCAGTGGCAACCTCGATGACTCGGTTTACAACCGGTTGCTCAAGGAACGGATCATCTTCCTGGGCAGCGAGGTGACCGACCAGGTCGCCAACCGGATCTGCGCACAGTTGCTGCTTCTCGCCGCAGAGGACCCAGAGCGCGACATCAACCTGTGGATCAACTCGCCGGGTGGCTCGGTCTACTCCGGCATGGCGATCTACGACACGATGCAGTTCATCGACAACGACGTCTCGACCGTTGCGATGGGCATGGCGGCTTCGATGGGCCAGCTCCTGCTCTGCGCGGGCACCAAGGGCAAGCGCTACGCCCTGCCGCACGCGCGGATCATGATGCACCAGCCGTCCGGCGGCATGGGTGGCACGGCGTCCGACATCGCCATCCAGGCAGAGCAGATGCTCTACACGAAGCGGATGTTCCAGGAGCGGGTCGCGCACCACACCGGCCAGGACCAGGCGCAGATCGAGGCCGACTCGGATCGCGACCGCTGGTTCACCGCGGTGGAGGCCAAGGACTACGGCTTCATCGACAAGGTGATCACCGGAGCCACGCAGGTTCCGGAAGGCGCCGGGACCCTGAGCTAGGAGCTGACGATGACTGACCTGAGCCTGCCGCCCCAGTTCGCGGCCGTGCACAACCGCTATGTTCTGCCGTCCTTCGTCGAGCGCACGTCGTACGGGGTGAAGGAGTCCAACCCGTACAACAAGCTGTTCGAGGACCGGATCATCTTCCTCGGGGTGCAGGTGGACGACGCGTCGGCCAACGACGTGATGGCCCAGTTACTCACGCTCGAGGGCACCGACCCGGACCGCGACATCATCATGTACATCAACTCGCCCGGTGGCTCGTTCACGGCCATGACGGCGATCTACGACACGATGCAGTACGTCCGTCCGGACATCCAGACCGTCTGCCTGGGGCAGGCGGCCAGCGCGGCAGCGGTGCTGCTGGCTGCGGGGACGGCGGGTAAGCGGATGGCGCTGCCGAACTCCCGCATCATCATTCACCAGCCGGCCACCGAGGGCGGCTACGGGCAGGGCTCGGACATCGAGATCCAGGCCCGGGAGATCCTGCGGATGCGCACCCAGCTGGAGGAGATGCTGTCGCGGCACTGCAACCAGCCGGTTGAGAAGGTCCGCAAGGACATCGACCGCGACAAGATCATGACTGCCGAGGAGTCCCGCGAGTACGGCCTGGTCGACACGATCCTGACCAGCCGGAAGAAGGGCCTGTTGGCGGCCAACGCCGCGAGCTGAGCGGTTCGGGTCAGGGGTCGGTCGGAGTGGTGACATCCGTCGGCCCCTGACACACCCGGTTTAGGGGTCGGAGAAACCTCCCGCAGCGGGTAACGTCGGGTCTGCACCGCTTCGCCGGGCGGGCCCGGCAGGCGAAGATACTGACGGGGCATAGGGTCCTCAGGGCAGGGCCGGACACACCGGCCGACGAGCGCAGGGAGAACGTAGGTGGCACGGATCGGCGACGGTGGCGACCTACTGAAGTGCTCCTTCTGCGGCAAGTCGCAGAAGCAGGTCAAGAAGCTCATTGCGGGACCCGGGGTCTACATCTGTGACGAGTGCATAGACCTCTGCAACGAGATAATCGAGGAAGAGCTGGCCGAGTCCGGCGAGGTCAAGTGGGAAGAGCTGCCCAAGCCGAGGGAGATCTGCCAGTTCCTCGACTCCTACGTCGTGGGCCAGGATCCGGCCAAGAAGGCGCTGGCGGTGGCGGTCTACAACCACTACAAGCGCATCCAGGCCGAGGCGGCCGGCGCGCCCGGCTCGGGCAGCGACGCCGTGGAGTTGGCCAAGTCCAACATCCTGCTCATCGGCCCCACCGGATGTGGCAAGACCCACCTCGCGCAGACCCTGGCCAGGATGCTCAACGTGCCGTTCGCGATCGCTGACGCGACCGCGCTGACCGAGGCCGGATACGTCGGTGAGGATGTCGAGAACATCCTGCTCAAGCTGATCCAGGCGGCGGACTACGACATCAAGCGCGCCGAGACGGGCATCATCTACATCGACGAGGTCGACAAGATCGCCCGTAAGTCGGAGAACCCGTCCATCACCCGCGACGTCTCGGGCGAGGGCGTGCAGCAGGCGCTACTCAAGATCCTGGAAGGTACGGTGGCGAACGTGCCGCCGCAGGGCGGGCGCAAGCACCCGCACCAGGAGTTCATCCAGATCGACACGACCAACGTGTTGTTCATCTGTGGCGGTGCCTTTGCCGGCCTCGACCAGATCATCGAGGCCCGTACCGGCCAGGGTGGGCTGGGCTTCGGCGCGCACCTCCGCGCCGTCTCCGAACGATCGACCGACGACATCTTCGGGCAGGTGATGCCCGAGGACATGCTCAAGTTCGGTCTCATCCCCGAGTTCATCGGCCGTCTTCCGGTGATCACCAACGTGCGGAGCCTCGACCGCGAGGCGCTGGTGAAGATCCTCACCGAGCCGCGTAACGCGCTCGTCCGGCAGTACCAGCGGCTCTTCGAGATCGACGGCGTCGAGTTGGAGTTCGACACGCCGGCCCTGGAGGCCATCGCCGACCAGGCGATGCTGCGGGGGACCGGGGCACGAGGGCTTCGCGCGATCATGGAGGAGGTCCTGCTCTCCGTGATGTACGAGGTGCCCAGCAACCCGGACGCGGCTCGTGTCCTGATCACCCGTGAGGTCGTACTCGAGAACGTCAACCCGACGATCGTGCCGCGGGAGTTCACCGGCCGACGTCGACGTGATCGCGAGGAGAAATCGGCCTGAGCGTCGTACCCGGCGATCTGGGTCGCCGGGATTGACGCGGTGACTCCGGCCCATCCGCTGGACGGGCCGACGTAGCTGAGGCTCGATCCGGTTCCGAACCCTGGCCGGACGGATGCGGTGGTCGTACGCTTTCCGCATGCGTGTCGCCGTATGCCAGCTCAACGCCCGCGACGACCGGGCAGCCAACCTGGCCGTCGCATCGGACCTGCTCACGAAGGCCGCTGCGGCCGGTGCCGACCTGGCGGTCCTTCCCGAGTACGTCGACTACCTCGGCCCGGGAGCCGGAGCGCCGAAGGCGGAACCCGTCGACGGCGAGTTCGCCGAGTTCTTCGCCGCAGCCGCTCGTCGGCTGGGGATGTGGGTGCTGGCCGGGTCGTTCCACGAAACCGGCCCCGATCCGGAACGGACCTACAACACCTCGCTGCTCTTCGACCGTTCCGGTGGCTTGTCAGCGACCTACCGAAAGATCCACCTGTACGACGTGGAGATTCCCGGCCGGGTCTCCTATCTCGAGTCGCGTGGCGTGGCCCCGGGCACAGAGCCCGTCGTCGCAACGATCGACGGAGTGCGGGTCGGCCTGTCCATCTGTTACGACCTCCGCTTCCCCGAGCTCTATCGGCAACTGACGGTGGTCGGGGGAGCCCAGGTGCTGGTCGTGCCTGCCGCGTTCATGCTGCACACCGGGCGTGACCACTGGGAGGTACTGCTCCGGGCCAGGGCGATCGAGAACCAGTGCTACGTCGTGGCCGCCGGGCAGATCGGTGACCACGACCCGGGACGTACGTGTTTCGGTCGGAGCATGATCATCGACCCGTGGGGTACGGTCCTCGCCCAGGCGCCGGACGCGGTGGGCGTGACGCTGGCGGATCTCGACTTTGATCGGCTGGCCCGGATCCGGTCGGAACTACCCAGCCTGGCCAACCGGCGGATGTGATCCGGGAGACAGGTGTCCCCGGCTGGTGGCGGGGCTGGTGGCTGTGCGCTGTCGAGCTGGATCTACCACCGACCTGCAACCCGGCCGCCTGACCTGCGCTGAACCAGCAGAGCTACGGCTGAACCGTGCGCTCTATGGCTGAACCAGCAGACCGAACACGGCCAGTCCGACGATCGCGGCTGCGGTCATCAGCATGATGGTGGTCATCCGGGAATGCCCTCGCCGGGCCAGCCGTTGGACAGAGACGACGACGGCCAGCAGGACCAGGACGCCGATGACCACCTGCCACAGCGGCAGCAGGAGCCTGAGCAGCGCATCCTGCACGAGAGCTTCGGCTCTACCGGTCATGGATGACACTCTGGCACGGAAGGAGCGGTTGTGCCTTCCGACCGGGAGGCAGGATCCGATCGGCAAGGTGTCGACGAGCCTTGATTTGTGTTCCGTCGCGTTGTCCCGTAACTTTCTCTCTGCAAGCGGAACACCGGACAAAACGGCCGGAACCGCAAGCGCTCAGGCTCGGGGCGGGTGACCGCCGAGCGAGGCTGGGTCCGGGTGGTGCGATTGACCGGCAAGCCGGGGTTGCAATCGCGAAGCCGACCGGGTAAAGTACTCCAAGCCGGCAGGAGCCGGGCGGACGAGCTGCGGAAGCGGCGAGTCGGCCGGTCTGAAGGCTTCCCCCGAAAGAAACGAACACCCCTCAGGGTGTGCGTCAACGGGGCCCAGCGGGACCGATTGAGAGCGACTGGTAGATTCCAGTCTGATCATTCGAGTCCAGCTACACAGACTTGAACGAAAGCCCCGGATGGCGGGCCTGCTGAGCGGGTTTGTTTGATGGTGTGTGTTTGTTCTTTGAGAACTCAACAGGGTGCTTGATAAGCCAGTGC